>NZ_CAURDT010000005.1:0-65521 GCF_963524015.1 uncultured Parvimonas sp. | reverse complement strand
AAAGCTCCTATTTATCAAGCTTTTTCCTCTGTATCCCTATTATATCTCAAGCCCAGTATGTTTCTATTTAAACTTACTAAACCTTGGTAGTTATACAATGATAGAGCCTATATTTACATTACAGTATGTTGCTATTTAAACTGATACAAAGGCTTTTGATAAAGAAGCATTAGTCAAATTTACATTACAGTATGTTGCTATTTAAACTTGCACACAAGAAAGCATTGCAAACACTTTGCTTGATAATTTACATTACAGTATGTTGCTATTTAAACTAAGAGCAATAATAAATGTTATAACAGATTTAGAAGATTTACATTACAGTATGTTTCTATTTAAACAGGTAGTTCTATACATATTGAAAATACTACCATTAATAAGTCAATTCTGTCAATATATAAAATTTTTTTGAAATTTTCCACTAATTTTTTTAATTGAAACAGAATTGTTTTAAATTTTAACATTTTTTAATCTGTAAAACCTCCAGTAAATTTTATATACTGAAGGTTGACAAATCACCTTTTTTAATAATTTTACTATTTTTTATAAATATTTTCAATTTTCAATTTTTAGTTTTACAAGTCCATATGGAAGATATTTTTTGCCTCCGATATCACACAAATAAAATCCACTTTTAATATCATCAATATTTATTTCACCATTAAGAGAATTTATTTTCCCTTTAAAGCCTCCTAAAAATAAAATGTATTCATCATCATTTATATTGTTTAATTCAGAATTTATATTATTTATAATATTCATTAATTCTTTTGATATTTCTAAATTAAATTCATAATTTACATTAGTTTTGTTATCAGTAATCTTTTTTATTACTATTTCCAACTTCCTCATATAATTATTTAATTTTTCTATTGTTTTATATTTTAAGTCTTTTAAAATATCATCAAAATCTATATCTTCGTTTACATTAATATAAAAATCATAAGATTTCCCATTTTGTAAAGTTTCAATTCCTACATTTTCGAAAAATTTTTCAAATTTAATTTTAGCAGTTTCAGAATCTAAATATTGATATTTAAATAAATTTTCTAATGATATATCTGTTGGATTAATATTTATATCATTAAATAAAAGTGTTCTTTTTATATCATCTTCTTTTATACAGCTTAAAATAGCTCCTTTTAAAGATGAGGCTGGAATATAATATTTAATATTTTCAATATTATTTTCCATTAATAAAGCTCTATTTGTATAGCTATAAAAAGGATATATCATATTAACTTCTTTTGAAATTTCTTTTCCATTATTATAGTTTAGAAAGGAATAATCTATATCTTTATATAAAGCTCCAGAATCTCTAGGTGATAATATTACTTTTGATATAGTGGTAAGTTTTAAATCTATTTTTTTCATATTATACCTCCAATGTTTCTAAATAAGAATTTCCGAATACGATTGCTTTATCATACATCAGATTATATTCATTAAGAATACTCTTGCTCATACAAGTATATTCTGATTTTTCCTTAAGACTCAATACACTTCCTGCATTTAAAAATGAAATAAATGTATTAACTCCATCTGATAATTCAAATGGTTTTCGATGAGATGTAAATAATTCGAAGTATGATTTTTCAATATTAATTTTATCAAGATTAGGAAGTAACATTCCTAAATTTAAAAATTTTTCGTTTTTAGGATATTTTAAGATATCTTTTTGCTTTTTATCTTTTTTTTGCTTACTAAATTCTATATCTTTAATAACATAAGTATTATATCCATAACTAGCCTTATGCCCTAAATGACAATCTATATTTAATAAATTATCTCTGTTATTCAAATAATCAAACAAAATATTTCCTTTTTCAAGTTTTATAAGAAAACTATAATCTGATATAATATTTCCAACATTATCTTTATATTTTACAATTGGGATAGAATATGCAATATTAGGAAATCCTGAAAGTTCTTTAACTTGACTTTCTATTTTAAATTTTTGAATAAAGGTATCTTCCTTTTTTATATAATTATAATTATCTAAATTTATGTTGTTGATATTTGTAGTAGTATTTTTGGTTAAGTTTATTAATTTTTTTAAATCTTCTCTTTTTATAAACTCTATATTCTTAATTTTTTCATACAACTTTTTATCATTAATACCAATATTTAACTTATCTAAAATATCTAAAATATAAGATTTCGGCATAGGTCTATAGTCTGTTGGAAATAGATTTGATATCATACATATACTTTCTTTTCTTTCTACAGATTCTACAAACTCTCCTATTTTTTCATCTGAATAAGACTCTTTTAATTTCCCCATTAAAAATCCAAATAGTTTTTGTGAATCCGGTAATAAAGTAATCTCACCTTTTCTTTTTAGTTTAAATTCAAAAATATACATTTTTTGCTCCTTTAGTCATTTTCTATCTCAACTGCAATTATTCCATATCCTCTTGATTTAGAATTTCCTATTCTATAGTATTCTTCATTAAATTTTTCTAATTGAGCCTTTATTTCATCTTTTATTTTTTCATCATCAGAATCTATTTTAAGAATAATATTTCCTTCAAATTTTATGCCGGGCTTTACAACTTTATATGTTCTTGGATTAGATATAAGTTCTCCATTAATCTCTTCAATAGATGTTTTGGTATCTATTAAAAAATAATCTTCTGTTTCTAAATCAATAACTCTTAAATCAGAAAAAAACAGACGAGGAGTATCATTTAATCCTTCAATTCCAAAAATATATTCGGCTTTAACATCATTTAACAAATTTGAAATTTTAGTAATTATCTTTTTTATAGATTCTATATTTTTTGAAGATTTTTCATCCATTTGTTTTAATAATTTGGAATATTTATCTTTTTCTTTAATTAAAAAATCTTTAATAAATTCTTTTATGATATCATTATTTATACACTCTTTTCTAAAGATATTTCTCAAAGCTCCTTTCATCGCAGAGCCATGAATTATTGGTTTTCCATTTTCGTCAAGAGTTGTGCATTGATCTACTCCTCCTATTGAAAATGCACTTGTTTGATTACCAATTAAACAATTAGATTTAGTTGTTACAGTATATTTAATTTTCATAATTATTTTCCTCACTTTTATTTATCAGTTTTTTCTTTGTTTTTCATTTTGTCCTGAAATTATCCTATATAATATTCTTTGTTGGTCATATTTATAAAACAATATTATTCTATCTAACCACTCTGTTCCATTAATATTATCAAACTCTCTATTAAATTTATCTTTATTAAATTTTAATCTATAGTTTATAAAATGTTCTTCTTTTTGTATATCATTATCTTTTGCATACTCTTTTTCTTTTGTTTCTATTAATTCAGCATAATTTGCAAATAAAGTTTTAACCTTTTCTTTTTTTCCAATTTCTATTAAATTCTTAGCCTTAAAAAGCATAGATAAATGAAATGGAACTTTCTTAAATGTATTAAAACCTTTATCATTGGTATTTAATATAAAACATTTTTCTATAGAATCTGAAGAATTGCAAATATATTTTAGAGGCTTTATAAACATATTAGAATTCAAAAAATCTCTTGTTTCATCATTCTTTTCAAATACTATATACCTAAACTTATTTAAACTAATATTAGAGATGTATTTTTCATCAGTTAATAATAAAATCAATTTTAATTTTGAAATTACATTTTTAAAATTACTTTTATCATATACTATTTGATTTTCATCTTCATTTTCCTGTTTATTTTTCATAAACATCTTCATAAAGTAATTCTTTAAATATAATTCCTTAGGAATAACTTTTGATTCCACATTCCTTATATCAGGGCACAGAAAATATAAAAAAGTGTTTATAAATTTTTTAATATTATCTTCATTATTTTTATTAGAAATATCAATATTTTCTAAAGCATATAAAAAATTATGAATGAATGTATTTGTATAGATATTTTCATTTTTCAATTGTATTAATTCTAAAATTTCCGTTTTAAATTTGGATAAACAATCTTTTTCTCTTATTCTTTGTTCTTCCAAATAACTATAAAACATATTTCCTGCAATAAATGTTCCAAGTATAGCTTTTATTTCTTTTGAATTTTTTTCTTTAGTAAATTTTTTTGCATTATGCAATTCTCTTTCAACTATTTCTCTATAATATCTTATTGGTTGATGATTATTTGTAAATTCTACTCCAACAGATATTACAAGTTTATTCAATTTACTACTTTTATCATTACTCAAGCTATTAATTTTTTTATTAATTTCATCATTAATATCATCTATAAGATTTCTTAAAATCAAGATTGAATCCAAAACTGACTCTATTTTTACAGCAAAAAATATATCATCTCCCGCAATATACAGAGGAAAAATTTTATTAGTTAGATTCTTATTTTTTGATATTAGTTTTCCTGGATAATTTACTGTAATTTTATTTTCTAATATTAAACTTAATTTCATATACCTATCATAATCAGTAATACCAGAAAAAATTTCCCCCATATTATTTATATCAGCTTTTACAATAGCTATTTTACCATTAGTTCCTTCTTTATCATCAGATATTAATTCATCCATATTTTTAATATATACACTAGTATAATCAATAAAGTTTTTATCACAATTTATATCACAATTTAAAATATTAACTTCTTCTTGAAAAGAAAATAAAATCTTATTATTTTCTACAATAATTCTTCTTTTTGTATCATTAGATTTTAAATAAAAATTTACTTTATCTATAATCTCCTTATTATTAAGAATTAATTTTTCTAAATATACATAATTTATAAGAAGTGTTCCAGAATATTTCAAATAAATATCTTTAAATAAATTTTTCAACTTTTCTTTTATTTTATCTTCTATATCCTCAACTTCAAAAATATATTTTCCTGAAATCCATAATATTTTTTTGTTTTTATCAAATAATTTTTCAATATCTCTAGAAATTGTACTGGAAACCGTATTTGATGCTTTTATAACTTCTTTTAAAGTGTGTTCATCTTTTTGTATCTCTGACCTATTATCATCTAAAGTTTGATAAATATATTTTTGAATTTTTTCGACAGAAATTCCAACTATAAATGACATATTATTCTCCTTTATTTGTATTTTTATTAAACATATCTACATAAGCCTTATGTGGAAAAAACATAGGATTATTTATCATCATAAGCATTTGATTAAATTGAAAAATAAATGAAAGCAATGAATATTCTTCTTCTTTTCCTCTGTGTATAACATAGTCAGATATTTTTCTATTTATTAGTGTCTCTGATTTAAGTTTCTTATCTTCTTTTAAATGTGCTAATTCTTTTTTATCAGCCTGATTATAATTTTTTAGGACATCGAATAAATTTTCATCACTAAAATTTATTTTTAAATTACCATTATATTCAGTATTATTTTGATTTTGCTCTTTACTTGATTTGCTATTTTGATATGCCTCAATAACAATATCAAAATATTTTCTACCATTAGAATCATCGTTACATGTCTCTTCTGTAGGTATATGACATAATATCTTAATAGGTTTTGTCGCTGTCTGAGTAGACACATCATTACTTTCTCTACCAACATTAATATAAGTAGCTAATCTAACTATTGAATCATTTGAAGTTTGTAAATTCTTAATAGAGTTTGTCCAATTTAATAAAATATTTTTTTTCAAATTTGTGCTTTTACATTGAACAACCGCTGCTACTGCTTCAATTGGTATAAATTTTATCAACCCGTAGTTAAATATATAAGGGGTATATTGTTCATCATATATTGCTATATCCACTTCTTTTGAAATATTTTCATTTGAATCTATTATAAATACAGAACGTGCAATATTAAATTTTTTAGGTACTATTCTTCTGAAAAAATCTGCCCAAATTTCTTCACGATATGTCCCAGCTGTTAAATCGTGATTAGTTACATTATAATTCAACTGAGTTACCAATTCTCTTTCCATTTTCAAATAATTTTCTTTAATATCTCTAATGAAATCAACATTTTTCATAATTAAATCATCTCCAAGATTCTATAAGTTGTAATAGTCCAAAACCGGATGCATTTTTACTTCCGACAGACGATATCAGCATTTCATTTAATAAGCTATTATCAGCTTTAATTTCTATTACTCCTAAACTAGCATCAATATATAATCCATAAAAAAGTACAACTGCTTTCTTCATTTCAGAAGTGTCAATCTCCATATCATCTATTGAGTTGGAATGACTTGGAAAATGGATTTTTAAATTTTCTTTAAATTTATCAAAGAAATCTTCATCTTCAACAGTTATATGTCTGTCTGTGTTATCTTCTCTATTATGTTCGCGAATGACAAGAGGAGAACAAAATTTAAATCTTGCACAATTTCCCACAATCTTTTTTTCATTGACAATTTTAGCATCTGTTAAAACTATAAAATTATTTTCAGAAATTTTAAATTCATTTTCTTTATATTCTAAAAACGAATTGAAAAAGATAGTTCCAACATCTTTTTTTGGAGCTTTAAAAGTAATCTCAAAATTATTTTCTCCAACTTCAATTCTGTTAGAAAAAAATTTGGGTTTAAAAAATTTAACTGCCCATGAATATTTTTTTTCATCACTTTTGATATAATCATCCCCAAAAAACTTTTCAAAAAATTCACCATTAGAATAATTTGATACTGCTGTTTTAAAAAATTTAATACAGAAACGATGATAATCTTTAGGGATGAAATTATTATCTGTTTTAAATTTTAAAACTATTTTCATAACAAACACCTCTCTTTATATTAATTTATTATTTATCATCTTATTTTAATTTCAAATTTTAATATTTTAATCAAATTTCTTAGGTTCATAAATTTTATAATATTTTCCTTTGTATTTTATTATATTTTCCTGCTTTTCATATTCGTTTGTAGAAGAATCTTTTACTTCTGCTTCGTATAAGTCGGATTTTATTAATAATTTTCCTTTTTGATCGTATAATTCAATTTTTTTATCTTTCATTTTAGAGATATTTTTTATTTCACTCTTTAATATTTCTTCGAGATGAGATTTTTCTTTTAGTTCTTTAAAATCACTTACTCCGTTTTCAATCACGATTGTATATGAAATGTTATAAATATTTTTTGTAGTTTCATAATAATCAAGACTTTTTATTTCAAAAAGTAATATTATTACTATAGAAACTAAACTTATTATATGTTTTATTTTTTCAGATTTCTTTGATATTATGATGAAAAAGATGTCTTCTAACAAAGCCAAAACCCATACAAATAACGCTATAACTACCAAATCAACAATAAAAAAGAGTATAATTACTAAAGCGGCAATAACAAAATGAGATAATCCATAATATTTCAAAATCTTTTCAGGATTTTTCATTTTAGGATTCCTCATTAAAATATTATATGCTTCAGAAACATACTCTTTATTTCTAATCTTATAGAACATAAGTCCTATATATACATATCTTGTCAAAATTAAAACCATTAAACCATAAATAAATAAGTATCTCATAGTTATTCTCCTAGTAATCTTAATAATTTACAACTCAAGATGATTATAACAAATTATATGTATATATTCAACAATTTTATGAAAATATTTTCATAAAAAAATAGCGAAGTTTTTCTTCGCTATTCTTTACAAATTTTTATTATTTAGAATAATTCTTTTTTTATTTTTTCATAAACTGCATCAACTGTAAATCCATATTTTTCAAATAATAGATTTGCAGGTGCTGATGCTCCAAATGTGTCAAGACCTATTGAAATTCCATCTAATCCAACATATTTACCCCAGCCAAATGTTGATAGAGCTTCTATGCTAACTCTCTTTCTGATGTTATTAGGTAATACTCTTTCTTTATATTCTTTACTTTGCTTTTCAAATTCTTCCATACATGGCATTGATACAAGTCTTGTGCAAATATTTTCTTCTAAAAGTTTTTCACAAACTTTGTAAGCCAAGCCAACTTCTGAACCTGATGCAATTATAATCATTTCAAAGTCTTTCCCAAAGTCTTTTAGGACATATCCACCTTTTAGAGATTCTGCTGAAGTTTCTTCTAAATTAGTCAATTTTTGTCTTGTAAGTGCTAAACAGCTTGGAGTTTTTCTATTCTTTAATGCAGATATCCAGGCATAAGCTGTTTCTTTTGCATCACAAGGTCTATACATTGAAACATTTGGTGTAGATCTAAACATTGCCAAATGTTCAATTGGTTCATGTGTAGGTCCATCTTCCCCAACTCCAATGCTATCGTGAGTTAAAACATAGATAACGCCTTGATTCATAAGCGCAGAAAGTCTTACAGCAGGTTTTAAATAGTCGCTAAAAACAAAGAATGTTGCACAATATGGTAAAAGTCCTCCATGTAATGAAATACCATTACATATTGCAGCCATTGCATGTTCTCTTACTCCAAAATGAATATTCTTTCCACTTCTATTTTCAGGTGAATAGTAGTCAAATTCTTTCATTGTTGATTTATTTGAAGGACCTAAATCTGCTGAACCTCCAAAAAGATTTGGTAATAATCTAGAAAATCTGTTTAATACAATTCCACTTGATTCTCTTGATGCCATGTCTTTATCAAATTCAGTAATTGATGAATCATTTAAGATTTCTTCGTCAATTTCCTCTTTCATAAATTTTTGGAATAAATCATATTTTTCAGGATATTTAGCTTTATATTCTTCAAGTTGTTTTTCCCATTCATCAACAAAATTATTTTTTCTTTCAACAACTTCTTTCATATATTTTTTAACTTCTTCTGGAACGTAAAAACTTTCTTCATATTCCCAACCAATATTTTTCTTAAATGTTGGAATATTATCTTCTCCTAAAGGTTCTCCATGTGCTGAAGCACTTCCTTGTTTAGTTGAACCATATCCAATTTTTGTCTTTATTTCTATTAATGAAGGTTTATCAGTTAGCTTTGCTCTTTCTATTGCTTCTTTAATTTCTTTAATATTATTACCATCTGCAACAAAATAAGTATCCCAACCTAGAGCTTCATATCTACCTCTTACATTTTCACTAAAAGCAGTTGAAGTATCCCCTTCAATAGTAATATTATTACTATCATATAAAACTATAAGTTTTCCAAGCTTTAATGTACCTGCAAGTGAAGATGCTTCATTGCTGATGCCTTCCATAAGACAACCGTCTCCAACAATTGAATAAGTATAGTGATCTACTATTTTACAATCATCAGTATTGAAAATTGAAGCCAAATGACTTTCAGCAAGTGCCATACCAACAGCCATTGAAACACCTTGTCCAAGCGGACCAGTTGTTGCATCTATTCCTGCAGTATGTCCATATTCAGGATGACCTGGAGTTAAACTATCAATTTGTCTAAAATTCTTTATATCTTCAATACTAACACCATAATCAAATAAATGAAGTAATGAATATAAAAGCATAGAACCATGTCCTGCTGATAAAATAAATCTATCTCTATCAAACCAATTTGGATTTTTAGGAGAAATCTTCATACAATCATTAAATAAAGTAAATGCCATTGGTGATGCTCCAAGTGGAAGTCCAGGATGTCCTGACTTTGCCTTTTGAATGGCATCGGCACTTAATGTTCTCATAGTATTAATACATAAATTCTTAATTTCCATATCATTCCCTCACTTAAATATATTATTTTTTAAATAAACTTAACGAACTTATTATATCAATAAATACATTTTTTTTCAATAGAAAAGGTAGTGCATCACACACTACCTTTTAGCATTTTTATTCTATTTATTTTCGTCTTCATCAACTACTTCATAGTCAGCATCAACTACATCATCTTTCTTTTGTTCTGCTCCTTGTCCTTGAGGATTAGCATTTTGATATAATTTTTCTGAAATTTTATAGAATTCTTGAGTTAAAGCATCGTTCTTTGCTTTAATGTCATCTACATTGTCAGTTGTTAATGCAGATTTTAAATCTTCTAATTTTGCATTAATGCTTGATTTTTCTTCTTCAGAAATTTTTCCTTCTAAATCTTTCAAAGTTTTTTCAGTTTGATAGATTAAAGATTCAGCATTATTTTTAGTTTCTACAACTTCTTTTTTCTTTTTATCTTCTTGAGCAAATTGTTCTGCTTCTCTAACTTTCTTGTTAATTTCATCTTCAGACAATTTAGTTGAAGCAGTAATTGTAATCTTTTGTTCATTTCCTGATCCTAAGTCTTTAGCATGAACATTTACAATACCATTAGCATCAATATCAAAAGTAACTTCAATTTGTGGAACTCCTCTTGGAGCAGCTGGAATACCTGTTAATTGGAATCTTCCAAGTGTTGTATTATCATGAGCAAATTCTCTTTCACCTTGTAAAACATGAATATCTACTGCTGTTTGTCCATCTGCAGCTGTTGAGAATATTTGACTCTTCTTTGCAGGAATAGTTGTATTTCTTTCGATTAATCTTGTCATTACACCACCCATTGTTTCGATACCTAATGACAATGGAGTTACGTCTAATAATAACAAATCTTTAACTTCTCCTGTTAAAACACCACCTTGAATTGCAGCACCAATGGCAACACATTCATCAGGGTTAATATCTTTTTGTGGTTCTTTTCCGATTAATTTTTTAACTGCTTCTTGTACTGCCGGAATTCTTGTTGAACCACCAACCAAAAGAACTTTATCAATTTCAGATGCAGTAAGTCCCGCATCATTTAATGCTTCTCTAACTGGAACTAAAGTTTTATCAACTAAGTCTGAAGATAGTTCTTCAAATTTTGCTCTCTTAATGTCCATATTTAAATGAACTGGAGCTCCATCAACAGCTGTAATGAATGGTAAGTTCACATTAGTAGTCATTGTTGTTGAAAGTTCTTTCTTAGCTTTTTCGGCAGCATCTTTTAATCTTTGCATTGCTGTTACATCTTTACTTAAGTCAATACCATTTTCTTTTTTGAATTCTGAAATCATATATTTCATTAAAACTTCGTCGAAATCATCTCCACCAAGTCTATTGTTACCTCTTGTAGCTAAAACTTCAAAAACTCCATCTCCAATTTCCAAAATAGAAACGTCGAATGTACCACCACCAAGGTCGAATACCATTATTTTATGTTGTTCAGTATCTTTATCCATTCCATAAGCCAAAGCTGCTGCTGTTGGTTCATTAATAATTCTTTTAACATCTAAGCCAGCAATCTTTCCAGCGTCTTTTGTAGCTTGTCTTTGGCTATCTGTAAAGTAAGCAGGAACTGTTATTACAGCTTCTGAGACAGTTTCTCCTAAATAACTTTCAACATCTGATTTAATTTTTTGTAAAATCATTGCTGAAATTTCTTCTGGGCTATATTCTTTATCATCGATTTTTACTTTGTAGTCTGTACCCATTTCTCTCTTAATAGAAGTTATAGTTCTTCCTGCATTTGTTATTGCTTGTCTTTTTGCAGTTTCTCCTACTAATCTTTCTCCATTTTTTGTAAAAGCAACAACTGAAGGAGTAGTTCTATTTCCTTCTACGTTTGCAATAATTGTTGGTTCTCCACCTTCCATAACAGCAACTGCTGAGTTTGTTGTACCTAAATCAATACCTATAATTTTTGACATATCTTTTTCCTCCTAATTATTCACTAACTTTAACCATACTTGGTCTTATTACTTTATCTTTAATTTTATATCCTTTTTCAAAAGTTTCTAATACAATGCCACTTTCTACTCCATCTTTACTTTCAGTCATAACTGCATTATGTAGATTTGGATCAAAAACAGCACCATCACTTTCTATTTCCTCAACCATTTCAGTTTTCAAAATTGACTCAAACTGTTCTTTAATCATAACAAAACCTTTAATCGTCTCATCTTCTATATTTACATGAGTAAAAGCTCTATTAAAATTATCCAAAACAGGCAACAATTTTAATATTAAACCTTCATTTGCTAAGATAATAGAATTTGACTTTTCTCTTTCCGTTCTGTTTTTATAATTTACAAAATCAGCTTGAAGTCTTAAAAGTTGATTTTTTAATTCCTCAATTTCTGAATTTAATTTTTCTTCAACTTCATCAGAAGAGTTTTGTTCTAAGTCTTTTTTTTCTACTTCTTCAGTAGTTTCTTCTTTTAGCTCTTCTTCCATTTCCTTTTTATCTTCTTTCAACTATTTCGCCTCCCATCATTTTAAAATATCTTTAATTCTATCATTTATACTTAACATAGCTGATATTATTTTTTCATAATCCATCCTAGTAGGTCCAATAACAGCAATCTTTCCTTTGCTACCGTCCCCAAGATTATAGGATGTTGCAACTATTGTATTTTCATTTAAAAAGTCTTTGTTATTTTCACTTCCTATACTTACATATATTTTATCTCCACTATAACTTAAAAATAAATCTTCAAGCTCATTTTTATCTTCTAAGAAATGAATAAGTTCTTTAGCTTTATTTAAATCTCGATATTCTGGGAAATTAAATATATTAGAAATTCCTTCTAGTTCAATACTGGATTTTTCATTCTTTGAAATCTCTTTACCAATTAAATCAGAAATTTCTGTTATAAAAGGGATTTTTGAAACAAAGGTAAGTTTCAAATACTCTAGTCTTTCATTTAAATCTGATACTTTAACATTTATCAAATACTTCTTCAAGTAAAATATCAAATCTTGTAATATATCTCCACTAAGTTCTGTTTTCGAATCAAATACTGTATTTATAACTTTTCCATTATCAAAAACCAATACCAAAACATAACAATTTCCGCTTATATTAATGACATCAATACTCTTAACAGAGCAATCCATATAATCCGTAATCATAGTCGCTGTGATACATTCTGTTACCTCAGAAATTATCTTTGCGGATTCTTTAAAAATTTTATTTTTTTCATTAATATGTTTTGATAAAATGTCAATTCCATACATATTTTTTGAAATCTCATCAAAATGTGAAGACAACAAATAGTTAACATAATGTCTATAAGCCTTATCTGATGGAATTCTGCCAGAAGATGAATAAGCTTTATTTAAAAATCCTAATTCTTCCAAGTCACTCATTTCATTTCTTACCGTTGCCGAACTGACTCCCATATCATATTGTTTTGAAATCGTTCGGGAACCAATTGGCTCAGATGTGCTGATATAACTATCTATTATGGCATATAAAATCTTCAATTTTCTATCATCAAGCATTTTATCACCTCTTTTTAGCACTCAATCTCTTAGACTGCTAACAATATTATATTACTATTATTCCCCTATGTCAAGATTTAAAACATTTTTATTAAAAAAATTTTTTTACCGATTATTTTTTTAATAATTTAAAGATATTTTTCTAAGTTTTATAGTAAACTAATCTATTCATTGTATAAAATAAAATGTAAAAATTTTGTAAATAGTTGACAAAATTTTATATTATTGTTATTATTATCTTGTAGAAATTGTTATTAAGTTTAAAATCAATATTTTAAATTTAATTATAATTTATATTGTATATTATATAAATACAATAAATTTTTATTTTGTTATTCAAAATTTAAGGAGGACTTTTAAATGAAAGTAGCAGTTGTATATTGGTCAGGTACAGGTAATACTGAAAAAATGGCTGATTGTATCGCCGAAGGTATTGAAAATGCAGGTTCTGAAGTAGAAGTAATCTTCTGTGACGATTTTGGCGCAGATATGTTAAATGATTATGACTTAGTTGCATTTGGTTGCCCAGCAATGGGAGATGAAGTTCTTGAAGAATCAAGCTTTGAACCGATGTTCGAAGAAGTTGAAGAAGAATTAAATGGAAGAAAAATTGCTTTATTCGGATCTTACGAATGGAATGAAGGACAAAAATGGATGAAAGACTGGAAAGTTAGATGCGAAGGAGTTGGAGCTAAAATTGTAGCTGAACCACTTTGCGTATATGATTGTCCTACACCAGAAGATGAAGATGATTGTGTAGCATTCGGAGAAAAGATTGCTAAAGCATAGTTATACAAAAAAACAAAAGTAGCCCAATGGCTACTTTTTTTATGTTCTTAATATTAAAAATTATAAAGTTGTTACATCTGCCTTTAATTTATAAATAACATCTTTTCTCTCTACTATTATATTTACTTTTTTTGAAAGTTCTTCATCATTTTTTATTCTTTGTAATAATTTATTTGAAGGATTTATTGTATAAGCATTACCAAATCTTCTAAGCATTGATAAATCCCCAGTGGTGTCTCCATAGGCATAAGATTTCTCAACATCTATATTATATTTTTCTATAATCTCATTACATACTTCATCTTTTCCCTCGCTATGCCACATAGGTACAATTTCACCAGTAAACTTACCATTTTCATCAAACAAATATTTTGTTGCTCTAAATTCTGTAACATCATATTTTTCAGCCATTTCTTTAACCAAAAAATCAGGACTTCCTGAAATAAAAAATATTAAATGTCCATTTGCTTTATGGAATTCTAATTGATTTCTTGAGAAAACATAAACTCTTTCAAATACTTTTTTTATAGATTGTTCTGCAATAAATTTATTATATCTTATATCAAAACCTCTTAAATCACTTCTATATTTTTCAGAAAGTGCTTCAATATAGGCGTCATACGCCCCATATCTATTAACATATTCCATATATAATTGTTTTACATCATCAACCCAAACACTTTCATCCAAAATTTCATACTTTATAAGTCTTTTAAAATGTTCAATCATAAGTGATTCTCTTGCAATAGTTCCGTCAATGTCAAAAAATGCGGCTATATTACCCATATACACACCTACTTTCTCTTAAAATTCATTAGTATTAAAGCATAGAATAGTGAAACAACACCACTAGTACCTATAATCATAGCATAGTATAATGAATTTATACCTCTTGCAGTTAAAATGTTTGTCCAACCGTCAGCTAAGAATATTGTTCCAACAATTATTAAAACAAATGCAGGAATAAATTTAACAAATCTATTTTTTAGTCTACTAAGCAAATATGTTACTAACATTCCTATAAATATTGCAAGTAAAACTATAAGCACTGATGTTCTTTTTTTCACCAAAATTCCTAATAACTCTTTCATATTAACTCCTACTTTTTAATTCTTCTTTAAGCTCAGGCAAAGATTTAAGGCAAACATCACCTTCACTTATTTCTAATAAATTTAAAACTTCACACAAATCACCATAATTCGAAACTTCAATTTCCATATATGGATCAGGATAAACTTCTTTATCCCATATATCAATGTCAATATGAGCATTTTTTAATTTATATGATGTTCTAAATTTTTTCTCTATTTCAAGTTTATCATATCCTAAAAAATTTAAAATTTTTAGCATATCTTCACTATTTTCTAAAGAAACATTATATTCATTAAATTCCTTCAACAACTTATTTTCTTTATGCTCTTTATATGTTAACTCTGAATTAATTTCTTTTCCATTTTTATCTAAAAATTTTCGAATTCTCAAAAAACTTCCCTTGGGAATATAATCAAATTTTGAAGATGTAAACCTTATATTTTCTTGATTTTCACTTTTCAAAAATTTTGCCCCTAAATTTTCCAATTTTGCTTTAACTTCTTCAACATCTATATTTAAAATTTTAACTTCTAACTCTTTCTCCATTTTATCTCCTAATAAGTCTTGGGATAAATTTTAAGTAATCCGCGGAAATACAATGGAATTCTATTCCGTCGACTACTTCATCCACAACATTATTTAAAGAATATGCATGTAGATGTCCATATAATACAATTTTTATATTATGTTCCTTAACAAATAATCCAAAGTCATTTAAAGTCCTATCTTTTTCTACTGGTGGATAATGAAAAAGACAAATTATTTCCTTTTCTTTATTTTTAACAGAATTATAACTTAATTTTAATCGCATAAGTTCTCTATTGTAGATTTTTCTATCTGTATCTTCGGAAAATTCAGAAGATTTTGGAGAAATCCAACCTCTTGTTCCAATAAATACATATTTTTCAGTTTCAAAACTATTGTTTTGTAAAAAGAACATATTTTTTAAATCTAATTCTTTTATTTTATTAAGACTACTCCACCATAAATCATGATTGCCTTTTAAAAAAATTTTCTTTCCTGGAAGACTTTCAATTCTCTTTAAATCATTGTAGGCCTCATCAATTTTTAATGCCCAAGAAATATCACCAGGCACAATGACATAATCGTCATCTTTTACAATTTCTTTCCAAGCTTTAAACATTCTTTCTTCATAGTTTTCCCAAGCGGATCCAAAAACCTCCATTGACTTATCTCCAGTATAATCTAAATGCAAATCAGATAAACCGTATATCATTATAACTCCTAAACAAATTTTTTAACATTTTCAATACTTTGACTTGCAATCATATATCCTTCCTTATATAAATCTACAACATCTTGCATATTAGTTGTAAACGACTTAAATTTTAAAGGATTAATAGGTGCAAAAACTAATGCTTTATCTTCTGCTTCTAGTTTATCTACTAAATCCATAGTTTCGTTATATTTATATTTTTCATTTTTCATTGATTCAATAAATTTAGGATAATCTTTATAAGCATACTTTACTCTATCACTAACATCAGAATCCTCTCTTCTATAACCTCTATTTCTAGTTAGTAAAATTACGTACTTTTCATAACCTTTTTCAATTGCTCTTTCAAGTGGATTGCTATTATACATTCCTCCATCAAAATAAGGAATTCCATCAATCACTACAAATTTTGCCATATCTGGAAGAGAAGATGAAGCTATTATCTTATCAACCATATCTGAAGTGTTTTTTGCATCTTTTGCTGAAAAGAATTTATAACTGCCATCAATTAAAGAAGTTACCCCTGCTTCAAAATCTCCATCTAAACTTTTATCAAATTCAGGAAAATTAAAAATACTATTAACTGTTGATTTCAAATCAATAGGCTCAGAAGAATTCTTTAATAATTCCATATTTTTCAAAAACTCTTGAAACAATTTATTAACATCAAACTCTATTCCACTAAAAAATTCAAAGCCTGTAATAGCTCCTGCAGATACTCCTACAATATATGGAAATTTAATTTCATTTTCTTTAAAGCAATCTAAAACTCCTTTTAAAAAAGCTCCTCTCATTGCTCCGCCTTCAATAACCAATGCAACTTTATTATTCATAAAACACCTCACATCTTATTAATTATATTTACTATTTTACCATATTTTTAGTAATTTCTCAAACAAACAAAATATCAAATTTATAATATTTTCTTAGTTCAAATTATTTTTAAAATATTTAATTTATCTAAACAATTAATTCATTTATAATTTTATTTATAATCCAATCTTTATAAGTAAATTTAATTTTTTTAATAATTATTTGATTAGAATAATTTTATATGATATAATTTTACTACAGTATAATCAATTGGCATAAATAAAGTGCTTATCCATTTGTACAATATAGAAATCTCAAAAATTATAAGAAAATTTGTCTTTTATATATTATTTTTATAGATAATTAGGAGGAAAAAATGAAGATTGGAGTAAGAACACCAAGTGTTAAAAAGATGACTAGCTCAAGAACAACTGGAATGATTAATAGAAAAGCAAAATCTTCTTTTAATCCACTGTATGGAAAATCAGGAATGGGTATAGTAAATAATCCTAAAAAAGCTATTTATAATAAAGTATATAATAAAACTACTGTATCTATTAAAGATATAAATATTGATATTGATATGGATAATAGTGAAGAAGATGAATACGAATCTTATAGTAAATCAAAATATAATATATTATACTTATTATCAGGATTTTTGAATATATTTTGTGGAGTATTATTATGTTCATCAAGTATATTACTTAGTGGAATTGGCTCATTTAGTATTGTATTAGGGATATTAAGTATTATCAAATATATAATAATCATAATATCCACAAAAAAGCCCCCACAAGATAGAAACTAATCTGTAATGATGTGATAAACACATTAATCTTGCAAATTAATTATATCACAATTGAACTGCTATGCTTAAATAACACATAATTAATACAACGTTGAGAATTAAAGAATTTTCAACATTGTATTGTTTATATTACCATAAAATCAAAAAATATACGAAAAAAGTAAGCCTATTAAACTTACTTTTTTGTAGTTTGAAAACAAATTTATTAATTAATATAAATTAAAATCATATCCATTATTTATAAATTTTTATTTAACAACTATATTACAAATTTTTCCCGGAACAAAAATTTCTTTTACAACAGTTTTTCCTTCTATAAATTTTTTAACATTTTCGTTATCATAAAGTGATTCTTTAAAATCTTCAAATTTTGCATCTTTTGGAATCATTAATGTTGTTCTTACTTTTCCATTTATTTGAATAGGCATTTCAACTTCAGAATCAATTGTTTTAGCTTCATCATATTTTGGCCAAGTTTGTTCAAAGATATATCCACCAAAATTCATTTCTTCCCATATTTCTTCAGTAATATGTGGAGAAACTGGATTTAATAAAATCAAGAATATTCTTAAATCTTCTCTTGAAATTTCTTTCACTGAATAAAATTCATTAATTAAAGTCATAAGAGCTGCTATTGCAGTATTAAATTTAAGACTTTCAAAATCTTCTGATACTTTTTTAATTGTCTTATGGATTGATTTTTCCAAAGATTTTGTCATTTCTTCGGATGAATTTGTAATTTCTTGTAATTTCCAAACTCTATCTAAGAATTTTCTACAACCGTTAATTCCACCGTCAGACCAAGACGCACTTCTTTCAAAATCTCCTAAGAACATTTCGTAACATCTCAATGCGTCTGCCCCATATTTGTCAATCATTTCATCAGGATTTACAACATTTCCTCTTGACTTAGACATTTTTTCTCCATTTTCTCCAAGAATCATTCCATGTGATGTTCTTTTTAAATAAGGTTCTTTTGTATTTACTACACCTATATCATAAAGAAATTTATGCCAAAATCTTGAATACAACAAGTGCAATGTAGTATGTTCCATACCACCATTATACCAGTCAACTTGATTGAAATATTTTAAAGCATCTTTTCCGACAAGATTTTCTTTGTTATTAGGATCCATATATCTTAAATAATACCATGAAGAACCAGCCCATTGTGGCATTGTATCAGTTTCTCTCTTTGCCTTTCCTCCACATTTAGGACAAGTACAATTTACGAATTCATCAATTTTTGAAAGTGGAGATTCTCCTGTTTCTGTAGGTTCAAAAGATTCAAGTTCAGGAAGTTTTAAAGGTAGTTCTTCTTCCGGAATTGCAACCCAACCACATTTTTCACAATTTACCAAAGGAATCGGTTCTCCCCAATATCTTTGTCTTGAAAATACCCAATCACGAAGTTTAAAGTTTGTCTTTTTATTTCCAATACCAAGTTTTGATAAATATTCAAAAATGTTTTCTTTTGCTTCTTTAACTGAAAGTCCATTTAGAAAATCTGAATTAACCATAATTCCATTATTAGTATCCGTATATGCTTTTTCTTGAACATTTTCTCCACCACTAACAACTTCAACTATTTCTAATCCAAATTTCTTAGCAAAATCAAAATCTCTAGTATCATGTGCAGGAACTGCCATAATTGCTCCACTACCATAAGTCATTAGAACATAATCAGAAATAAACACAGGAATTTCTTTTTTAGTACAAGGATTAATTGCTGTTATTCCATCAATTTTAACCCCGGTTTTATCTTTATTCATTTCAGTTCTTTCAAATTCAGATTTCTTTTGAACTTCTAAAATATATTTTTCTATTTCTTCTTTATTCTTTATTCTGTCTTCATATTTTTTAAGTAATGGATGCTCACAGGATATAACCATATAAGTTGCACCAAAAATTGTATCAGGTCTTGTAGTATATACCAAAATAGTATCATCAATATCTTTGATTTGGAATTTAACTTCCATTCCATAACTTCTACCAATCCAATTAATTTGTTGGGTTTTAACTCTGTCAATAAAGCCAACTTCATCAAGGTCATCAATAAGTCTATCTGCATATTCTGTTATCTTTAACATCCATTGATTTTTAACTTTATGAATAACTTCACTACCACATCTTTCACAACAACCGCCAACTACTTCTTCATTTGATAAACCTACTTTACAAGAAGTACAGAAGTTTATTGGCATTTCCATTTTATAAGCAAGCCCTTTTTCGAACATCTTCATAAAAATCCATTGAGTCCATTTATAGTACTCAGGATCTGTTGTATTTATTTCTCTATCCCAATCAAAAGAAAATCCAATACGCTTTAATTGTTTTTTAAAGTTTGCAATATTATTTTTTGTTACAATTTCCGGATGAATTTTGTTTTTCATCGCATAGTTTTCAGTTGGCAAACCGAAAGCATCCCAACCCATTGTAAATAATACATTTTGTCCTTCAAGTCTTCTTTTTCTACTTACAACATCCATTGCAGTATATGGTCTTGGATGACCTACATGAAGTCCTTGACCTGATGGATATGGAAATTCTATTAAAGGATAGAATTTTTCTTTATCATTAATTTCACATTTAAAAGGTTTCTTTTCATCCCAAATATCTTGCCATTTTTTTTCGATATTTTTTGGATCATAATTTTTCATAACATTCCTCCATTCGTAATAAAGTAATAAAAAAACTTCCGCCTCATAAAGAGACGAAAGTATAAATTCCGTGGTACCACTCTAATTAGTATTAAACTCACTCTAAGATTATAACGTAATCAACGGCATTTGCATTTTATGAACAAGTTCAATACTTCAAAATATTATTTTCCACCAAACAATAACTCTCTAAAAATTTGAATATATTTACTACTTTCAATCAAAAATTTTATAAAATATAACAAAAATATAATATCATATTTTTAAATTTTTTTCAATACATTATAACTTAAAATCAAAGTTTTCCCTTATAAATTTCTTAAAGAAAATATAATTTAATATTCCCTTTAAAAAAGTACAAAAAGAAATTACAGCCCATATATAAACTATATCTAATTTTAGATATAAAACTAAATAAGCAAGGGGAATTCTTAGTGCATTTGAAAAGGTACTTATTATCGTAGGCGTTTTTGTATTTTTAAGCCCATTAAACATTCATTAAATTTTTATCTCAATTAATTATAAAATTTTATTAACTAATTTATTAAATTTTTCATTTTTATCGTTATCAATATTAACATTGTCATTTTTATCTAGTATTTCATATACCTCATCTCTGTAATTTTCAAGAATAATAGCATATAAAAATAAAATATCATAACTATATTTTTCAAAAATTTCTCTTACTTTATTATAGTAAATATAAATATATTCATTAAAAATAAATAAAACAAATTCATCAAATCTAACATATAATTCTGATATATTTTCAGATAGATTAAAATAATTTGTAAATATTTTTTTGTTATTTTCTATAAACTTTACTATTTCGTTTGGGAAATATAATATATCGTAATTTTTATATATATCAAAATTTAATCTATCATAATATTTATGTGTTATTAGTGTATTAGGAAAAAAATTTATTTTACTCAATTCATACATAAATATCGATTTTTTATTTTTAATTTCTATAGTTTTTATCTTAAACATAAGTTTGAATGTTTCTATAAGATCCTCTCTTGTTTCAGTTGGATATTTATATATAAATGAAAAAATTGCATTTATATTGCTTTTAGATAATAATTCAATAGTAGATAAAATATTGTCTATCTTTATATTTTTATTCATTTTTTTCTGAGTTACTTTCGAGCCACTTTCTAATCCTATAAAAAGACAATCACAGCCACTATTTTTTAATAAGTTTATATTTTCAAAATTTAAAAATTCAATTCTTGTACTACAAGACCATTTAAAAATATATTTATTATTAATTAATTCATAGCAAAAATTCTTTAATTTAAAATTATCACATATAAATAATTCATGGTTAAAAATAAATCTATTTGTTCCATAAACCAAGTTGTATTTATTCATAATATCAATTATTTCTATAAAATTCATTTGATGATATCTAGAATAAAAATTTTTAAATGTACAGTAATGACAATTAAATAGACAACCCTCTCCTACTTTTATATTAACTACTTCTCTTAATAAATTTATATTATCAAAAACCTTATATTCAAACTTTATTTTTTCTAAAGTATCAACTTTATTTAATTTTAAAAATTTACTACGATTTAATTTACAAAAACTTTGTATACATGATTTTGAAGTACATACAAAATCTATATAATCCACAATTTTTATTTCACTAAAATCTAGAGTTTTCATATACTGACCAGAAAATATAATAAAAATATTTTTATTTATATTTTTTACTTTTTCAGCAATTAATAATGCAAATAACAAGTTTCTATAATTTATATGTATATTTAAAAATTTTAAATTTTTTAAATTTAATATATACACAACAAATTTATCTATCGTTTTAAATAAATTAGATATTTTATAATCAAATTTACCATACAATTTCGAAAACCTTAAAATATCAACATCTATTTTAAAATTTTTAGATTCATTTAATAATGTAATATATTGTTCATATAAATCCGAATCAATTTGGTATATTCTATTTTCATAATGATAATCATCTATATCTATAAATAGATATTTTTTATTTTTCATTATATATCATTCCTCCAAATTAAAAACTTCATCATATAATTCATAACATTCTTTATTATAATTATGTGCAATATGTATTAAAGTAATATTTTTTAAAGATAATAATAATTTTTCAACATTGATAGAATTATTCTTATCCAAATTTGCCAATATTTCATCAGCAATTATAATATTTTTATTTGATAAGATTGCTTTTGCTATATATAAACGTACTGCCTCTCCACCTGATAAAGAATTTACTTCTTGTCCAATAATATTATATAATCCATTACCTATTAAAATTTCTTGTAAATTTAATTTTTCTAAAGTATTAATAATATCAGAATCATTAAAATTATTTTTTATATCTATATTATTCTTTATACTATCTTTAAAAACAAATATATCTTGTGGAATATAAAAAATATTTTTATTTAAAATTTCTTCATCTAATTCTTTTAAAGATATTCCATCTATATTTATTTCTCCTAAAAAATCAGTATAATACTTCATAAGAATTTTTACAAATGTACTTTTTCCTGATCCACTTTTACCTACTATTAAATATTTTTTCCCTTTTTCAAAATTTATATTTAAATTACGATTAAAAACACTTATTTCTTTATCATACTTGAAATTTAAATTATTAATTTCAAATTTATCAAAATTTATATCAAAATCTGTACATTCAGCTAATTCAGATTCATATAAATCTTTTATATAATTATTAATATCTTTAACTGAATTTATGCCAATAACAGCATTAATTAATTTAATTATAGGTTCATTAACAAACATTGTCAATTGTACTAAAGCCAAAAAAGTTCCTATAGAAATATATTCGTTTAAATAAAATATTAAACTTACTAAAATGCCAGCTATTCTTGATAATACAACCCCACTATTAGCAATAAACGCACTCAAATTACCAAGTATTGAAACTTTTCTCCAAGCATAGTTAGTTTCATCAAAAACAATATTAATTTTATTAGAATATTCTTTTTCTTCTCTATTATTTTTAATAAATAAAATTGCATCTAAATATTCTTTAATTCTTCCTAATTGTTCATTATCTTTATCTAAATATTTTCCATATGCTATATCCATTTTCTTAGGAAAAAATATATTATTAACTATGAGTGGAATTAAAAAAACTATCATAATAAGAGTTATTCTAAAATCTATTAAAGAAATAAATATTGCAATAAATATTAATTGTAAACTAATTTCAACAACATCAAAGACACTTTTAAGGTATCTAAATTTCCAAATTTCCAATTTTTTTAAAATATCATTATAATAAACCGATCTTTCATTCTTTAAAATTTCTATAGATTTTTTATTTAAAATTTTACAAAAAGCTTTTTTTCTAATATCAGTAATAATATTATTACATAATATATCCATAAATAAATAATTAATTCCAGCCATAATAAGGGAAATCAATATTATAATTATTATCTTAGATATACTCCAAAAAGAGTATAGTTTTAAAGGATTAGAAAATTTTTCCCCGAGTAAAATATAAGAATAAGCTATTAAAGGCTCAGATATAGCACCAAATAAAACTAATATTCCAAGCTTTAATTTATCCATAAAATTTATATTATTATATAATAATTTCAGCATAATTTCCTCCTAATTATTATTTTTTATTATTGAGGACTGTGTTTTTTATTATAAATATCTATACACTATGTTATAGTACTACTTAATTTTATCTATTTTTTCCATTTCTTCGTTTTTAAATATTCTTTTTCTTTCATCTATTCGTCCAAAAATAGGTGGATGAGTAGACCAATTATTACATGAACAATTACCTAAATATGATTCTTTTTCATCAATTTTTAAATCTGAATAATCTATTTTTTTCATAAAAGTACCTCCACATTACACACAGTCCTCATAATAAAATATTTTTAGATTTTTTTATATGTTTCTTTCAATAACCAATACAACATTTTTTGTGTATGAATGCAAAATCCTTCATCTATACCAAAATTATTATGATGAGAAATACAACCACCTCCACAAATAAATATTGAATCACAGTCAATACATTTTTTGTTATATATAGGTAACTTATTTATCCATTCATCTTTTATAGAATTAAAAGTTGTTATTTCTTCTATATTCACATCTTTTATATTTGCAATAATTTTATTTTTATTTAAAAAATCACAATTACAATATACAATATCCCCACTTGAATTAATAGTTATTTGTTTTCCGGCACCTGCAGAACAATCACTATATTTAAAAATTCTATTATTAAAAGATAAAATTTTCCTATTAATTCTATCTTCATAGATTTTATCCCCTATTGTATTATAACTATCTATAATAAAATTAGTAGAATCTGAATAATATTTTTTCAAAAAATCAGTTTCTACATTCCTAAAATGTAATAAATTATAATTTACACCTTTTACGCCTAAAGTTTTAATCCAATTTAATACTTTTTCTTTGTTATTTATAACATTCATAGTTAAAGTCAATGATATTGATAAATTAATATTTTTACATAACAATCTGTCTAAATTTTCAACAATTTTAGAAAAATTAATACTTTTTTGAGTATATATTCTATCTATATCATTAATAAAATTCGGTCCGTCTAAAGATAAACCTACCGATATATTATTTCTTTTGATATAATCAATCATTTTATTATTAAAATTTGTTCCATTAGTTATAATAGACCAATCTATATTATAGTTCTTTAAATTATTTACAATATATTCTATAATATTCCAATTTAAAGTTGGTTCTCCTCCATAAAATTGAATCATAATTTTATCATTATTAATATATCTCATATATTTTGAAATTTTATATATTATTTTTTCAGCTATATTAATATCCATAATTGTTTTTATTTTATTATTTGAATTATTATATATAAAACAATATTTACAATTCATATTACAAAACTCTGATGGTATTATGTATATAGTTCTTATAGAACTATCTTCTGTAAAAGACTTAATAATTTCTTCATAAATATAATTATCCATTTCTTCTGAAGAATATATATAATAATCTATCATTAAAGATAATATTTCCATATCGATGTCATAATTTAATATTTTTTTAAGTTCAAATTCTCTTACATACAAAATTTTAAAATATAATCTATTAAAAATCGCATACAAATCATCATCCAATTTAACCGAACTAAAATATTTAGATAGTCTAAGCATATAATCACCCTTGTAAATTTAAAACATATTACTTTAATCAATTTTATTTTTATTTATTATATCATAAAAAAACAAAAAAATGCACGTTGCATTTTAAATTAATATAAAAAATACGTAGCACTATATAGTTCAACGTATTAAATTTATTTAAAATCAACTTTAATATAAAAAAATCTTTTCAATACATCAAAGTTCAAAATCAAAGTTTTTCTTGATGAATCGTTTAAAGAAAATATAATTTAATATTCCCTTTAAAAAAGTACAAAAAGAAATTACAGCCCATATATAAACTATATCTAATTTTAGATATAAAACTAAATAAGCAAGGGGAATTCTTAGTGCATTTGAAAAGGTGCTTATTACTGTAGGCGTTTTTGTATTTTTAAGCCCATTAAACATTCCTGAAATTCCAATTTCAAGTGCTAAAAATATCTCTGAAAAGGCTAAAACTTTTAAATAACTAACACCCATTCTAATTGTATTTAAGTCATCTCTTATAAATAATTTGATTATATAATCTGATGAAAAAAACAGAAAGAATGAACAGAAAACTCCAATTCCTAAAATTATCCTAAGTCCTTTTTTATAACCGGATTGTATGTTTTCATAATTTTTTGCCCCGAAATTTTGAGCAATTAAAGCACATAAAGCAATAGAAAAACCCTCAACAGTCATCCAGTTTATAGCTTCTATTTGAACTGCGACATTTTCTGCAGCAACTGCATTTTCTCCCCAATTTGCTATTATTCTAAGTAAAATAGTAGAAATAAATGCAAATATACAAGATTTAAAAGCAGTTGGAATACCAAGTCTTAGAACTTCCTTAAGTGTAGCATTGTTAAAATTTTTAACCAAATTGAAGCCTTTAAGAATTTTCCCATCTGAAATTGAGAAAATTATAAAAATGAATGTAACAAGAATTTGGGATAAAGTTGTAGCTATTGCTGCTCCACTAACACCAAATTCCGGTAGTCCAAAGTATCCATAAATCAGTATTGGATCTAAAACTATATTTATAATAAGTCCAACTGAATTTGCAATAAAAGGAACTTTACTATTTCCTGATCCATTAAACACTCCTGAAAATAGAGGATTTAAAAAAGTAAATGGAAGTCCTAATAATACAATTTTTAAATAGCTATTAGCAAGAGAATTTACCATTTCACTTTTTATATTAAAAAATTTTATTATATCAATACCAAAAATGTATAATAATATTCCAAAGGTTATGGACATAAATAAATTTATCACAACTGAAGTATCGATATACTTTCTAAATTGTTTATCATCCCTTGAACCTATACTATAAGCTACTCCTATTTCAATTCCTGTTTTGGAAACTAACACTAAAGAATTTGCAAACCACATAATAAATGCGACTATGCCGACACCAGCAATTGCTTCAGTACCTAACTTTCCAACCCAAAAAGTATCCATCAATGTATAAGACATTTGAATAAAGGATGTAGTCATTATTGGAAGCGAAAGCATAACTAAATTTCTATAAATCCTATTATCTAATAAATTAATTTTTTTCATAAATAATTCCTAAAGTTTTTTTAATAAATTTTTTATATGTTCAATACTTTTCTTGTATTTCTTATCGCAGAAATTACAAGAAATTTCTATATCTTTCCCCTCTTCAACTATATCATTGAGCTCTTTTTTGCCTAGACCCAACAACATATTATCTATTTTTTCATCACTACAATTACATCTGTAATGAATAATTTTTTCTTCAATAATTCTAATATTAAAAATTTTCAAAATAGAAACAATATAGTCATAAAAACTCATATCATCAGTTTTTGAAGCTAAATAATTATCTAATTCAGTTTTAAACATATCTGAATAGATAGTAAATTGTGATGAATCTTTTTCAGTATAGTTCGGCAAAAGTTCCATCATAAATCCAAAAGAAATATAATCGTCTTCAACTTTTTTTACTTGTAAATCAATAGAAGTAACAGTTTGATTAGATGCACTGAAATAATTAGTAAAATTTTCACTAATATCAGAAGAAATTATACTTGTTTGTCCTACATATGGAGCTTTAAGACCTAAATCCTTTATCAAAACAAGTATTCCTTTATCCCCTATAAAATCTTTTGAAAATTTTCCTTTTTCATATATTTTATCATATTTACTTATATTTTTATTTTCCAAATATCCTGTTATATAAGAATTATTATATAATTTTGAAATTATAAGACCACATTCACCATTAGTTTTTAATTTTAAATCAATTGAATCAGTATCATTTTTCAAATCGGAATAAAGTAAAGCATTCATCGTTAATACTTTTCCCATTTCAATATTTGCACTTATAGAACTCTTTTGTAATTTTTCAAAATCTTTTACTATATCATCTGTAAAAGCTAAGAAAAATCTCATAGAATTATGCTCATCAATACATCTTAATATTTTTGCCATAAAGACTCCTTAACATTAATTTTATATAAAGATTATATACTAAAAATTTAAAGAAATCAATTGATAAATTAATATCTTTTTCTATATTTTTTCTTTGCAATCTCAGTATATTTTTTAATAAATTCTCCTTTTGATTCTGTATAAGCATCTCGATTATGTTCAAATTTTTTCCACAGAGATAATTTTAATCTTTCATACTCTTTTGCAATTTCAGAATTTTCAAATAAATAGTCTCTAAAATACAACTCATCATTATCTCCAGCTAATCTTATATGCAAATGAAATACTTTTTTTGCAAATCCTTTTTCAGTATATCCTTTATTCATAGAGATTCTCTTTTCATCTTCACTCATACAAAGCCAATTATTTTTTAATAATATCTCTTTTACAAATTTTAAATCTTCATTATTCCTAATCTCTAAAAGAATATCAACAATATTTTTTGCCCATATTGTAGGAATATATGTACTTCCTATATGCGAAATCCTGTAAATTTTTTCTTTTGGAATTAAAGATAAAATATTTGATTTTTCATACTCATACCAAGTTTCCCATTCATCATTATGTTCAACTAGAAATATAGGAAAAATTTCCCATAATTCCTCTAAACTCATCTCATCTAATTTTTTACTCATAAAATTTCCTTTTGGTTAAATTTAAAAAATCTCCTAAAAAGGAGATTTTACTTCTTGATTAATATTAATATCATAACATACTGAAGTATGTTTAAATTGAATTTCCATTTAAGAAAAAACAATCTTATAACTTAACAACACCAGAAGCTTGAGGACCTTTAGCGCCTTCAACTATTTCGAATTCAACAGCTTGTCCTTCATCTAAAGTTCTAAATTCACCAGTTTCTTCTAATGCTGAATAATGTACAAATACATCTTCCCCATCTTCAGTAGAAATAAATCCAAATCCTTTAGCTGCATTGAACCATTTTACAGTTCCTTTCATATCCTTTTAATCCTCCAATACTATAGGAAATATGTAGTAAATTATTACTACCTTCATACTATAACATATCTATAAGAATAAAGCAAGTATAATTTACTCATCTTCTAACATACTTAATTGATTTTCCATTTGCTTTCTGATTTTTTCTTTTTCATAGTAACATTTTCTACAAAGTGGTTCATAACTTTCTGCAGCTCCAAGCTTTATTCTTTCATCATCATGTGTTTTTCTATAACTAACCCAAGCATCAACACCACAATTTGCACAAACTGCATGGTGTTTATATAAATAATCAGCTCGTGGCATCAACTCTTTTACTAACTCAAAAGGTTCAGCT
This sequence comes from uncultured Parvimonas sp., assembly GCF_963524015.1. Classification (NCBI taxonomy): domain Bacteria; kingdom Bacillati; phylum Bacillota; class Tissierellia; order Tissierellales; family Peptoniphilaceae; genus Parvimonas; species uncultured Parvimonas sp. The sequence goes on along the minus strand of NZ_CAURDT010000005.1, from coordinate 36,088 downwards.
TTAAAGTCCATATCAAGACCAGCTAATACGACTGTAAATTCATTTTCTAAAAATAAATTTAAAGTTTCAACAATCTTATTAATATCTCCCTTGATGAATTGTACTTCATCAATTCCTATAATACTTGCAGTACTCGTCTTCATATATTCTATAATATCATCAATATTTTCAACCGGAATAGCTCTCATTTTATTATTATCATGAGTAACTATTTCTTTATCTGCATATCTATTATCAAACTTTGGCTTAAAGACTACAGTTTCATATTTTGCAATTTCAAATCTATTTAAGTCCTTCCATAAACTTGAAGTCTTTCCAGAGAACATACTGCCTGTATGTAAAATTAATTTACCTTTATATTGATGCATAATTAACCCTCAAAAACTTTTTCTTCAATTGATAAAATTACAATATCTTCTACCGGCTTATCATTTGAACAGTAAGTATTTGCTATCTCATCAACTACTTCCATTCCTTTAAACACTTGTCCAAAAACAGTATGTTTAAAGTCTAACCAAAAAGCTCCACCATTTTTTTCATAAGTTTCAACAACTTCGTCAGGATAAACTTTTTTATCTGAATTTTTTAAATAATTTACATAATCATCAGAAATTTTACTATTTTGAACTATAAAAAATTGACTTCCATTAGTATTTGGTCCGGCATTTGCCATTGACAAAGCACCTCTATAATTTCTAAAATTACCATCAAATTCATCTTCAAAGGATTCTCCCCAAATACTTTCTCCACCCATTCCAGTACCTGTTGGATCTCCACCTTGAATCATAAAATCTCTAATAACCCTATGGAAAATAACTCCATTATAATATCCTCTTTTAGCCAATGTAATAAAATTTTCACAAGCCTTAGGAGCAACTTCATTAAATAATCTTAGAGAAATTTCTCCTACATTTGTTTTCATTATATAAACTTTTTCACCATTTTTAGGCATTTCTAATTGTTTCATTCTCTTTTCTCCTTTTAAATAATTTTTTCTTAAAATTGCTCTATGTACTAAGGTTATATATCTTCCTTTTAAAAATTCCTCATCTTCAAATTCACCCTCGACTTTAAGTCCACATTTTTCCATAACTTTTCCTGAAGCAATATTTTCTTTAATATGAACGCCATAAACTCTATTAACTTTTAAGGTATTAAAAGCATAGTCAAGCATAAAATTCAAAGTCTCAGTCATATAACCTTTGTTCCAAAAAGTTTTATTTAAAACATATCCTAAAGATAAGGAATTATTTTTTATATCCACTTTAAATTCAAAAGAACCAATACATTTATTGGAAATTTTTTCAACGATTGCAAAACAATAAGTATTTTTCATAAAATAATCTGTAATTACTTTTTCAGATTCTAGAATATTTTTATGCTTATTCCAAGTAACAAATTTACAAGTTTCATCATCATTTCCAAACTCAAAAACATCATCTATATCATCCAAATTGAATTTTCTAAAAATTAATCTTTCGCTTTGCATAATAACTCCTCATTAAATTCCAACCCTGTTTTATTTAAAATACTAAAAAAATATTCATCAGGTAAAACAGTAAAACTTAAATTTTCCTCTGTGATTGGGTGCAAAAACTCAAGATAATAAGAATGTAACATCTGTCCATTTGCTTTTATCTTTTCATTTTTATTCCCATAAGTTTCATCTCCTACTATAGGATGATTAAGACTACTAAAATGAACTCTTATCTGATGAGTTCGACCAGTATGAAGAGTTACATCTACTAATGAATATTTTAAATTTGAAATTAAAACATTATATTCTGTAAGAGCTTCTTTTCCTGATTTACTTTTTACATTCATCTTCTTCCTATCTTTTTCATCTCTACCAATAGGCTTATCTATAAATCCATTTTTTTTCGAAAAACTTCCATTACAGATTGCCAAATATTTTTTATTAATTTCTCTATTAGAAAACATTTCAACCAATTTTAAATGTGTTTCATCGTCCTTTGCACAGACTATAAGACCTGTTGTATCCTTATCAAGTCTGTGAACAATCCCAGGTCTTTCGGAATTAATCATTGATAATTTACAATGATTTAAAAGAGCATTAACCAAAGTATGCTCTTCATTACCTGCAGCCGGATGAACAACCATATTTCTAGGTTTATTTATAATTATAATATAATCATCTTCATATACAATATCTAAAGCTATATCTTCTGCAACTAATGTAATTTCTTTTTTATCGGGAATAGAAACTGTAATTTCATCTCCTATTTCTAAAATTACATTAGGCTTTATATTTTTCCCATTAACAAAAACTAATTTCTCTTTTATCAATTTTTGAATTGAAGTCCTTGATAAATTAGAAATTTTTTCAGATAAAAAAACATCACATCTAATTTTTTTATCACTAATATATTTTAATTCTGTCAAAAATTATACTCTCCAATCTATCGGTTTAACTCCCTTGCTAACCAAAAATTCATTAGCCTTAGAAAATGGCTTGCTGCCAAAGAATCCTCGATGAGCAGAAAAAGGAGAAGGATGTGTACTTGTAATTATAAAGTTATTTTCATCTTTTTTTATCAAATTTCTCTTTGAAATAGCAAAACTTCCCCAAAGAATAAAAACTTTAGGATAATCAAAATTTGAAATTATTTCAATAACTCTATCTGTAAAAAGTTGCCAACCTATATCTTTATGTGAATTTGGCTTTGACTTTTCAACAGTAAGTGTAGCATTTAATAAAAAAACACCTTGTTCAACCCAAGCAGTTAAATCTCCATGATTTGGGGGAGTTATCCCTAAATCCGAATATAATTCAAGATATATATTTCTAAGTGAAGGCGGTATTTTTTCACCTCTATTTACCGAAAAACTCATTCCATTTGCTTGATTAATTCCATGGTATGGATCTTGCCCTAAGATAATTACCTTAATGTCTTTTGGTGATATTTTATCAAAAATAGTAAAAACATATTCATTAGGAGGGAATATAGTTTTATTTTTATATTCCTCATTTAAAAAATTTTTCATCTTAACAAAATAATCTTTTTTAAATTCATCTTTTAAATATTCATTCCAAGCAACATAATTAGACATCATCTTAATTCTCCTTTTTAGTAAATGAAACAACTATAAGTAGGAAACAAGCTACACAAATATAAATATCTGCAAAATTAAAAACTGGAAAATCGTATAGCCCACCAAATCTTGTATGTATAAAATCTACAACAAAAGAATACCTTATTCTATCAATACAATTTCCTAATGCTCCACAAGCAATTAAAGCAAATAATATTTGTTCAATTTTAGACATTTTATCTTTATTTTTATATATATAAAATAAAATTCCAAAAAATGCAACCAAAGAAATAAAAATAAAGAAATATTTATATCCTCTAAAACTGCCAAAAGCTACCCCTGTATTTTCTACATAGGTAAATTCTAGCCAATTTTTAATTAAAACTACTGAATCAGCACCTTTTAAATTGGATACTGTAATATATTTTGTAAGTTGGTCTAATGCTAATCCAACAATTATAATTGCATATATCATATAGAATACCTCTTAATATTGACAATAAATTTGTTCTTTTTTGTTAACCCGTCAAAACTGTCAACCTTAAATTTTCCTTCTTTTCTTATTGAAATTATATCATTTTCATTAATCTTTTTATCGAAATCTTTACATTCCTCATAGTTCAAATTTACATTTCCACTTTTAATAACTTTTTGAGCAATCTCTCTTGAAGTTCTTGAAAGTTCTTTTACAAAACAGTCTAATCTCAAACTGGAGACTATTATTTTTTCATCTTCGTATTTTCTGAAATTAGTAGGTATAAAATTATCATTCAGAATTTCCAATTTTAAATCTTGTCCTGAAAATTTTAAACCATTAGAAAATAAAAATGTTCCTATAGGTTTTAAGCAATAAACATACCAATATTCATCAACTTTTAATATTTCTCCTACTTTCTCACGAGTTATTCCCAAATGAAGAATACTTCCCAAGATATTTCTATGTTCTATTCCCGAAATATCTTTAAATCTTAAAGTTTCCAAATAATCATTTAGTACATACTCATTCCTATAAAAGATTATAAACTTTCTTTCATAATCTTCTCCAGCAAAGATAATATCATAATCTAAATCTAAATTTTTTAAAATTCTCTCTATATATTTAAATTCCAATGGAGTAAAAAAGTTAGAAACAAATACATCTTTATAGTTTTTTTCCATAGAAACAAGACCATCTAAAAATTTATTGATGGTCTTTTTAATTTCTATATTATTAATATTATCTAAAATCTTAATCTTATCAAATGATTTCATTTAATTAAATTTGATAAAATCCGTTATTTTCAATTTGATCTTTAACTTTTCCGTCAATATCAATTCCCTTAGGAGCTAAGATAAAAATATCTTTAGTAACTTTTTGTATTTTCCCTGATAGAGAATAAATACCTCCACTTACAAAATCAAAAATTTGTCTCTTCTTATCAACTTCCAACATTTCCAAATTTAAAACAACAACTTTTCCCTTTAAAACATCATCTAAAACTTGAGTTCCATCATCAAAAGTTATTGGTTCTCTTATAGAAATTAAAAATCTACTGATGTTAGGCATTGTAACGATATTAGATTTTTCCTTTTCTAATGATAGTTTACTACTATTTCTAGCATAACTTTCCCCAACTGATTTAGGTTGTTTTTCAACAACTGCCTCTTCTTCATAATCATCATATTCATCTTCTAAGTCATCACTGCCAACAAATTTCTTTATTTTGTCCATAAAGCCTGCCATAATATTCCTCCTCATATTTTAATATATTTTATAACAAACGAAAATTTAAAATTTTCTAATTATAATCAATCTACCTAACACTTTCATTAATTTGAAAGTACTCCATAATTTCTTGCACCAAATATTGATGTTCCAATCCTTATAAGATTTGAGCCTTCTTCTATGGCAACCATAAAATCATTACTCATTCCCATAGATAGAATCTTCATATCAACATTTTTTAATTTAAGTTTTGAAATTTCATCAAACAAAGATTTCATCTTTTTGAAATAAATTCTAGTATCTTCAGCATCCTCACAATAAGGTGCAACTGTCATAAGTCCATTTACTAAAACATTATCTCTTTTTGAAACTTCTTGTATAAAATCTAGGACATCTTCTTCGAAAATTCCTGATTTACTATCTTCTTTCCCAATATTTACTTCAACTAAACAATTTACAGTAATTCCTTTATTTTTAGCTTCCAATTCTAATTTATCTAAAAGTGAAATTCTATCTAAAGAGTGAATTAATTCAACTTTATCTATAATGGGTTTAACCTTATTTGTTTGGAGATGTCCAATCATATGAAATTTAACTTTTCCATCAAAGTATTCGTACTTTTTTAGTATTTCTTGAACCTTGTTTTCTCCAAAAGTATAAAATCCTAAATCAATTGCTTCTTGAATTTTATCCACATCAACTGTCTTTGAAACTGGTAACAAAAATATTTCTTCTTTATCTCTATTTGACTTTTTACAAGCAAGAGAAATTTTTTCAAGTATATTATTTATATTTTCTTTCATTACTTTAAAATTGCACCTTCTTTAACTTTACTGGCATCTTTTAAGATATTAGAAAAAATTCCAACTGAACTATTTTTTGAGTCAATATAAACTTTTGAATTTATCTTATCAATAAATTTAACCTTGACCTTTGCCCTTGTTATATTATCAAAAGAATCAACTACTAAAACATAATCTTCACCATCTTTAGAAGTAAGAGCAGTTAATGGAAGTTCAAAAGAACTTGAAACTGTCTTTATTACATTTAAGTCAATGAATCTTTTATCTGCAATTTCATTAAAAGCAGATGAAAACTGAGCAACAATTAAATCATATTCAGAACCTTTTTTTACCTTCTTTATTATTCCAGTAGCAACAGAATTTCCAACATTTACTTTTATACTTTTATTTACATCTATATCTTCTAAAGTATCAGACTTAACTCTGATACAAAGATAATATTTCAAGTTATCTACAATTTTTATTCCATCAATATTTGAAATATTATTCGCATTATCAAAATTAAAGTCCTTTTCATCTATAGAATCAATAACAGAAAAATCATAAACATTTTCTAGACCATCAATTTTATTTAATACAACTCCAGAATTTTTTGAAACAATCTTTCCAGAATTAATTGTATCATTTAGTAAAGAATACCTAAATAATTTATCGGAAGTATATTTTTTCCCAAAAGCATTTTTATTCTTATCACTTGAAAGTATATCAAAAGTTTTTGAAAAATCTCTATCTCTAACATATTTTAAGATATTCTCTAAGTCAATATTTTCAACTTTTGATTCTTTGTTATCCTCTTGTTCTTGCAATGCTTGAACTTTTTCAGCTAAATAATCTTTAAAGTTTTGATCAACCTTTGAAACATCAACCTCACCTATTTCTTTATCAACTCCAACTTTTGAATTATCTACTTCAATATTGCTTTTTCCTACATAATATAGGTATTCATCTTTTATAACTAATGCCTTAGATGAAAGGTTTAAGTCATAGGTTTTTGGATTTTCTAAAACCATTATATCTTTATTTAAATTTTTATTAAAAAACATATTTTTTACTAAAAATAAACTTACAAATATAATTAAAATAACTAAACCTAGATGTTCTTTAGCATTAGGTAAAATGCCTCTACGTTTCTTCATATAATACCCATTAGAACTAATTTATAAAATTAAATATTACTATTTTTATAAATTATATCTTCTCTCTTTGGACCATTAGAAATCATCTTAACTGGAACTTCCAATTCTTTTTCGATAAATTCTATATATTCTCTACATTCAATTGGTAATTCTTCGTAATTTTTAATTCCCCTTATATCTCTATTCCATCCCTTTAAGACTTTCCAAACTGGTTTTGCTTTTTCAAGCTTATCAGTTGTTGGAAAATCTCTAGTAATTTCGCCATCAATTTCATAACCAATACAGATTGGAATTTCCTCTAAATATCCTAATGCATCAATAACTGTTAATACAGCCTCAGTACTGCCTTGAACCCTACACCCATATCTTGAAGCAACTGCATCAAAATATCCAACACGTCTAGGTCTTCCTGTTGTAGCGCCATATTCTCCCTTATCTCCACCGCGTTTTCTTAGTTCTTCAGCTTCTTCTCCGAAAATTTCACTTACAAACGCACCAGCACCAACTGCACTAGAATAAGCCTTGACTACAGTTACAATGTCTTTGATAGCATAAGGTGGAATTCCAGCTCCAATTGCTCCATATCCTGCTAAGGTTGATGAAGAAGTTACCATTGGATATATACCATGATCTGTATCTTTTAAAGAACCAAGTTGTCCTTCAAGTAATATTTTCTTTCCTGATTTTATAGCATCATTCAAGAATTTTGATACATCACAAACATAAGGTTTAATTGCATCTCTCCAGCTAAGCATAAGTTCATATAATTCTTTAGCATTAATTCTTTCTTTATGATATAAATTTTCTAGAATTACATTTTTATATTCAACAACCCTTTCAACCTTTTCAAGTAAATTTTCATCAAATAATTCATTTACTTGAAAACCTATTTTAGCGTATTTATCTGAATAGCAAGGTGCAATTCCAGATTTTGTAGAGCCGAAAGAATTTTTTCCAAGTCTTTCCTCTTCATATGCATCAAAATCTATATGATAAGGCATAACAAGTTGTGCTCTATCTGAAACTAAAATATTAATATCAGGAACATTTTTTTCTTTTAAGTATTCAATTTCTTTTAGTAAATAAGGGATATTAAGAGCTACACCATTTCCGATTACCGATGTTGTATGCTTATAAAAAACACCTGAAGGTAGTAAATGTAATGCAAATCTTCCATACTCATTTATGATAGTATGTCCTGCATTGGAACCCCCTTGAAATCTAACAATTATATCAGCATTTTCAGCTAACATATCTGTTATCTTTCCTTTTCCTTCGTCTCCCCAATTTGCTCCAACTACTGCTTTAACCATAAATCCTCCTAATATTAAAACAAAAATTTATAATAAAATCCAATATTATACAAATATATCGTCCAACTAAAAAATACAACTCCTACTAAGGAACCAAAAATAACATCTGAAAACCAATGAACTCCAACAACAATTCTACTTATTGCAATACTAAGTCCAAACAAAATACCTACAGTAATCCAAAAAGGAAATGAGCTATGACCATTAAACAAAACATACATTACAGTAGGATAAAAACTCAATCCTATACAAGAATGTCCACTCGGAAAGCTATATCCCCAGTATTTTATATCAGAATGTGAAACTGGACGTTCTCTTCTAAATAAAAATTTAAAAGAATTTAAAAATATCATATTAAATAGCGATGAATTCAAAATCGCACTTGCTAACACATAATTTTTTTCTGAAACAGAATAAAAGAAGATAGGAAAAATAATAATAAGTGAAGTTACAACATCTCCCATTGAAGTTATATGCTTCATTGAAGATTTTAAAAATCTTAAATTATTATTTTGAAAAAAATTCTTCAACTTTAAATCTATTAAAAAATTCTGTTTCTTTAATTTATTTCCAACTATTGATGTAAAAATAAATACAACAACAGTAAAGATAATAAGATATAACATTAATCCCTCCAAAAATTAAGATATATCAATTTTGCCAAATTATAACAAAAATATCCTAATACAAGTCCTACAATAACATCAGTTGGCCAATGAACTCCTAAAATAACTCTACTTATTGCTATTAAAAAAATCATAATATAAATAGTTATATCTATAATTCTACTCTTAAATTTTTCATGTAACAAAAATCTAAAAGTTAAATAAAAAGCTGAAAAATTCATAGCATGTCCACTTGGATAACTAAAACCACTCATATTTATAATAAAAAATTCAATAGGTCTTTTTCTTAAAACAATATGTTTAATTAACTCATTTAACATATACGTTAATAGTAATGTAGCAATTAAAAGTAAAAACTCTTTCTTCAAATTGTTATAATAAAAATATACTCCAAAAGGAACAAATAAAATAAAATAAGTTTTTCCATCTCCCAAAGATGTTATAAATTTAATAAAATTTAGGAGTATATAATTTTTGTTAAAAATATTATTACTTTGAACCAAAGTCATAATTTTATAGTCAACACTATTAGTCAATTCTATACTCTTTAGAAAGAAACCAAAAATAATGCAACAAATTAAAACTGCAAAAAATAAAACAAAAAATTGTCTTAATTTTAATTTTTCCATTTTTCCTCCTAAACCAAAATAATTATATCATAAATTGAATTATTAATCAAAATATTAAATATCTTTTAACAAAAAAACTACTATAAAATTACAAAAATTTAATAGTAGTTTTTTAGAAAATATATTTATTTTCAAATAATTTAGTAATATATTAAATAAGTATTTTTAATATTTTTAAAAATAAGCACAAAAAAAGTTCAGCAATTTTACTGAACCTCTTAAATTTATTACTTTAATATTATAATCCTAATGCTTTTGATAATTCAGCTTTGTTAAAACCAACCATTTCTACATCATCAACACAGATTACAGGAACACCCATATGTCCTTTTGCCATTAATTCTTTTCTAGCTTCTAAATCTGTTGAAACATTTTTTTCAACATATTCAATATTATTTGCCTTTAAGAATTCCTTTGCTTGTTTACAATAAGTACAAGAATCACTTGAATATACTACTACTTTTGCCATTTTTTTGCCCCCTAATAAATTTTTTTCGATAGTTTAAATATTTGTAATATTTATTCAGTAATTTTATACCCCTTGATTTTTTATTTAAACAAAGTATTACTTATTTTTTCTTAGTTTTTCAACAATTTATAAATTTTCATATTCTCTAGCAATATTTTTAAAATCTTCTAGAGATAATTTTTCTGCCCTTGTCCTGGTATCTATACCTAGTTTTTCCAAAACCTTAATAATTTTTTCTTTTTCTATACCAGACTTGCAAAATGAATTTAAAACTGTTTTTCTTCTATTTTCAAAGCCATTTTTTATAAGTTTAAACATCGTTTTTTCATACTCAAATTTTTCTTTTTTAAGTTTCATATTTACAACAGCACTATCTACATTTGGTGCAGGAACGAATACATTTCTTGACACATTGAAAGCTATATTAGCATCAGCATAATATTTTACAAATAAACTTATGCTTGAATTATCTTTACTGTTTTCATCTGCAACAAGTCTTTGAGCAACTTCTTTTTGAACCATTATAGTTATGGATTCCAAATCTAAATCACTCTCTAAAAGTTTTGTTATTATTGGTGTTGTCACATAATATGGTAAATTCGCAACCACAACTATTTTTTTTTGAGTAAATTTTTCTTCAATAAGCTTTTTAAAATCTATTTTTAATGCGTCGGATTGAACAAATTCAAAATTATCATATTCACTAAGTGTATAATCTAAAACTTCTTTCAATCTTGTATCAATCTCTATTGAAACAACTTTTCCAGCTTTTTCAAGTAAAAACTTTGTAAGAACTCCAAAACCCGGACCTATTTCGATTACTCCATAATCTTTATCAACAGCTGAAACTTCAACTATCTTTTCTAAGATATTTCTATCTGTTAAAAAATTTTGTCCAAAATTTTTAGAAAATGAAAATCCGAATTTATCACAAATTTCTTTTATTACCGATAATTTATATAAATCCATTTTAAACTTCCTCTCCTAAAAATTTTTTAACAGCTGTAATTAATTCACTTTCAGTTATTCCAAAACTATTTAATCTCTTTACAAATTGTTTTGAATTACAATATCCAATTTTAAAATAATCACAAAGTTTTTCTCTAAGCTCTTTACTATTCCCCGTTCCACTAATTCCTAAAGTAGTTAAAAGGGTTAAGTCTATTTCATCTTTTCTCTCCAAAACCGTTACTTTTGCATTTTCAATAGCTTCGATAATATCTTCAACTTTTGCATTTTCAACTCCAACATTATCTCCTTTAAGTGCAAGACTCCTACTTAAAAATGCATTTTTACAGTTTGGTATTACTCTATTTATATTTTTTCTAATCTTTTCTCCTGCATAGTCGGGATCGGTAAAAACTATTATTCCACATTTTTCATTTGCCTCTTTTAATTTTTTTAGCAAATTTTTAGAAAAATGAGTTCCATTTGTTGCAATAACATCACAATCAAAGGCAGACTTAACTTTTGAAATATCGTCTTTTCCTTCAACTACTATTATTTCTTTGATTTTTTTCATATTAATCCTCTATTGAAAAAAGATTTCTGACATTACTATTCGTATTATAGATTAAATCATTCAATTCCATTTCTTTAAGTTCCGCAACTTTTTCAGCAGTGAATCTTACAAATTTCGGTTCATTTCTCTTTCCACGATTTGGTTCAGGAGTTAAATATGGACTGTCTGTTTCCACGATCAAATTGTCTAGTGGAATTGTCTTTACCATTTCTCTAACATTAACTGCATTTTTAAAAGTTACCGTTCCTGAAATAGAAATATAGTAACCAAGCTCCATAAATCTTTTTGCCATCTCGCTTGAACCTGTGTAACAATGCATTACGCCTTTTACCTTACCTTTAAATTCAGATAGAATATCATAAGTATCTCCCATAGCATCTCTAGTATGAATGATTACCGGTAGTTTTCTCTTTTCAGCGATTTCAAGTTGTTTTCTAAAAATTTCTTTTTGTTTTTCTCTTGGAGAATTGTCATAATAGTAATCTAGTCCAATCTCTCCAATCGCAACTATTTTTTCACTAAAAGACATTTCATAAACTTTTTTTAAGTCCTCATCAGTTACATCTTCGACTTCATGAGGATGAATTCCTACTGCTCCATATACTCTATCATATTTTTTTACAATTTCAATTATTTTTTCACTTGATGATATATCAGAAGCAGGATCTACTATAAAGTCAATTCCATCTTCTTCAAAATTTGAAATCACTATTTCTCTATCTTGATCAAATTTTTCATCATCAATATGACAGTGACTATCTACTATTTTCATTATGATACCTTTGATCCTTCTTTAACATCATTTAAAACAGTCAATACACTTAAATTCTCATCATCAGATGCAGCAAGTATCATTCCATTACTTTCCACACCTCTTAAATTAACCGGTTTTAAATTTGTAACAACAATAACTTTTTTACCTATAAGGTCTTTTTCAGAATAGTATTTTCTTATTCCTGAAACTATAGTTCTAACTTCTCCACCAATATCAATTTTAGAAACTAAAAGTCTATCAGCTTTTGGATGAGGCTCGCATTCTAAGATTTTTCCTACTTTAAGTTCAACTTTTGTAAAATCATCTATTGTTATTAGTTCATTTTCTTTAACCTCTTCTTTAACTTCATCCACTCCTGAATTTTTCTTCTTTCTCATCTCAATAAGTTCAGAATTTTTTTGAATAATTATTTCTAATTCTTTGTCAACATCAAGCCTATCAAATAAATTCTTTCCTTTACAAACTTTAGTACCAACTTCAAGTAATCCAAATTTAGTTAAGTCTTCATAAGAATAATCTGAATAACCTATTTGTTCATTTATTTTAGATGAAGTTTCTTTCATAAAAGGTTTAATTAATCCTGAAATAATTCTTATACTTTCAAGTAAATTATAAATTACAGTTTTCAATCTTTCTTCTTTTTGTTCTTTAATCAAAGCCCAAGGAGTTGTTTCATCAATATATTTATTAGTTCTTCTAACTAATTTCCATATTTCTTCAAGAGCCATTGAAAAATTAAGTTTATCCATCAACTCTGCAACTCTATCTCTAGTAGTAGTGGCAATTTCGATTAGATCATTATCTAGTTCAGTTAATTCTGTTTGAGAAGGAACAATACCATCAAAATACTTTTCACACATTGCCACTGATCTTGAAACTAAGTTCCCTAAGTCATTTACAAGGTCTGAATTAATTCTGTTTAACATTTTAGTATAAGTAAAATTACCGTCTTGTCCAAAAGTAAATTCTCTTAGCATAAAATATCTTAATGCGTCCATTCCATATCTTTCTATAATCGGTTCAGCATAAACAATATTCCCTTTACTTTTACTCATCTTATCATCATCAAATAAAATCCAACCATGTCCAAAAATTTTCTTTGGAAGAGGTAAATCTAATGCCATTAAAATTGCAGGCCAAATAATTGCATGGAAACGCATGATTTCCTTGCCAATTAAATGAACATCACAAGGCCAAAATTTATTGAACTTTTCTTCATCTATTCCATAACCAATACCAGTTAAATAACAACTTAAGGCATCTATCCAAACGTAAACAACATGCTTTTCATCAAAGGGAACTTTAACACCCCAATCAAAACTTGAACGTGTAACGGATAAATCAGTTAAACCTTCATTAATGAAACTTATCATCTCGTTTTTTCTTGATTCCGGTTGAATGAAATCAGGATTTTCTTCATATAATTTTAAAAGTCTATCTTGATATTTAGAAAGTCTAAAGAAGTATGTTTCTTCTTCACTAGGAGAAACTTCTCTACCACAGTCAGGACATTTATTTCCTTCAACTAGTTGGCTTTCAGTCCAAAAGGCTTCACAAGGAACACAATACATTCCCTTATAACTTCCCTTATAAATTTCTCCTTTTTCATAAAGTTTTGTAAAAATTTCACTTACATTTTTTTCGTGAATTTTATCTGTACTTCTAACAAAAGCATCAAAATCTATATCTAAAGTTCTCCAAAGTTCTTTTGCACTTTCAACAATGGGATCAATATATTCCAATGGAGCTTTACCAGCTTTTATAGCGGATTCTTGTAATTTTTGACCATGTTCATCAGTTCCAGTTGTAAAAAATACATCAAAACCTTGAGCTTGTTTATATTTCTTTAACACATCTGCAACAATTGTTGTATAAGTATGACCTAAATGTAAATTACTATTTGGATAATAAATAGGTGTTGTCAAATAAAAGTTTTTCTTTTCCAAAATAAGCCTCCTAATTTTTAAATCTTTATTTTACTTGCTAATCCAAATATTTCTTCTCCTTCAACCGAAATACCATTGCAATAAACAACTTTGTTTTTCATATCTTCATTATAAGGAGCAGAAAATCTTATATAATTTCTTGTATAACCTACAAGTCTATTTCCATTAATATTTTCTTCAAATAAAACTTCATGTTTTTCTGAAAGTTCTTTTTTCAAAAATTCTGTCGTCATATCCTTTGCTAATAGGATTAATTCATTACTTCTAAATTTCTTTACGTTTCCATCAACCTGTTCCTTAAAATTAAAAGCAGGAGTTCCCTTTCTCTTTGAATATTTAAAAACATGAATTTTAGAAAATCCTATTTCTTTTACAAAATTTAATGTCTCTTGAAAATCCTCGTCATTTTCTCCTGGAAATCCAACAATAATATCAGTTGTAAGAGCAACATTTGGAAAAATTTCTTTTATCATTCTAACTTTTTTTCTATACATATCAGTTGTATATCTTCTATTCATAAGTTTTAAAATTTTATCGCAACCGCTTTGTAAAGACAAATGAAAATGCTCACAAACTTTTTTACAATTTTTTAATCTAATTAAGAAATCTTCAGAAATAATTCCCGCTTCTATGGAGCTAAGTCTTATTCTGTCAAGATTTTCTATTGTAGATAATTTTTCTATAACATCAATAAGTCTAATATCATTTCCTAAATCAAGTCCATAAGAACCAACATGAATCCCTGTTATTATGACTTCCTTATATCCATTATTCGCAAGTTTTACAGCTTCTTCATATATATCATCAATTGGTCTTGACTTGATAGGTCCCCTTGCATAAGGGATTATACAATATGTACAAAACATATTACAACCCTCTTGAATTTTTATGTATGCCCTTGTTTTACTTTCTTGATTTTCTATTGACAATACATCAAAACCACAATCCTTTGTAAATTCTGAAACAATATTAAACTTTAAATTTGATTTCTTTGATTCTTCACATAATTCAACTATTCTAGCTCTATTTTTAGTTCCGATTATTACATCTACATCCTCAATCGCAGAAATTTCATCAGGAGCAACCTGCGAATAGCAACCAACAACAGCTAAAATAGCATCTTTATTTAATTTTTTCGCTCTAGAAATAAATTGTCTTGATTTCCTATCACTCAAATTAGTAACTGTACAAGTATTTATAACATAGACATCACATATATCATTTTCATTACAAATCTCATACCCTCGTTTCTTAAATAACTCCTGCATAGCTTCAGTTTCATACTGATTAACTTTGCAACCCAGAGTTAAAAAACTAACTTTATTCATAAACCTCCTACATAAATTCATATTGCAAAATTGAAAGTAAATTTATGCCTGCAGTCTCCGTCCTCAATATTCTAGCTCCAAGGCCAATGCTGAAAGCTCCATTATTAATTAAAAACTCAACTTCTTCTCTTTCAAAACCGCCCTCCGAACCTATTAAAATAAATATATCCTTACCAGAATTTTCTGTTTTTATTTTCATAATTACATCCCTTAAAGAAATATTTTTATCCTCTTCATAAGCTACAAGTAAGTAATTATCTCCTACAAAATTTATAATATCCTTAATTTGTATTAATTCATTTATTTTCGGAACAATTAATCTCTTTGATTGCTTTGATGCCTCATAAGAAATTTTTTGTAATCTTTCAATTTTTTTACTCTCTTTTTTTTCGTCAAATTTTACGATACATCTTTTTGAATTAACCAAAGTAATATCGTATACTCCTAGTTCAACAGCTTTTTGAACTATTAAATCCATTTTTTCACCCTTTGCCAAACATTGCAATAGATGAATTTTAATTTTTGATTCAGTATTTTCTGAAATTTTTTCCAAATTATAAACAGAAATATATTTATCACAAATCTCTATATTCCCAATATAAAGCTCCCCTAAAACTACTACCTCAATTTTTTCATCTTCTGCAATTCTAAGAACTTTTTTTATATGATTATAGTCATCTCCATATATTTTAACTTTTCCATCTAAGATAGACTCGTCAGTAAAAAATCTATGCATTCTTTCTCCTTGCAATTACACAAACCCAATCTTTGTTTTTGTTTACTTCCAAAATTTCAAAATTATTTTTTATCAAGGCGTTTTCAACATCGGAATATTTTTCTTCTATTATTCCGGAGCCAATAAAAATTCCTTCATCTTTTATAAATTTACTTATATCATCCAATAATTTTACTAAAATATGTGCAAGAATATTAGCAACAATTACATCTGCTTTTGAATTTAATTTTTCACACAAATCTCCATGATGAACAATGATTCTATCCTCAACTTTATTTAGCTTAGCATTATCTAAAGTTGCCTCAACTCCTAAGATATCAATATCTACAGCTTCAACCTTTTTTGCTCCAAGTTTCAAAGCTCCAACAGATAAAATTCCACTTCCTGAACCTATATCAAAAACAGTTTTATCTTTTAAATCTATCTTTTCGATAGCTTCTAAACATAAAGATGTAGTTTCATGAGTTCCCGTACCAAAAGCCATACCCGGATCTAATTCGATCATAATTTCATTTTCAGCTAAATTATAATCTTCCCAAGTAGGTTTTATAATAAAATTTTTCCCAACTTTTGTAGGTTTATAATATTTTTTCCACTCATTTGCCCAATCTTCAGTTTTTATTTTAGAATCTATTTTTAAAATGACTTTTTCGTCGTATTCTCTTTCAAATTCTGAAATTCTCTCTTGTAAAATTTGCAAATTTTCTTCAATTTCATCGTCATTTTTTAAATAAGTCTTAACAGTAATAAAATCACTTTTTTCAAAATCATCCTCATCTAAAACTACCCAATAAGGCTTTTCTTTTGCAAATTTCTCATAATCTCTTGAGTCTTTTATATTTATTCCATCAATATCAAATAAATAAAGTATTCCAACTATATTGTCTTCAAATTGATTTTTTACTACAACCTCAATTTCAGTCCAGTCCATTATTCAAATAGCTCCTTTACCTTTTCAAAAAAGTTTTTCTTATGCTCTGTCAAATGTTCTTCTCTCTCACTAGAAAACTCTCTTAAAAGTTCCTTTTGTCTATCAGTTAAATTCTTTGGAGTAATAATTTTAACTCTAAAGGTTAAATTTCCTTTCCCATAGCCGTTTACATCAGAAATTCCTTTGCCTTTTAAAGTAAATTCAGTTCCAGTCTCTGTGCCCTCGGGAATAGTATAATTTTCTTTTCCTTCTAAAGTTGGAATTTCTACTTCTGCCCCTAAAGTTGCTTCTGTAAATGAAATAGGTAGTTCATAAAAAACATTATTACCATTTCTTACAAATAGTTCATGAGATTTTACTTTGAAAATAACATAAACATCTCCATTAGGTCCACCATTTTCTCCACAATTACCTTGTCCTTTTAAAGTCATTATGTTATTTGTATTTACACCCTTTGGAGCTTTAACAGTAAATTTCTTTCTGACTAAAACATACTTTTTGCCTTTACATTTTTCGCATTTTTCTTCTACAATTTCTCCTGTACCATTACATTCATTACATAATTCTTCAGAAACAACTGTTCCAAAGAAACTTTGTCTTTGAACTCTAATACTTCCACGTCCATTACATTTTTTACAAGTAACTTTCTTTGTTCCTGGTTTTGCACCAGTACCTGAACATACATTACAAACAGTTTTTACATTTACAAAAATTTCTTTTTCTACACCATTTACAGCTTCAAAAAAATCTAAATCTAAATAAACTTCAGTATCTTCTCCCTTTCTTGGGCGATTGGAATTTCTAGTCGAACTAAAGCCACCAAAACCTCCAAATCCTCCAAAATTCCCGAAAATACTTTCAAAAATATCTTCCATATCTGCAAAGCCTCCGCCTCCAGATGCATTAGCATTAAAGCTTGCTTCGCCATAAGTATCATATTTTTGTCTTCTATTATCATCACTTAAAATTTCATAAGCGAAATTTACCTCTTTGAAATTTTCTTCTGCTTCTTTATTATCAGGATTAACATCCGGATGATATTTTTTTGCAAGTTTTCTATATGCAGATTTTAACTCTGCTTTACTACAATTTTTTTCAACCCCTAAAATTTCATATAAATCTCTCATACTCTCTCCTAAAATAATTAATTTATAATTACTCAATATATAATTTTACCATAAAATGAACTTTCTTTCCACTATTTTTATCTATTTTATGGCTTGTGTTATTAAAAATAATAACTTAAAAATGCAAAAAAAAGATTGGGTAGATCCCAACGTATATTGTAAAATTAAATTAGCCACAAATGAACAAATAAAAAACATCTCAAAGAGATAAAATAATAGTTAAGCAAAAAACTAAAGAAAGGAACCTCAATGAGATGCACAATAATTGTAATACAAAATATAAGCATTTAACAATAGATTTATGAAAATTAATAGAAAAATGGAAAGATGAAGAAAAAAGAGTAAGAATATTAGGCAAATCAATAGAAGAAAAACCATAAGAGATAAATAATAGAGAAGAAGTAGGACATTATGAAATAGATACAGTAATATTAAGAAAGGAAAAAGGACAATGCCTATTAACATTAACAGATAGGAAAAGTAGATATGAAATAATAAGGTTAATTGAAGATAAGACAGTTAAATCAGTAAATAAGGCTTTAAAAGAAGTAATAAAAGATTATGAAATAAAAAGTATAACAGCGGATAATGGTTCAGAGTTTTCAAGATTATATGAAGTATTTGACTATGAAAAAATATATCATGCACATCCATATAGCAGTTATGAAAGAGGAAGTAATGAAAACCACAATAGACTGATAAGAAGATTTTTACCAAAAGGAATAAAAAATACTACTCAGGAAAGAGTAGCATTTATTGAAGATTGGATAAATAACTATCCAAAAAAACTATTTAACTATAAAACACCTTTTGAAGTTTTTTCAATTGGCTAACTTATTCTTGCAATTTGTAATTCCTGAAAATCATTTAAAATTTCTATATACTTTAACAAATCCACTAACTGTTCACCCCACTGTATTTTTTTATTCCTTTTTTCCAAATAAACTTAGTAAACAATACTAAAAATAGACAAACTAGCACCTCAATACAAATATAATATAATTGTTCTTTCCCATATAAAATAGCAACAGGATAATATCCCATAAATCCAAAAGGAATAATAAAAGTAAAAATAATTTTTATAAATTTATTAAAAATATTTAATGGATATTTTGAATATATTGTCAATGATTGGATTATTCTAATTAATGAATTAGATATATTTTCAAACCAAAATGAAAGACTTGCTACTATTGTAAATAAACACACAAATATTAATATATTCATAAATGTCATTGGAATTATAATCAATAGAAGTCTTATTATACTTATTTGAGAAATATTTATGAATCTTATAATAATAACTAACCCTAGAAAAACTCCTCCTACATCACCTATTCCTTTGCCATATAATTGTAGTAGTTCATTTATCGGCTTAACTAAAATACCATCTAAATTCCCAGATACCAAAATATATGAGAAGTCATAAAGTGGCCAAAATAAAAATCCAAATAATCCGTAAGAAAATTGATATAAACCAAAAATTAATAGTATTTGTTCGTAACTCCACCCATTTAAATTAGGTATATTTTCAAATAAAGTATGTATAAATATAAAAGTAAGTAGTTGTGTAAAAAAATCTGATAAAATAAATATAAAAAAATCAAATTTATTACTTAATCTTAATTTAAGTTCTAATTTTCTAATTGAAATAAATAATTTAAAAGTTTTCATAACTACCCCTCAAAGATACTTAATTTTTCTAAAGCTCTATTTTGAAATTTAAATAGTATATAGGAAAGCACCAAACACCAAATAATTCCATAAAGTATACTATAAAAATTCTCAATTGAATTTACTTTTAATGAATTTATAGGCATATAAATAATATATTTGAAAGGAAGAAACTCAATTATATTCCTGTACTTATCTTCAAAGAACTCTAAAGGAATAAGTAATCCAGAACAAATAGAAAATAAAAAGTCTTTAAAATGTGTAACTCCTTCAACACTAATTATCCAACACGAAAAAAGTCCAACTATATAATTTATAACAAAATTCAAATATATAGATATAAAAATTAATATCACAAAAAAAACCAAATGTTCAACTTTTTTCACACTAACATCAAAATATATAAAAATTGTTAAAATGAATAAAATTATTTGAGTTAAAAAAACCCACACAACCTCTCCAATTCTAATGAACCAGAACTTAAAAAATAAATTTACTGGTGTTGTTAATGAATTCAATATACTTCCATCTTGTATTTGTTTAGAAATAACTCTATCTATTCTATTAGTAGTCAATGCATATATAATTTGAGACAATAATGTATATTTTAAAATATCATTAAAATCATATCCATTTATTGTACCTCCACTTACATACACACTTTTCCAAAATGATATCAAGAAAATTATCAAAATTACAGAGCTTAAAAAATTCCATATAATTTCATACTTGTATTTAGATAGCCTAATAAAAATTAGTTTTACAAAAGCTAAGTATTTTCTTAAATTCATTCTGATTTCTCCTTACCAGTAAAAATTTTATAAATAGAGTCTTCAAAACTACATTCTCTAAAATTAATCTCTATATTTGTGTCAAAAAGTAAATCATGTAAAACTAATGAAGTATTTTTGCTGTTTCTAATAGTTATATGTAATTCATTTTTACCTTCGTATATAATTTTACAATATGAATCCAATTTTTTAACTATTGAAATCATCTCTAATTTCGTTTCATGCTGTATATTTTTGAATTCTATAATTCTATTTTTACCATATTTTTCAACTATACCCTCAGTAGTATTATCTTCTATTATTTTTCCAGAATCTATGATGATAATTCTTTTACATACGTCTGAAATATCATTTAAATCATGAGATGTAAATAATACCGTTACATTTTTTTCTGAATTCAAAAATTTTATAAACTTCTTTATTTTTTCTTTTGTTTCTATATCAAGTCCAATTGTTGGTTCATCTAAAAAAATTATACTTGGATTATGTAAAAATATTGAAGCTATTTCGCATTTTATTCTTTGTCCTAAACTCATTTTTCTTAAAGGTTTATTTACTAATTCTTCTAGTCCTAACATAAAAACTATTTCTTCAAAATTTTGTTTAAATAACTTCTTTTCAACTTCATATATATCCCTTAATATATGGAAAGCCTCATTAGGAGAAAGCTCCGGCCAAAGTTGAGGCTTATTACCAAACATTATTCCTATATTTTTAACATGATTAACTCTCTCTAAATACGGCACTTTTCCATCAACTACAACATTTCCTTCTGAAGGATGTATTATACCTGATAATATTCTTAAAGTTGTAGTTTTCCCCGATCCATTTTTACCTATGTATCCAACACACTCTCCTTTTTTTATATTAAAAGATATGTCATTAACAGCATTTAAAAATATATTATTATATCTATAAGTCTTTGAAAGATTATTAACTTTAATTATATTTTCCAAATTTATCTCCTCTCAAACTTAAAGTAGTATTCAAACTATTCCACCAAAAGTAAATATCTCCTTTTTTGGATAATTCTTCTCGCAAAAAAACAATCATTAATTTGTTAAACTCACATACTGGATCTATAGATTTAATTTTTGAATTATTATAATAACTTCTTGCAGAACAACAAGCTGAACATTCTTTATTAAATTCACATAACTTCCATTCAAGTATATTATTTTGATAATTATACCTTAATTCTTTCCATGTCTGATTATTTAACATATTATCCCAAAAATCTTATTTAACACTTCCATACGAAAATTTTTTATCTTCACAAAAATCCGCACAAGGATAAACGTTTCTATCGCTAGACAAAGCAAACTGTGAAATTCCAGCTCCTCAAGTGGAAGACATACACATGTAAGCATTTTTTTAGTTATCATCTTTTTTATAAAATAATACATATTTTTCTCAAATATCAATATATTATCTTTTTTTAATTTGTTAGCCAATTTGTCTAGAATACTTTTATATGTATAAAACATTTCCTCTGATGATAATCTTAGGTCTGAGAATCGACCTC
The DNA here is from genome assembly GCF_963524015.1 of uncultured Parvimonas sp. NCBI lineage: Bacteria > Bacillati > Bacillota > Tissierellia > Tissierellales > Peptoniphilaceae > Parvimonas > uncultured Parvimonas sp. Next base: position 13,998 of record NZ_CAURDT010000005.1, on the reverse strand, counting down.
GACCAGATGGTAAAAAATAATTAACGGAAAAGTTAAGTACTCCCAAATCAAAAAAATTATCAAACTCATCTATAATCAATTTATAATTACTTTTGTTTAAAATTGGGAGAAAACCCAATCTAAAATTTACAAATTTAAAATATTCTAAATTTAACTATTATTTAAAAATTTTCTAAAATCAATCTTGCAAGTTTATCTTCATTATGTCTTGAATAGCCTGAAGATTTATTAACTAAATTGTCCTCTAAAACCCTTATTTTTAATTTTTTTAAATACTCTCTTTCTTCATCACTTAGTAACAGTTGACTTGCACTTTTTCTTTTATATTTTAAGTCAACTTCTTCAGGAATTATTTCATTATTTACTATAACTGTGTCAATTTTAATTCCTTCACAATGCTTATAAATTGCGTTTAAATGGTCAGTAACCTTATAATCGAAGGTTTCTGTTGATTGATTAACAACATTTAAAATAAAGCAAATTTTTGCTTTAGTATTTGTTAATGCTTCACTTATTTCAGAAATTAACAAATTAGGAATTACAGAAGTATATAAACTTCCAGGACCTATTAAAATTACATCAGAATTATAAATTTCATGAACAACTTCATTAAGTGGTTTAGCATATTTAGGAGAAATGAAAACTCTATTTATTCTACTACTATTTTCATCTTCTAAGTTTAAAGCTGTTATATTACTTTCTCCCTCAATTATTTCTCCATTTTCAAGCTCTGCAAATAATTTTATATTATCTAAAGTAACTGGTAAAACTTTACCGGTTATTGCTAAAATATTAGAAGTTTCTTGGATACCTAACATAAAATCTTTATAAATATCTGCCATTGCAACTAGAAATAAATTTCCAAAGCTTTGTCCCTTAAGATTTCCCTCTTTAAATCTATATTTCATCAATCTTTCCATTGATTTTTCAGTATTTGCTAAAGAAATCAAACAAGCTCTAATATCTCCAGGTGGAATAATTCCTAAATCATCTCTAAGCATTCCGGAACTTCCACCGTCATCAGCGACGGTTACAATTGCAGTAATATCTTTAAAATATTTTTTTAAACCTTTAAGAATAGTAGAACTTCCAGTTCCTCCTCCTATGGTTACAATTCTAGTATCATCTACCATAGTCTTTCATCCCTATGAGAAATATTAACATTAGAATGTTCTTTTTTAAGTTCTGAATAAATTTTTTCAGCTAAACAAACAGAACGATGCTTTCCACCTGTACATCCAACTCCAATAGTAAGCATATTTTTTCCTTCAGCCTTATATTTAGGTATTAAGAACTCCAATAAATCAACAACCTTATTTAAAAATATCTTTGAGTCACCAAAACCCATAACATAATCTTGAATTTCATCATCTTTTCCGTTAAGTTCTTTTAGTTCTTCAATATAATATGGATTAGGTAAAAATCTAACATCAAAAACTAAATCAGCTTCAACCAAAATTCCATTTTTAAATCCAAATGATTCTATATTTATAACTAAATCTTTTTTATTACCATTGAAAAAAATTGAATTCAATTTATTTTTAAAACTTATAGCAGAAAGTCTTGTAGTATCTATGATAATATCAGATTTATCTTTTATATCATTAAGTAATTCCCTTTCTAGCTCTATGGAATCTGAAAGTGCACCATTCGGGTTTACAGGATGAGGACGTCTTAATTCCTTGTATCTATTAATAAGAGTTCTATTACTTGCATCTAAAAATAAGACTTTAAGTTCACAATCCATTTTTTTCAAATTTTGAATTGTTTCTGATAAGTCTTCAAAAAACCTAGCTCTAACGTCAATAACTATAGCCAACTTTTCAATAGACTTTGTAGAATTATTTATTAATTCAACAAAATCTACAATAAATTTTGGAGGGAGATTTTCCATGCAATAATAACCCATATCTTCAAAATGGTTTAATGCCAATGTTTTTCCTGCTCCACTCATTCCTGTAATTATAACTGCTTCCATAACCTAATCCTTTAAAATTCTTACTTCTGTTTCCAACTTAACTCCAAATTTTTCAAAAACAACTTTTTGAACATATTCAATAAGCTCCATAACCTCTTTATAACTCGCATTTCCTTTATTAACAACAAAGCCTGAATGTTTTTCGGAAACCCAAGCATCATTTATATGATATCCTTTAAGTCCAGCATCTTCGATTAATTTTGAAGCAAAATGTCCTTCAGGTCTTTTAAATGTACTTCCCGCAGAACCGAAGTTCAAAGGTTGTTTTGAATTTCTTCTTTCTCTTAAATCTTCATAGACAGCATTTATTTCTTCTTTATTTCCTTTTTGTAATTTCAACTTAATAGTAGTTACAATATAGTTTTTCCTTTGAATTATGCTTTTTCTATAAGAAAATTCAAGCTCTTCATTTTTTAATTCTCTTAATTCAAAATTATCTAAGTCCAAAACTTGAACGGATTCCACTATATCTTTCATTTCACCACCATAGGCTCCTGCATTCATATAGATTGCTCCACCTATTGTTCCAGGAATTCCTGAAGCGAATTCAAATCCTGTTAAAGAATTTTCATAAGCTACAGTATAAACTTCTGATAATTTTGCACCAGAATTTACTATTAAATATTCGCCCTCAACTTGTATTGTTGAAAATTCACCCTTTAATTTTATTATAACTCCATTATAGCCTTCATCTGGAACAAGTAAATTTGATCCATTTCCAATTACAAAAAATTTAATACTATTTTCTCTACATATTTTTATAGTTTCAACTATATCGGAAACTTCTCTTGGTTCAATTAAAGCTATACAATTTCCACCAATTTTGAATGTAGTATGATTTTTTAAAGGTTCGTCATATCTTACAATACAATTTAATTTACTAAATAACATATTTACCACCTAATTTGATTTATTTTTTATTTCTTCCATTATTCTTTTATTTAATTCCTCTGCAGCATTATATCCATACATTTTTTGACGCATATTTCTTGCTGCAACTTCAACAATCAGTGCTATATTTCTACCCGGTTTTACAGGAATTACAATATATGGAAGTTCAAGACCCAGGATACTTTTGTATTTATCATCAAGACCTAATCTATCATATTCTTTGTTATCTATCCAATTTTCAAGCTCAATAACAAAATCAATCTCTGTAGATCTTTTTATTGCCCCTGATCCATATAACCTTTCAATATCCAATATTCCAAGCCCTCTAATCTCTAAAAAATGTCGAATATTTTCAGGTGACTCCCCATAGAGTTTATTATCTATTTTTCTTATATCTACAGCATCATCTGCCACCAATCTATGTCCACGAGCAATAAGTTCAAGAGCAGTTTCACTTTTCCCTATACTACTTTTACCAAGAATTAAAATTCCCATACCAAAAACTTCAAGTAATCCACCATGAACTCTTATTTCTTCACTTAAGGCATATTCTAAAAATAAATTCAACTTGGAAATAAGTTTTGTAGTTCCATAATCTACTCTTAAAATTGTTCTATTATGTTTTTTTGCCAAAGAATAAACTTCATAAGGTATATTAATTCCATAACTGTAAATCAAAGCGGGAATCGGATATGAAAAGAACTTATCAAAAATATTTCTTCTTTCATCAAAGGGTAAATATTTGTTATAATATTCATGCTCCGGAAGTCCAATTATTTGAATTCTTTTATATGAAAAAGTATCAAAAAAACCACTTAGTTGAAGCCCAGGTCTATTAACTTCATTAATATCTATTTCTATTTTATCATAATCATCGCTTTTATAAACAATCTCAAATCCAAGTTTTTCAACTAAGTCTTTCAATAGAACACTTTTTTTCATATTATCCCTCATTATTAAAAAATTCAAAAATATTTTTTGCTGTTTTCTTATCCATTTTATCAACCATAAGAAGTTCTTCAACACTTGCTTTTTTTATCGAAGAAATGCTTCCAAAATGAGATAATAGTTTAATCTTTTTAATTTCTCCAACACCTTTTATCTCATCAAGAACAGAATTTTGTAATTTTTTATTCTGTAAACTTCTATGATAGTTAATAGCAAATCTATGAACTTCTTCTTGTATGTCAAATAAAAATCTATATATATTTGTATTTATATCTAATTCGATATAATTGTCTTCAAAAATTATTCCTTTAGTTCTATGCTTGTCATTTTTTACAAGTCCAATAACAGGAACATCCAAGTTCTTTTCTAAAAGAACTTCTTTTGCTACATTAACATGTCCCTTTCCACCATCCATTAAAATTAAGTCCGGCTTTTCTGAAAAACTGCTTCCAGCAGAATTTATTTTTTCATCTAAAAATCTATTAAATCTTCTTGTGAGCATCTCTCTATGGCTTGAATAATCATCTTGCCCTACAACTGTTTTTATCTTAAACTTTCGATAATCTTTTGAGCTTTTAAAACCATTTTTATAAACTACCATACTCCCAACATTAAAATCACCTGAAATATTTGAAATATCATAACATTCTATTCTGTTTAGATTGTCAATATCCAAAATATTTTTTAGATAATTAATAGCTTGTAAATATTTTATATTTATATTTTTACTGTCAAAAATTTGTTTAGTTAAAATTTCATTTGCATTTTTTTGCAAAATTTTCATTTGATCAAATTTAACACCTTTTTTAGGATTTTTTACAGAAATAGATTTTTCAGAAAAAATATTTGCTAAGAATAATGAAATTTCATTTAAAAATTTTTCGTCCGAATAATCAATATATACTTCTTTAACCTTGTTATGATGACTTATGTAAAATTGTCTTATAACATTTGAGAATAGCTCTTCAACTTCCAAGTCCAAAATATTTTCAACAATGAAATGTTTTCTATCAACTACAAGTCCATCATTTACAATAAAAATTGCAACAACCAAAATATTCTCAGCATAAGCATAAGAAATCAAATGATATTCCTTAAATTTCTTGATATTAAAAATCTGCTTAGTAAATAAATAATCTATTTCACTCAAAAAATCTCTATATTTCATTGCGAGTTCATATTCTTCTTTTGCTGATGCTTTTTTCATTCTGTTTAGTAAAATTTCTTTTATCTCAGTTGTATCTCCTGAAAGAAACTTAATAACTCTTTTAACATCATTATTATAATTTTCTCTATCTATATTTTGAGTACATGGTGCTGAGCATCTTCCCAAATAATAGCTCATACAAGGTCTCTGTAAAAACTTTCCTTTATCAAAGTTCAACTTACAATCTCTTATATTGTAAATCAATATTGATAATTCCATCAATTTTTCTAAGTCTGAAATTGTAGGAAAAGGCCCAAAATATTGAGCCTTATCTTCCTTAACATCTCTAACTTTTAAAATTTTAGGAAATTTTTCATTTGTAATTTTTATATAAGGATATTGTTTATCATCCTTTAAATTTATATTATACTTAGGTCTATTTTTCTTAATCAAATTTGCTTCTAAAACTAAGCTTTCCGTTTCGTTATTTACAATTATATATTCAAATCTATGAATATGTTCTACCATAGCTTGAACTTTTTTGTATTTGTGATTAGTAGTAAAATATGACCTAACTCTATTCTTTAAAGAGACAGATTTCCCAACATAGATAATGTTATCATCCTTATCATACATTATATAAACCCCTGGTAAATCAGGTAGTTTTTTTAATTCATAATTTATATCAAATTCCGTTAAATTTCCTTGCATTGTTCTCTTAAATATTCTAAATCATGTCCACTTAAATATGGAGATAATTTTTCATAGCACATCTTATTATAATCATTTAACCAAGTAATTTCTTCTTCACTCATTAATGATTTATCTACAGGTCTTGTATCAATAGGCACAACTGTTAAATTGTCAAATTTTAAGAATTGTCCAAATTCAGTCATTTCATCTTTAACACAAACCATAATGCTTTCAATTCTAATTCCATGACTACCACTAATATAAATTCCTGGTTCATCAGAAGTTATCATTCCAACTTCCATTGGATATTCATTTCCTGCAGTACCTATTCTTTGAGGTCCTTCATGAACATTTAAAACATGACCAACTCCATGTCCTGTACCATGATTGAAATTAATTCTATTCTTCCATAGATTATATCTTGTGAAAGCATCTAAATATCCACCATTAGTTCCTTCTAAGAACTTAGCTTCCATTAAAGCAATATGTGCCTTTAAAACTAATGTATAATGATAAATTTCTTCTTCTTTTAATTCTCCAAGTGCAACTGTTCTTGTTATATCAGTTGTTCCATCTAAGTAATGTCCACCACTATCAATTAAATATAATCCTCTTGGTTCAACTTTTACAGGATGTTCATGACTTGGTTTGTAATGTGGCATTGAAGCATTTGCCCCATAAGCAGAAATTGCTTCAAAACTGTCTTCAATAAACAAATCTTGTTGTTTTCTAAATTCAAATAACTTTTCTGATGCAATCATTTCAGTTATAGTTCCTGTTGAAACACCTGTTTCCAACCAATTTAAATATCTAACTAGTGCAACTCCGTCTTTAATGAATGCATTCTTAGTATTTTTTATTTCAATTTCATTTTTATGACATTTCATTATTGAAGTAAGATTTAAGCCTGTAACAACATTTACTCCTCTTCCGATTGATGAATAAACTGCTACATTTGTCTTTTTTGTTTCTAAATACAAAGTCTTTTTAGCTTCAATATCAGAAATATCTCTTCCTATAACTTCATAAGCTTTGATAGAAATATTATTTTCCTTTAAATAATTTGCAACTTCTTCTGATAATTTAGATTTATCAATGTATAAATTACAAGCATTTTCAGAAACTAATAAATATGAAATTACTACAGGATTACATTGAACATCATTAGCTCTAATATTTAAAACATAAGCAATATCATCTAATGAGCCTATAAAATGATAATCTATTCCTTTTTCTTTCATCATTTCTCTAAGTCTTGCTATTCTATTAGAAGTTGACTCTCCAGAATATTTTTCATCAAAAATATAAACTTTACTATCTGGTTTTGTAGGACGACCTTCTTCATTCCAAATATCTCCCACATAATCAACATCAGTTATAAACTCAAAATTAGGTAACTTTTTCATTAAATTTTCATATTCTGCAACAGAAGTATTATTACCATCAAAAGCAATCTTTGCTCCTCTACTTGGAAACTCTTTTAACAAGAATTCTTCAATAGAAATTGAATCAGGAACACCGATTTTATAAAGTTCAACTTCTCCAACAGCTAATTCTTTAGCGGCTTGAATAAAATATCTACCATCAGTCCATAAACCTGATTTCTTTGTAGTAATAACAGCAGTTCCTGCAGAACCTGTAAAACCTGTTATAAATTCTCTAGTTTTGTAATAATCCGCTAAATATTCTGATTGATGCGGATCTGAGCTAGGTACAATATAGGCGTCTATATTTCTTTTAGCCATCAACTTTCTCAATTTACTAATTCTTTCATTAATCATAATGACAATACCCCCTTATAAATTTAAAACTAACAATTATATTATAGCATTGTATCTTTAATATTTCAATAAATTTTAAAATCTATAACAAAAAAATAGATACTATTTTAAAATAGTATCTATTTTACTTAAAATCAATTATTTTTTAGTTTTTAAATCTTTAGCAATTAACGCATCAAGAACTAATTCATAACCTTCTGCACCAAATTGTAATGATCTATTTACTCTACTAATTGTAGCAGTTGATGCTCCAGTTTCAAGTTCTATTTCGTTATAAGTTTTTCTTATTTTTAAAAGTTTAGCAACTTCTAATCTTTGTGAAATAGAATTTAATTCACGTAAAGTACATACATCTTCAAAGAAAGCATAGCAATCATCTTTAGATTTTAACATTAATATTGCTTCAAAAAACTCGTCTAATTGTTTTGATTGCAATTTTTTTAAATTTGACATAACACACCTCCATTTATTAAATAACATCTTAACATAATTATACCAAATAACAGCTTAACATAATTATACTTCATCGTAAAAGAATAGTCAAGTGCTAAATTGTATTTTAAAAAAACTGGCGGGAATATGTGGGAATCGAACCCACCTAAGAAGCTACAAACTCCTCATGCTGGTTTTGAAGACCAGAGAGCACACCAGAACTCATCTACTCCCATAAAACAACATTAAGTATTATACATTATTTAACTAAAAAAATCAACCTTTTTACAAAAAAATTTTTCATAAAAAAGTCTATTCGAATTAAACTTTCTTTATTGTTTTTCTGAGAACTCTCCTATTATTTCAGTTATTTCGTTAATTTTATTAACTCTATCAAATTTTACTCTCTTAATCGATTTGGAAAATACCGCTGAAACTAAAACTCCAATTGCTATAGAACCTGCATGCACAACTGTGCTTATTCCAATATCTAAAGCTAATAAATACTCATTTTTTGCAAAATATTCCATAGTATGATACATTCCATACCCTGGAACTAACATTACAATTCCAACATATAAAAATACTGTAGAAGGCATTTTTAACCTTACAGAAAAGTATTCTGCAAATAACCCTACAACTATAGATGCAATCAAATTGCTAACCGCATTTCCAAAATGTTTACTACAAAAATAATAAACAATCCAACTGATAGTTCCAGTAATAGAACAGTAAATAATAGCTTTCTTTGGTACTATAAAAAATATTGAAAATGCAATACTAGATACAACCGCACAAATTATATTTAAAAATAAATCCATAAAATCACCTATCCAAAAAGTCTAAGAATTAGAACTACACCAACAGCAATAGAAACTGCTGTAAATATAGCAGACATTATTCCAATTATTCCTGACAAAATATCTCCTGATAAAATATCTCTCATTGAATTTGTTATTTGTATTCCTGGAAACAGTGGAACAATTCCTGCAATCAAAATACTTGATACATTTTCAATATGAATAATCCTAGACATAGTCATTGTAAAAAGTGCTACTGCACTTGCAGATAAAAAAGTTGTCAAGAATGATGGTAACTTTAATTTTTCTACATAAATCAAAAATAGCATTTCAACAAGCATAGCCATAGAAGCTGGAATAAAATCGCTTAAAGTTCCACCAAAAATAAAAGCTAAAAACGGTGCAGATATAGTAACTAACAAAACAATAGCTACATTACTATATGAACTTTTATTTTTTATATTTTTCAATTCTTTAAATGCTTCATCAATATCAACTTTTCCAGAAACTATATTTCTTGATAACTCATTTAGCAAAGCTATTTTTTCCAAATTTTTTCCAGAATCATTTAATCTTCTCATACTTGTATAAGTAGTTCCATTAAATACAAATGAAATAATTACCATATTACTTAAAGCAAAAGTGTTAACAGCCTTTATGTTTTCAAAAGACTTACAAATTCTATTTATACTATCCTCTACTCTATAAACTTCAGCTCCATTATAAAGCAAAGAATAAGAAAATTTCACACTAAAATTCAATAATTTCTTAGCTTCATAATCACTATTTATAGAATTATTCTTTGTCATTGTATTCATCTTCAATACGTTCTTCCATTTCTTTTAAAAATTTTCTTTTTGAACGAACAACATAAAAAATTAATAAAAACAGAATTGACGGAACAATAAGCACAACAGGATTTTTTAATAAATTAGAGATAGCTTCCATTCGTTCTTTATAATCTTTCTCAGACTTTTCATTTACCGCCTCTAGTCTGTTTTGTTTCTCTTCTTCAGTCAACTCATCATAATTTTTACTAAAATCATCTTTTGGTTTTGAATATTTATTAGCCTCTAATCTCTTATTTTTTTCAATTTCATCAAGATTAGGTACATAATCACCTTTATTAATCATATTCTGGAATAATTTAACTTCTGAATTTTCAGGATCTTTATCATTTGCTAAATATAGTGTTTTATAATTACCAGAAGTAGCTTTAAATATCCAAGTCAAATCTAAAGTATTATCTTTCTTCAAAATTCCTACAAAATAATCTCCTTTTGCTGGAGTTAATCTACTATAGCTATATTCTTTAAACTTAGGAACTTCTATTTCATTAAGATTTTCGCCTAGGAAAATAGTGGTAACTTTTATTTTAAATTTTCCATTAGAATCATCAGTTATATTTCCTATAAAAAAACTTCTATAATCCATATCATAAATTCTATTAGCCCTATCAAAATTATCATCTGCATATGAAACTTTTGAAATAAAGCTAAAACTTATGATTGAAATCAAAAATAAAACTAAAAATTTTTCTATGATATATTTTATATTTAAAAAAGTATTTTTCATAAAATCACCTCTAGATATATTTTACCATAAACTAAAAATAAAAAATAGAGAAGAAATAAATTCCTCTCTATTTTTTATTTTTACTATGCATTTTCTTTATTTAATAATTTCATTAAAAAATAAACAACAGCTCCAATAACCAATCCACCAAGTCCAATTACTATTTTTTGCATATCTGAATTATATAATAACCAGAAACTTACAACTACTGCTAAAATTGGAATTACTGGTCCAAATGGAACTCTAAATGATGGTTTTAAATCCGGACGTTTCTTCCTTAAAACAATTACTGATAAACAAGTTGGTACATATTGTACAAATCTTGATACAACGCTTATAGCAGCTAATATTGCAAATGAACCTATTAATGATCCATATAAGCCTAAAGCTAAAGTTATAACGCCTGTAATAATTATTGCAATATATGGAACATCCTTTGAGCTCTTTTTAGCAATAACTCTAGGAATTAAACCATCATCAGCAAGAGCTGAACCACTTCTTGGTGTCATTATAGATGCAGCTAAATTAATACCACCTATTGATACTAATGTACCAGCACCAACTAAGTATTTTCCAGCATTACCAATAATTCTTTGGAAAGCTTCTTGAATAGGAGCTTTTGCAGTAACTAAATCTGTTCCTAAAATTCCTATTGCTATTCCAATAATTAACACATAAAAAATCGAACAAATAAAGATAACCAATAAAATAGCTTTTGGCACATCTTTTTCTGGATTGTCCATGTCTTCAGCAGCAACAGCTATACTTTCAAACCCAGTAAATGCGTAGAATATTGTTAATGCAGCAGCACCAATAGCAGCACCAGCTGACATAGTTTGTCCACTAGCAGTTTTTCCAGGAACAAAGAACGGAGTAAAGTTTGATCCATTTATAAAGAACAAACCTACTGCAATAAAAATAATAAGTGGTAATAACTTTCCAGTTGTTACAATATTATTTAAAATCTTTGAAGTCTTAATACCTGATAAATTCACTAAAGTAAGTAAAACAACAATAATAGTAACTATAATAGCTTTTGCAATATTCTCATTAGCAAATGTTCCCTTAGGTAATAATCCCATTAAGGCTTCAGCAAAACCAACAGTCATTGTAGCCCAAGCAATAATAGCTATAGCCCATTTCATAAAACCTACTTCAAAACCAACAAACTCACCAAAGGCCTCCTTAGCATATACATAAGGACCTCCATTCTTTTTAAACATTCCACCAACTTCGGCAAAACATACTGCAATACTAATAACTAATAATGCATCAAATAATGTTACTAAAACAGCAGCTGGCCCAACTTGTGCCATAACCTTATTAGGTAACAAGAAAATACCAGAACCTATAATACCATTAAATCCTAAAAGAATAATACTAAATAAGCCCATCTTATTTTTATTAGTCATAAAAATATACACCTCCTACTTTTTGTATTCTATGACTTTTTTGACAAATGAATTAAAAATCTCTTGAGATTTTTTGCAATTTAAAGATAGCATTTCTGGATGCCATTGAAGCCCAATTACAAAACAATCTTCTGTTATTTTTTCAATAGATTCAACAACTCCATCAGAACTTTTTGCAACAATCTTAAATCCAGGTGCAACATCTTTTACTATTTGATGATGAAAACTATTTACTTTATATTCTTCACCTAAAATATTTCTCAAAAATGTTCCATCTTTTAATTCTACCAAATGAGTAGCCTGACTTGGATTATCACCTTGATTATGTTTAAGTTTAACAAAATCTGCATAAGATAAATCTTGATATAAAGTTCCTCCATTAACAACGTTAATTATTTGATAACCTCTACAAATACCAAAAATAGGTTTCTTTAACTTAATGGCAGTTTTGTATATTTCCATATCAAAAGCATCTCTTTCAGGAAAAACTTCTCCAATTTTTAGTAATGGTTCTTCTCCATAATTATGTGGATCTACATCATGTCCACCTGATAAAATAATTCCATCAACTTGTTCAACCATTTCTCTAGTACTTTCCAAATCTTCATTAAATGGTATAATAAAAGGAATAGCACCTGCTCTTAATATAGCTTCTACATAATCTTGATTTACATAAGATCTTCTATATCCTGAAAAAGTATTACCCTTATTAATCAAAATACTACCTGAAATTCCAATAATCGGTTTCATAAAATCGCCTCCTTAAATAGTGTCTTAACAATTATATCACTAAAGCTACTAAAATACAATATAAAATGGCATTTATTAATAAAAAAATCTAAATAATATCAATGTACTAATTCTGCTTCTAAGATAATGTTAATCAATTTCCTTATACCCAATTTTTGCAAAAAAAAAGAGTCAAATATAATTTATTTGATTCTTTAGTTAAAAATTAGCAATCACAAAACTGTAATCACTTTGTTTGGCGTGCCATAGAGGATTCGAACCCCTGGCCTTTTGGTCCGTAGCCAAACGCTCTATCCAGCTGAGCTAATGGCACATAATAGAAAACTCAGAATAAATTCTGAGTTCTTGGAGCGGAAGACGAGATTCGAACTCGCGACCCTCGCCTTGGCAAGGCGATGCTCTACCACTGAGCCACTCCCGCAAATATGGAGCTGGTGGGAGGACTTGAACCCCTAACCTACTGATTACAAGTCAGTTGCTCTACCAATTGAGCTACACCAGCATATTTATTGGCGACCTGGATGGGACTCGAACCCACGACCTCTAGCGTGACAGGCTAGCATTCTAACCAACTGAACTACCAGGCCATATTTGGTGGGCACAATAGGGCTCGAACCTATGACCCCCTGCTTGTAAGGCAGATGCTCTCCCAACTGAGCTATGCGCCCAAATATAACCTTAATATAAAAATGGTAGCGGAGAAGGGATTTGAACCCCTGACACTGCGGGTATGAACCGCATGCTCTAGCCAACTGAGCTACTCCGCCACATAAAAATTAAATGGTGACCCCACCGGGATTCGAACCCGGGTTACCGCCGTGAAAGGGCGATGTCTTAACCGCTTGACCATGGGGCCTAAAACTGGTGCCGAGGACCGGAATCGAACCGGTACGATGAGTTAACATCGCAGGATTTTAAGTCCTGTGCGTCTGCCAGTTCCGCCACCCCGGCACAATTGGCTCCCAGGGTGGGGCTCGAACCCACAACCTACCGGTTAACAGCCGGGTGCTCCACCATTGAGCTACCTAGGAGTTTGGCTGTTTTCTATTCTCCCAGTACGAGATGTACTAGTACCTTCGACGTTTAAGAGCTTAACTTCTGTGTTCGGGATGGGAACAGGTGTATCCTCCTAGCCATTACAGCCATACTTGTTTATTTACTTTTCTTTGCCGTTAAGCTCTGAGCTTTCACTGTCGAAACTTGCCATTTGTTTCACAAATGGAGTTTCTTAGTATCTGACCTACGACGCAATCACAGATTGCTGTTAGGTCATTAACTTCTGTGTTCGGAATGGGAACAGGTGTATCCTCCTAGCCATTACAGCCATACTTGTTTATTTACTTTTCTTTGCCGTTAAGCTCTGAGCTTTCACAACAATAAACAAAATTAATTATTTATATAAACAAAAAACCATTCTTTCGAGTGGTTTGTTTGGCTGTTTTCTATTCTCCCAGTACGAGATGTACTAGTACCTTCGACGTTTAGGAACTTAACTTCTGTGTTCGGGATGGGAACAGGTGTATCCTCCTAGCCATCACAGCCATACTTATTTATTTGTTTGTTTACTTTTTCTTTTTCAATATATTTCTGT
>NZ_CAURDT010000004.1:0-82165 GCF_963524015.1 uncultured Parvimonas sp. | reverse complement strand
GTATTGTTATTATTATTTCTATTATTGTTGTTATTGTTGTTATTGTTGTTGTTATTTTTATTATTGCTATTATTACTGTTATTGCTGTTATCAGTATTTTCATTAGTCTTATCAGAAGATGATTTTTTCTTCTTATCTATAACAGCACCTTTGCCTTCTTTAATGTTTTTAATTAAAGATTCTTTGTCATCTTCATCAACAAGAATATATTCAACATTTTCAACTTTATCTTCTTTCTTTTCATCGTCTACAACAACTTTTCCTGTATGGAAACTTGAACAACCAACAAAAGAAAGACAAACTAAACAAATCGCAACTAAATTTCTTTTTTTCATAATGAACTCCTATTCACTATCCTTTTCAACCATAGGTTTCATTGTTGGGAAAAGTAATACATCTCTTATGGATTCTTGATTAGTCAAGTACATAATAAGTCTATCAATTCCGATTCCCATACCACCTGTTGGTGGAAGACCTATCTCAAGCGCATTGATGAAATCATAATCCATCATTTGTGCCTCGTCATCTCCATTTTCTCTGGCTTCAACTTGTTTTAAAAATCTTTGCTTTTGATCTATTGCATCATTTAATTCACTAAAAGCATTTGCAATTTCCCCACAATTTACAAAAGCCTCAAATCTTTGAGTATATCTCTTGTCCTTAGGGTCTCTTTTAGCAAGTGGACTGATTTCCACAGGATGCTTAGTAACAAAAGTAGGTTGAACCATATATTCTTCACAAAATTCTTCAAAGAATAAAGAAATAATTTCTCCTCTTGTAGTATGTTCAGTAACTTCTATTTTCTTTTCAATAGCAAGCTTTCTTGCTTCTTCATCAGTTGAAATTGTTTCAAAATCAACTCCTGCATATTCTTTTACAGCGTCAACCATTGAAATTCTTCTCCAAGGTGGTTTAAAGTCGATAACTTTGCCTTGTAATTCAACCTCAGATTTTCCAACAACTTCCATACAAACAGTATAAACCATTTCTTCACAAAGTGTCATCATTTCTTCATATCCAACATATGCTTGATATAATTCAATTGCAGTATATTCAGGATTATGAAGTTTATCCATACCTTCATTTCTGAACATTCTTCCCATTTCATAAACTTTATCGAAACCACCTACAATCAATCTCTTTAAATATAATTCATTTGCAATTCTAAGATACATATCAATATCCAAAGTATTGTGATGAGTTATAAAAGGTCTTGCATTTGCTCCACCTGCAATTGTATTTAAAATAGGTGTTTCAACTTCTAAAAATCCTCTACTATCAAGATATTTTCTAATAGAAGAAATAATTTTACTTCTCATAACAAAAACATCTTTGATTTCAGGATTTACAATTAAATCTACATATCTTTGTCTATATCTTAAGTCAACATCTTTTAAGCCGTGAAACTTTTCTGGTAAAAGTTGTAAAGATTTTGTAAGTAAGACAACCTTTGAACTTCTTATTGAAATTTCTCCTGCATGAGTTGTGAAAACTTCTCCTTCAACCCCTACAATATCTCCAATGTCTAAAGTCTTAACTTCTTCATAACTTTCGCCTAAAACGTCAAGCTTATTGAAAAGTTGAATTTTTCCAGAAAAATCTTGCAAGTCCATAAAACAAACTTTACCATGTCCTCTTTTTGTTCTAATACGACCAGCAAGTCTTACAACTTTTCCTTCATAATTTTCATAATTATCTTTTATCTCTTTTGAATAAATAGTACCTTCAAACTTTTCTATCTCATGTGGGTCTTTTCCTGCATCAACTAACTCTTGTAATTTTTGTCTTCTAACTAAGAGCATTTCATTTAAATTTTGTTCTTCCACTATATCACCTCTTAATTTACCTTAATATTTTGTATTTTATATTCTACAACATTTCCATTAGGTAATTGTACTTGAACTTTATTTCCTTTTTTCTTTCCTAAAATAGCTCTACCGACCGGAGATTCATTTGAAATTTTTCCTTCAAGTGGATTACTTTCAGCAGAACCTACAATAGTATATTCTATTTTTTTCTTGCTTTCAACTTGAACTAAAGTAACTGTAGCACCAACATTTACAGTTTTTGTATCTAATTCAACTTCATCAATTATCTTTGCATTTGCAATCATATTGTCAAGTTTAACTATTTTTTCTTCTATCTGAGCTTGTTCATTTTTAGCTTCATCATATTCAGAGTTTTCAGAAAGGTCTCCAAAATCTCTAGCAATCTTTATTTTTTCTGCAATTTCTTGTCTTTTTACAGTTTTTAATTCTTCTAATTCTAATTCCAATTTTTTTAACCCTTCAGCGGTTAAAAATATTTCTTTTTCGTCCATAATATCTCTCCTTAAAAATCTACAATACTATTCAAATAATTATACTAAAAACATAAAAAAAAGTCAATCAAACTATGAATATTACATATAAAATACTAAAATTATATTTATGAAATTGCTTGACTAAAGTTTAAATATATGTTAAAATGTATTTGTCAAAGTATTAATGTTTTACTTTGTTTTTATAATAAAGTAAAAGGTATTTAAATAGTTATTTTACAAAGGGAGGATTTTATGGCTAGACTTAAAAAACTTGTTAGTTTATTATTAGTTTCTTTGGCATTATGTTCTTGTGCATCTACAGGAATGTTGAAAAAAATTGAAAACAAGGTTTATGAAGGAGATGGCGGAGCACAATTGGTTATAGTAAAAGAAAAATTTAAGTCTCCAAAACTTATGTTTCATGGCCCAAGTCTAATTAAACCTAACACAAATCCCGAACAAATTGAAAAAAATAGAGATAAATATGAAAAAAGTAAAAATAAAGAATATTCTGGTGTAAAAATCGAAGAAAGAGATGGCAAAAAATATATTGTTGCCAAAGATTTTAAATATAAACTAGTTGTTGTAGATGAAAATACAATTTTAGACGAAGAAGATAATGTAAATTATAGATGCTTACCGGATTTATATAAAGACAGCAAAAAATAAGAATTGACTAAACTCCACACAAGTGGAGTTTTTTGTTTATATTATTTTTGAATTTTATTTATTTTTAACGTCTAGCTACTAACCGAAGTTATTTCCCTTATACCTCATCTCGACCGGAGTGGAGCAAAGCGAAACATAGCGGAGAGATCTCATATATTTGCTTGTTTACAAGTAAACAAAGTTAGGCTAGATTAACCGTGTTCGAGATAACATATAAGAAATTGTAACCGCTTAATATATGATATGAAGCTTAAAAATTTTTTCCTATAAGTAAAAATTCTAAAAAACATGCAAGAATTTCATAGAAAATTAAATCAATCTTTTTTTATTTTTTTGCCTTTTATCATATTTTATTATAGTACAGTTTTAATTTCACAGCTAAATATGTTTAATAATAAATTTTTTTGTGTTTTAAAATTGATTTTTATGGTATATATAAACTGTGTGGTAGTGTTTAAAGATAATAAACTCCTCCCATAAGTTTTCCTTTTCTTCGCTACCACATTTTACATATTAACAGTATAGTTATTGGTCCTTTTAAATCCTCCCAATTTTTATAAAGATAAATTAACTTACTGTGATATTTAACTTTCCTAAACAAAAAATGGATGCAAAAGCATCCATTTTTTTTGATTGTGAAACAACAAGGTTCCCGGGAACCCACCCGATGCAAAGCATCGTGGAAGGGTGGGGTTCTTATTTTATTTTAATCTGCATCTCCGAATAAATCAACAAAATTATATTCAAGTTTCTTTGATTCAATAACTAATAAATTTTTGTCTTTTATTAAGATGTCTTCAGGAATTCCATCTGCTGTTATATATTTTTTACCATTTTTTTCAATTATTCTTGGATTATAATATAGTTTAGGAATTGAATAAGCTCCTTTTTCATCTTCTCCATCTGTATCTATTTCTATAAAATCAGCATGTTTTTTGGCAACCTTTAGAGTATCTTCCTCTCTATTATATTCTACTGCTGTAGAATTTAAATAAATTCTAAGATATCCCTTATAGGAAAAATAGTCTCTATTTGTAAAAGGTTTCATTTCTTCATAAGTTATACATTCAGAATAAACATATCCTGAAAAAGCTAATACACAACAACAAACTAACAAATATTTAATAAATCTCTTCATTGACAATCCTCCTTTAAATAAACTACTCACAGCATTTAATTAAATTAATACTGTGATTAAATTATATCATATTAAATGATGATTGTAAACAGATTTTTGCACCTTTTTATAATAAATATTTACGATATATCTATTTTTATATAATAGCTTCACAATAAAAAAAGCGTAGAACACTCTACGCTTAATTTTTTATATTAAATTACTTCTAACCTAATCTTTGTTTTGCATCTGATGCTCTTCTTAATGCTTGTCCAGCATAGTTAATTGAAAGCATTAGTACAAGTACTAATAATGATGCAGGTAACCAAATGTACATTCTATCTCTTAAAACTATAGGATCTAACGCCTTGTTGATTAGTGTTCCAAGTGAAGGTATTCCATCTGGTAAACCGAAACCAAGGAATGTAAGCCCGATTTCAATTCCCATATTACCAGCTAAATCTAAGATAAAACTAATTATAAGAATTGAGCTGATATTTGGTAAGATCCCACCGAACATTATCTTCCAAGCTGGTGTTCCCATTGTCTTAGAAGCACTTATATAATCACGTCTTCCTTCAGAAAGAGCTTTTGATCTTACAAGTCTTGCAATACCAACCCAGTAGAATACAGTCATTATGATTACGAATGTAAATACATTGTATCTAGGAACTAATGTTATGAATACGATAATAAGCATAAGAATTGGTAATACTTGAATAAAGTCTATAATTCTCATGATAATATTATCAACTATACCACCATAGTATCCGATAATCAAACCAACTATTATACCAATTAAATTAGTTAAAATAGTTACTGATACACCTATAAGGATTGAATTCCTAGTTCCAAGGAAAAGTTGTCCTAAAAGTGGTCGTCCTGCTTGGTCAGTTCCTAGCAAATGTCCACCTTCTCCTGGTCTTAGGAATGATTCCATAAGATTTACTTTCATTACTTCTTCTAAATTGAAGAACAAACTTCCTATAAACACTACTAATATTATCGTAATAAATACTAAAAGTGAAAATGTCGCTAATTTGTCTTTTCTAAATTCCCTAACAATTACGTGAAAAGCACTTGGTGTAATTTCTTGATTATGTAGGGAAGCATCTTTTTCCATTTCTTTTTTCTTACTCATTTTATCACTCCCCCTATTAGTCTATTCTTATTCTTGGATCAACTATACTCATAATGATGTCTGATAACAAACTTCCAAGTAGAGTCATAAATCCGTAAATCATAATTAATGCTGTTAACAATGAATAATCTCTTGATGAAATTGATTCAAAGAATAATTTCCCCATTCCAGGATAACTAAAGATTGTTTCCATAAATACAGAACCTGAAATAAGTCCTGTTAATGTAAAACCAAAGAATGCGGCTATTGGCAAAACAGAATTTCTAAAGATATGATGTGAATAAACTTTATCTATAGGAACTCCCTTACTTCTTGCAGTTCTTACATAGTCTGAACCTTTAGCATCTATAACTTCATTTCTCAAATATTGAACTGTTACTGTTGTAGCAATTAAAGTATAACATATTGCAGGTAATATCATATGTCTAAATCTACTTATAACATATGCAAAGCCTTCAACCCCTGGATCAACAGAACCAGATGCTGGGAACCAATGTAATGTATAACCAAATACTAAAATCATAACTAAGTAGAAGATATAACCTGGAATCGCATAAGTTACGAAGTTATACAATGTAACTGCTCTATCAAACTTGCCTCCACTATATCTACCTGATATCATACCAAGTGGTAATGAAACGGCATATGAACATATTACACAAAGTAAAGCTAACCAAAATGTATTGCTAACTCTTTGAGCTAAAAGAGTAGATACTGGTAACTTAAATGTATAACTAGTACCAAAATCTCCATGCATTATATTAGTAATCCATCTCCAATATTGTTGGTACCATGGATCATAGAAACCATATTTTATTCTTAAAGCTTCTATTTGTTTAGGATCAGTTGTTGGTGTAATTTGTCCAGAGAATGGATCCCCTGGCATCATCTTAGCCAAAATAAATACAAGAAGGCTTAATATTACTAATTGAGGTATCATTAAAAGAAATCTCTTTAATACGGTTTTCCACATATTATTTTACCTCCTTTTTTGCTACATAGTGAGTATCTGTAAGTTTAATCAAATCAAATACTTTACCATTTTCATCATAATATTCTTTTTCTAATTCTTTATATTCTTCTTCTACTCTAAGTCTGTTTGCAATTAATTGTTCCTTAATTCTAGGATCAGTTTCAGGAATCGCTGCAATTAATCTCTTAGTGTAGATATGTTGTGGATCTTTGTAAATATCTTCCTTTGTTCCTCTTTCTACAAGTCTTCCTCTGTACATAATATTTATGTAATCACACATATGTTTTACAACACCAAGGTCGTGAGAAATGAAAAGGTAAGATAATCCCATATCTTTTTGAATCTTTTTCATAAAGTTCAAAACTTGTGCTTGAACTGAAAGGTCAAGTGCTGAAACAGGTTCGTCAGCTATGATAAGTTTAGGATTTAAACTTATTGCTCTAGCAACCCCTATTCTTTGTCTTTGTCCACCTGAAAATTCGAATGAATATTTGTATAATGCATCTTCAGGCATACCAACTATATCTAATAGTTCTAAAACTCTTTTTCTTTCTTCTGTTACAGTCATCTTTTCGAAGTTTCTTAAAGGTTCTGCAATGATGTCAATAACTCTTTTCTTAGGGTCTAAACTCGCCATATTATCTTGGAAAATCATTTGAACATCCCTTGTAAACTCTTTATCTTTTCTTACCATTCTTTTAGTAAGTTTTTTGTCTTCAAAAATAACTTCTCCACTTGTAATTTTTTCAAGACCAATTATAGCTTTACCGATAGTACTTTTACCACTACCACTTTCTCCGATAAGTCCATAAGTCTTTCCCTTTTCAATAACCATATCTACGCCATCAACAGCTAAAACATGGTCGATTATCCTATTGAAAAAGCCTCCTCTTATTGGATAGTGAACCTTTAGGTCTTTAATTTCTAAAAAGCTCATTAATTACCCCCCTTTTCATCAAAATGAAAATTCTTATAACAAGTACATCTTACTAAATGCCCTGGTGATACTTCATGCATTGTAGGATTTTCTTCATGTTCTTCTTCACTTATCCAAGGGATTCTAGCCTTAAATCTACAACCTTGTCTTGGTAAATTTTTAAGTGAAGGAACCATCCCTTGTATTACATATAAATCTTCATCATCTGCGTCCATTTGAGGAATACTGTTCAACAAACTTCTAGTATAAGGATGCTTTGGATTTGTAAATAATTCTACAACTGGTGCTTCTTCTACAATTTGTCCAGCATACATTACACAAACTCTGTCAGCAAGTTGAGCAACAACTCCTAAATCGTGAGTAATCAAAATAATTCCTGCATTAATTTCCTTTTGAATTTGAACTAAAAGGTCTAAGATTTGAGCTTGAATTGTTACGTCAAGTGCAGTTGTTGGTTCATCTGCAATAATAATCTTAGGTTTACAAGCAAGAGCAATTGCGATGATAACTCTTTGTCTCATACCACCTGATAATTCATGTGGATATTGTCTTGCAACACGAGGAGGATTAGGAATACCTACTTGTTCAATCAATTCCAAAACTCTCGCTTTTCTTTCTTCAGCATTCATTTTTGTATGATAAATCAAACCTTCCTCGATTTGTTTTCCTATTCTTTGTAAAGGATTTAAAGCTGAAAGCGGATCTTGGAAAATCATTCCAATCCCTTCCCCTCTAATTTCATTAAATTCTTTTTCTGACAAACCTACTAAATTTTTTCCTTCAAACAAAATTTCTCCTGTTGAACGAGTGAAGTTTGGATTGTGTAAACCCATAACAGTAGTAGCTAAAGTCGATTTACCGCAACCACTTTCTCCTACTATAGCTAGTATTTCATCAGAGAATAATTTCATATCAACGCCATCAACTGCGTCAAAATATTCATCACGGATTCTAAAACTTGTGTGTAAATCTTTAATTTCCAAAAGCAATTCCTTTTGATCCATTGATTCTCTCCCCCTAACTTTGTGTTTTGGTATTATTCTCTATAAAAGCATAAATACATCTTGATAGCTAAATTCGTTTTTAAAAAACTAAAGTGAAAAGGAATAAAAAGTTTAAAAAATAATTCCTTATGAAACAAAAATCAATCTAACAAATAAATCAATTTTTAACAATCAATGTATCTATGTTATAAATTCAATTATAATTATACAATATTTAAAATGAATAATCAAGTGTCTTGAAAACATTTTTAAAGTTTATTATTCTAAATAGCAGGTAATTTCAAAAATGTATAATTATGCTTTTTTATGAAAATAATCTAAATAATATAATATCTTTTTGTTATTCTTTTCTTATTTTTATTTTGTCATAACTTTTGTAATATACTACATTAAGTGTTAAACCAATTATATTGATTTAAGATATCCCATACAAAAATGAAATTTTGAATAATTTTACAGATTGTAGAAAGTTAATCAAAGAATTTTTTGTGAAATTCTAAACTAATTAAAAAAATTTGTGAAATTAATTTCTTAAATTTTCATAAAATTTCACACAAAAAAGACATCTAAATTTTAGATGTCTTAAGTATAATTTATTTTTCTACGATTTCAATTTTATCGTCGGCCTTTATCTTTCCACCTTTTATTACTTTTGTGAAAATTCCCTCTCTTGGCATAACACAGTCGCCAACAATATGTCTGATTTCACAGCCTAGATGACATTCTTTTCCTATTTGTGTAATTTCAAGAATACATTCTCCTACCTTTAAGATTGTTCCAATCGGTAATTTGTAAAGGACAATTCCTTCAGTTAAGATGTTTTCTGCAAAGTCTCCTGCTGAAAGTGTAGGAAGTTTTTCTTTCATAGCTTCCATACTTTCAACTCCAAGCAAACTTACTTGTCTATGCCATTTTCCTGCATGTGCATCGCCATCTATTCCGTAATCTTCAATTAATTCTATGTACTCTACGGGATGTTTTTTTATTCCCTTTCTTTCACTTATACTTACTGCTAAAACTTTCATTACTTACCCCTCACAAAATCTCCGCTTTTTCCACCTGATTTTTCTAATAATTTAATATCTGTTATTTCAATATCTCTTTGAACTGCCTTACACATATCATATATCGTTAGAGCAGCTATTGAAACTGCTGACAGTGCTTCCATTTCAACCCCTGTCTCTCCAACACATTTAGTCGTGGCAATTATTTCTATTTCAAAGTTTTCATAATTCATATTAAATTCTATATCAACGCCTACTAAATTTATCGGGTGGCACATTGGGATTATATCAGAAGTCTTTTTTGCTCCCATAATTCCTGCGACTTGAGAAACAGCTAGAACATCACCCTTTTTAGCTTTGCCCTTTACAACTATATTAAAAGTTTCTTCATTTAATTTAACTTTTGCAAAAGCCTTGGCAATTCTTTTAGTTTTTTCTTTTTCTCCAACATCGACCATTTTTGCACGACCTTGATCATTAATATGAGTTAAAACTTTTTCTTCCATTTTAACCTCCGATTTTATTCATATCTCTTGCACTTTCACTTTTTCCGTCTTCAAGATGATGTTTTTCAGGTTTTTCATAAATTCCTCTCTTGAAAACTTCTTCAAGTTCTTCTCCACTCAAGCCTTTAAGATTTATTTCATCTTTTGAATGTAGGCAAGGTTTTAATTTTCCGTCACTTGTTAGTCTTATACGATTGCAATCTTCACAGAATGAACAACTTATAGGGCTTATGAGTCCTATTCTACCCTTTTGTCCCTTTATCTTATAGATTTTTGCAACTCCTGAAACTCCGTCAAACTCCAATTTCGGCACTTTTTTCAAAACAATTTTGTTTGAAATGAACTTATCCTTAGACCAATTTGCCGTTTCTCCAATTTGCATAAGCTCTATAAAACGAACTTCCAAATCGTATTTATTTGCTAAATTTACAAAGTCTTCTATTTCATCATCATTAAAGCCACCGATTAGAACTAAATTTATTTTGACCTTAAAGCCCTTTTTTATTGCATAAAAAAGACTTTCCATAGTCTTATTAAAATCATTTCTCCTTGTTATATCATTGTACTTTTCTTTTATCAAAGTGTCAAGGCTGAAATTTATTCTTCTAACTTTATTTTCAAAAAGTTCATCTGCCATCTCTTTTAGATAAACTCCATTTGTAGTTATTGCAATATCTTCAATTTCATTAATTTCAGAAATCTGTTTACACAAATTAATAAAACCGTGACGAACCAAAGGTTCCCCGCCTGTTAACCTAATTTTTTTTATTCCGTTTTTCGATGCGACTTTAACTATCTCAACAATTTCTTCAATGGATAGAATATCACTATGACAAAGACTTTCAACTCCACTTTCGGGCATACAGTATTTGCATCTTAGATTACATAAATCAGTAACTGAAATTCTAAGGTAGGTGATATTTCTTCCAAATCTATCTTTCATATAATCTCCTATCTGGATTTTTAATTATTTTCTGCTTCCAACAAAATTAAATCTTCTTTTCTTAAAGTTATAAAAAGATTTTTTTCGTGTTCAACCTTTTTCCAAATGTCTTTAGTTACTTCAACCCTTATGGATTTTCTTGCACCTTTTTTACGAACTAGGATTATAAAAGTAAAAACATCCTCAATAACCTTGTCGATTTCAACTTCAAATGAATTTTCTTCTGATTTTACAAATTCGATAAAATGCGCACGAACTCCTAAAACATTATGATTTTTTAAAATTTTATCATAAGTTTCAAGTTCAACATTCCAGTCTTTTGCAATGAGTCTGTTTTCTGAAATCTTTTCGATTTCAGAAAAGTTTTTACAACCAGAAATCAGACAGGACGAAAAAGTTTTTGGATTTTTAAAAAGCTCTTTCTTTTGCATAAGCTCTTCGCTTTTCCCTTTGCACATTACACAAATTTCATTACAAAGTCTATAGACTTCTTCTCTACTATGTGAAACTAAAATTGTAGGAATTTTGTATTTTCTTAAAACTTCAGAAACTTCCATTTCTATTTTCCATTTTAAATAGTCATCTAAGGCAGAAAAAGGCTCATCTAAAAGGATAATTTCCGGCTTGTTTATAAGTAATCTCGCAAGAGCAACTCTCTGTTTTTCTCCACCAGAAATTTCATTTATTTTTTTATCTTTTAAATGGGAAATCCTCATTTCTTCAAGTTTTTCCATAATTAATTTATCAAAATTTTCTCCTTCTCTTATACCCACTTTAATATTTTCATAGACATTCATATTAGGAAAAAGGGCATTGTCTTGAAATAGATAACCTATTTTTCTATCCTTTGGAGAAATATTTATCTTTTTTTCAGAGTCGAATAGAACTCTATCATTTAATACAATTCTTCCTTTATCGGGTTTTTCAATTCCTGCAATACATTTTAAAGTAAGACTTTTTCCGCTTCCTGAAGCCCCTAAAAGTCCCATTATTTCATTGTCAAATTCAAATTTAGTTCTTAAATTAAATTTGCCAAAATTCTTTTCAATATCAACATAAATCATAAATTACTCCAATTTTTTATTCTTTAACCGCTTTATTTTCCAACATATTTATAATGATTAGAACTGTAAATGAAATTATAATATTTACAAGCACCCATCTATAAGCCAAAGCATCATTTCCCGTTCTCCAAAGTTGATAAACAGTTGTTGAAATTGTTGCCGTATCATTTGGAGTATATCCTGAAACCATACTTGTCGCTCCATATTCTCCCAAGGCTCTTGCAAAACTTAAAACAAGTCCTGCTAAAATTCCCTGTTTGCAATTAGGCAAAGTTATTCTCCAAAAAATCCAAGTATTACTCTTTCCAAGAGTTTGAGCAACATATTTTAAATTCATATCGAAATTTTGAAAAGAACTTCTGGCTATTCTATACATTAGAGGAAAAGTTACGACTACAGTTGCAAATATTGCAGAATACCAATTCATAACAAGTCTTATTGAAAATTTTTCCAAGAAAAAACTTCCGATTGCACTTTTCGGAGATAATAATCTCAAAATGAAAAAGCCGATAACCGTTGGTGGTAATACTAAAGGAAGTGTTAAGATAACATCCAAAATTCCTCTTACAAATCTATTAAGTTTTGAAATATAATATGCCAAGAATATCCCGATAAAAAAAGTTATCACAGAAGAAATTAATGCAATTCTCAGCGAATTTAAAAGAGGATAAAGATCCATAAACACTTCCCTTTCATACTACTTTTTTTATATTATTTTTTAATTATTTTGCCATTGTAAAGCCAACTTTTTCAAAAATTGCCTTACATTCGTCGCCTTTTAAGAATTCTAAAAATTCTTTAGCTTCTTTAGAGTTTTTAGAATTTTTCAAAACTGCTGCTGGATATAAAACAGGAGTCTTAATCATTCCTTCTTTTGCAGTTGCAACAACTTCAAGGCCTGCTGAATAAGCGTCAGTTGCATAAATTATACCACAGTTTGCAACTCCTTCTTTAATCCAAGTTGTAACTTCTTTAACATTGCTTCCGAAAGTAACTTTCTTTTGAATTTCATCCCAGATTTTTAAGTTTTTCAAAAGTTCTTCTGAATATTGTCCAACAGGAACATCAGAATTACCAAGAGCTATTTTAGAAATTTCAGCTTTTGTTAAATCTGTAAAATCTTTAAGTCCTAAAGAATTTCCCTTTGAAACCGCAAGAACAACTTTATTTTCTAAAAGATTAAATCTAGAAGATTCATCAATTACTACATTTGCTTCCGGAGTTTTTGTCTTATCCAAAGCATTCATTTGTTTTTGAGCAGCAGAAATGAAAATATCTACTTCGGCCCCTTGTTCAATTTGTTTCTTTAAAGTTCCTGAAGAATCAAAAGTATAAACTAATTCAATATCCTTATGTTTTTCTTCATATACTTTTTTGATTTGTTCCATTGTTTCAGTCATTGAGGCTGCACAATAAACATTTAGTTTTTTCTTTTCTGTCTTTTCAACTGTAGTTTCTTTCTTTTCTGCAGGTTTTGAAGAACAAGCAGTAAATCCAAGAATCATAGTTAAAACTAAAAATATTCTTAGTAATTTTTTCATAAAATACTCCTTAAAATATATTTGACTTTTAGTCAAATAAATTTTATCATCTAAAGGAAAATAAGTCAATAACTATGGTTAAGTTATCTTAAAAATAATCGAACGTTTTTTGCTAAAATATCGATTGTGAAGATGTTTTTATTTTTTCTAATATATTTATAAAAGATAATTTTATGATTATTTAGTTTTAACGTTTAGCTCCTAACCAAAGTTATTTCCTTTATACGTCATCTCGACTGTAGCAGAGCGGAATGGAGAGATCTCATACTTTTGCTTTAGCAAAAGTAGATGTATCGTAGATACATACAGCAATTTTGTTTTTATTTCTTTCAGAAATACTATTGCTTGCCAGCAAGCAATAGTTGAGATCTTTCGACTCCGTTTCACTCCGCTCAAGATGACGTATTGGGGGTTTTTCTTTAAAAGTATCGTGACGTTAACTATTTTGTTTTATATACAGTAACTACGTAAAAACTACTTTTGTTTACAAGTAAACAAAGTTAGGGCTAGATTCGCTTCACTTCACTATGTTCCGCTTCGGTCGAAATGACGTGTTAGGAGCTTTTCTTTGCCAACTGCTATGACGTGAATTATTTATTTTTATCCAATACTATGTTGTGAATTTTTCACAATAAAAAAGAGATAATTTCCATTATCTCTGTACTATAATATCTTTTAAATAATCTACATCTTTTATTAGTATTTTTTTCGTTTCAATCAGTTCTATTATTCCCTTTGCATTTAGTTCTGCAAGTTTTCGAGTTACGGTTTCTCTTGTAAGTCCTGCGAATGAGCCCATATTTTCACGACTTATATTTAATTCCAACATTATTCCGTCTATTTTTTTTACTCCAAAGTTTCTAGCTAAACTTAAAAGAAGTGATGCTACTTTTACATCTGCGCTGTTTTCTATAAGTCTTGTTACTAAGTCTTCTGCATGACGGATTCTTAAAAAGGATTCTTCCAAAATCTTTATTGTAACTTTTGGATATTTATTTATAATCTTGTCAAAGTTTTCTTTAGAAAGAGAGATTACATAAGTATCTTCAATAGCTTGTCCATAGTAGATATAACCAGTCTTTTTGATAAGATTAAGTCCACCTATAAAATCATCTTTTTGATAGATATATAGCATTTGTTCAATTCCAGAGCTACTTATGGTAAAGACTTTTATTTTACCACTTACAATTATATACATGGTATTGGCTTTATCTCCAGGTTTAAATAAAAATGTATTTTTTTTGTATCTCATTATATTTAATTCATCTTTAAAAGTATCAATCTCTTCAGTTGATAAATCAGAAAAAATTAGCAAATTTTGTAAATTAATATCCTTGTTTTTCATTTAAACCTCCTTGACTATTCTGTAATTTTAATTCTAACATTTATTATAAATAAAATCAACATATTCATATTTTTTCGCTTGATGAGAAAATAATTATTTTAATGTTGTATTATTTTAAAGTTCTGGACAAAAAAATTTTAAAAAAGTATTGACAAATATTTTTTTAGATGATAAAATAATGAAAATAAATTTTAAATTTGAAAGAAAGAGTAGAAAATTGAAAGTTTAAGAGAGTTAGTGGTTGGTGTGAACTAATACGGAAAATTTTTGAAAATCATCTTTTACAAAGGATTCGTGAAATGAGTAAGGAATCCCGCAGTGGTTTGCGTTACAAAAACCCGACATTGTTAGATGTTTGAGTGTTTCATTTTTTGAAAAATTAAGGTGGTACCGCGGAAAGTTATTTCGTCCTTTGTTCTATTAGAACAAAGGACTTTTTTTTTGAAATAATTTACCACCATTTATATAATGAGATTATTTAAACAAAATGTCCAAGATTGAATTTTAGGAGGTTTTTTATGAAAAACAATTTATCAAGAGAACAATTTTTTAGCGTAGCGATAATGCTATTTGGGTTATTTTTCGGAGCAGGAAATTTAATATTCCCTCCACTATTAGGAAAACAAGCAGGTTCTGCAAGTTTTCAAAGTTTATTAGCCTTTGGAGTAACAGCGGTTGTATTCCCTATCTTGGGTGTAGTTTGTGTTGCAAAGACTAAAGGTCTTTCGAATTTAGCAGGAAAAGTGGATAAATATTTTGCAATTATATTTACTACTATGATATATATGGCAATAGGACCTGGACTTGGAATCCCAAGAGCAGGAAGCCTTCCTTTTGAAATGGCAGTTGCGCCATTTTTACCAGAAAATGTTTCAGTAAGTGTTTCAAGACTTGTTTACACTTTTGTATTCTTTTTAGTTGCATATTTAGTTTGCTTAAAACCAAGTAAATTAGTAACAAGAATGGGAAAATTCTTAACTCCTGCACTTTTACTTCTTATAACAGTAATGTTTGTTGGAGTACTTTTCAACAATCCTAATGCTGTAACAAGTCCTGTTGGAGATTACGCGACTTCTTCAACTGTTAAAGGATTTTTAGAAGGATATAATACAATGGATACAATAGCCGCTTTAAACTTCGGCCTTGTAATCTCACTTGCTATAAAATCTTTCCAAGTTAACGATGAAGAAAAAGTTATAGGTTATACTGTAAAAGTTGGTTTAGTTGCTGGTTCTTTCCTTTTTGTAATCTATGCAATGCTTGCTTATATAGGAATGACAACTTCAGGTTTAACTGAAAATGTAAAAAATGGTGCTGAAATATTAACAACAGTTTCACAATATGTATTTGGAAAATTTGGAATAGTTTTACTTGCAAGTATATTCACTCTAGCTTGTTTAACAACTTGTATAGGTCTTATAACAAGTATAAGTAAATTCTTCGAAACTATGACAAAAGAAAAAGTATCTTATAATAAATGGATAGTTTTCTGGACATTTTTATCATTCCTAGTTGCAAACTTCGGACTTAACACAATATTAAAAGTTTCTGTTCCAGTTTTAGTTGCAATCTATCCTGTTTCAATAGTTTTAATACTACTTGGACTTACAGAAAAATATTTTGGATATAATAAATTTACTTATAGATTAGTTTGCTATACTGTAACTTTTATAGCTGTTGTAGAATCGTTACAAAGTGTAAATTTAACTTTACCTTTTGTTACTAAATTAGTTTCAAGTCTTCCTTTCTATAGTTTAAGTCTTGGTTGGGTAATTCCAATGGTATTAACTTGGTTTGTAGGAATGAGTTCAAAACTGCTTGAAAATAGTAGAAGTACAGCATTCAATAAGTAGAATCTCTACCTTCATTGTTGCTCTACATCATATAAACAAGATTAACCTTATTACTTCACAATAATATTGATATAGATACTGTTTTGTGTTAAAATATAGTTCAAGAACTTTATAAGGAGGTTTTTATGGACGATATTTTAAAAATAAGAGGTCTTACTAAAATGTTCGGACAAAATTATGCCGTAAATAATGTTGATATGAATATTCAACGTGGGGATATTTACGGTTTTATCGGAAGAAATGGTGCTGGTAAGACTACTTTAATTCGAATTTTATTGGGACTTTGTGAAAAAAATAGTGGTGAAATTGAGCTTTTTGGTTCAAGTAATCTAAGCGAAGGAAGAGATAAAACAGGTTGTATTATAGAAAATCCTGCATTATTCCCTAAGATGACAGCAAAAGATAATATAATTGCTCAATCTAAGGCTGTAGGAGTTAAACTTAGTAGTTCAGAAATTGACGATTTGCTTAGTGTTGTAGGACTTGGGTCTACAGGCAAGAAAAAATCTAAGAATTTTTCTCTTGGTATGAAACAAAGACTTTCAATAGCTCTTGCACTTGTAGGAAATCCTGAATTTTTGGTGCTTGACGAACCTACAAATGGACTAGATCCTGAAGGTATTAGAGATGTTAGAAATTTGATTTTAAGATTAAATAAAGAAAAGAATATTACTGTTTTAGTTTCAAGCCATATCTTAGGAGAACTTCATAAATTGGCAACAAGATATGGAGTTATAGATAAAGGTAGACTTATTAAAGAATTTACTGCTAAAGAACTTGATGAAAAAACAGAAGATGGCTTTGAAATAAAAGTTAAAGAAGATGATGTTCAGAGCGCAGAAGATTTCTTAAAAGAAAGTAATATTGATTACTCATTTGATAAAGAAAAATGTAAGTTTACAATTTCCAAAAATGAAAATTCAGATGAAATTCTTAAACAAATAACTGCAAAAGGTGTAATTCCTACATCTTATGGATTTAAGAATGTTGACTTGGAAGATTATTTTATGGAACTTATAGGAGGTAAACATGAATAGAGTTTTAAGTTATGACAGATTTAAATTACACAAATCAAAATTTTGGTGGATTTGTATATTAATTTCAATGGCTATTGCTGATTTGACTATATTCACATTTGCGGCTGGAGCATCAAAATTGGGAGCTAAAGTTATTCCTTTTTCCTATTATAGAACTGTAACAAATCCTTCAACATTAATATTCTTAATAATTGTTTGTATGTTTATAGGAACTGATTTTAAAACAGGAACGATTAAAAATGTTGCATCCAAAGGAATAAAGAGACATGAAATAGTTCTTTCAAAATTAATTTGGAGTTATATATTAGCAATAGTTTTTGTAGCTTTAACAGTTGCTACAGCTTTAGCTACAATGATTATATTTACAAAAACTTCAATAAAATCTAGTGAACTAATAGAGATTTTAAAATTATCAGGACTTTCAATTCTTTCACTTTGGGCATTTAGCTCAATTTATACACTAATTACTTTTATAGTTAAAAGTTCAGGAGCCGCTATTGCAATTTCTATAATTTTAAGTATATTCTCAACAATAATTATAACTTTAGTTGAACAACTAATTTTAAAATCAAAGAGCATATCAAGACTTTTCCCTAATTTCATAGCAACTATTGCTAGCGGAGCTTCAACAGCGAAGAGTACCACAATATTTATTATTGCAATGTTTGTATGGATTATAGTTTGTTCAGCTTTAACTATTTTAATTTTTCAAAAACAAGATATAAAATAGTATTTATTCTACAATAAGATAATTAATTATGGGAGTCAATAGACTCCCTTTTTTATGAAAATTACAAAGATAGAGGTGATAAAATGCAAGATATTTTATGGTTATTTCCAGTTATTTTTATGGTTCATGAAATGGAAGAGATAATAGGACTTCGAATTTGGCTTGAAAAAAATATAGATATTACAAAAAAATACAGCAGAATTTCAAAAATTTATCAAAATGTAACTACAGAAGCTTTTTCAGTTGCTGTTTTAGAGGAGTATTTGTTATCTATAATCATAACTGCTCTAAGTATTTATTTTAAAATCTATCTTCTTTGGATTGGAGTATTTATTGCTTTTGCAGTACATCTAGTTATCCATATAATCTCAAGTATTATAATAAGAAGATATATTCCAGCGCTTGCAACTAGTATTCTACTTTTACCTATAAGTATCTTTTTAATAAACAAAGTAATTGTAGAGCTTCATTATTCAACATTTATTGTAATTATGGCTTCTTTATTGTGTTTTATAATAATGCTAATTAACTTAATGTTTATTCATAAATTGATGAGAAAAGTAAGTGAAAAATTTAATAATTAAAAAATAATTATCCTATTTATATTACAATACTCCAGCCATTTCCTAAAATCAAATTTGATATTAGAAAAGCTAGTAAGTTAGAAAATATTACCATTGGAAATAGTATAAGTATTATTTCAACAAAGCCAAAAAGAAGGAACCCACCATCTCTTTCTCCAAAAAAGAGACTGTAAAGATGATATTTAAAGTAGTATAATGAATCTTTTCCTTTACTATAATCTCCATATTTTTTAAAAAAACATAACCAAGCCATCTCTCTAATATAAATCATAAGTCTATAGGCTGTTGTTGCTGATATGATTATTCCGATAACAAATGTGTAGGAAAGAAAGCTGTATTCAAAATACAGACGCATTATTGTTATGTAAATAATTAAAACAATTTCTATTGTAAAAATCCATTTTATATATTTTCTCATTGTAAATTTATTTTCAGCTGTAGGTTCTTTTGCCAAAAGCATCAAAATAATTACTAAAATAACTAATCCTATTGCTTTTGCGATACCTTCTAGAATATACATTAGAACTAACTCCTTTTTGAATATTTCTTTCTTTATCTATTATAAGATAAATCAGTTTCAATTAGTTTCCCATTTTTTGCATCTTCAGGTATTATTATCTCTTTTACTTCATCAATATCTGAATATTTTACTGTAAATTCTTCGTCTAAAGAAACGGAAATAATTCTTTGACCATCTTTGAAATATGCAAATTTAACTTTTATTTCACATTCTGTTGGTAAAAATGTATTTTTATCAATTATATATCTTACTTCAACTTTTTCAACCAATAATTGCTTTCTTATTTCTTCAGTTCCTGTTTGAACAGAGTCTAGAATTTCATTAAGGACTTTACTAACAGATGTTTCACTTCCAGAGTAAGTAATTTCATAGTTTGACTCTTTTGCTTCTACTTTCATTTTATTTTGAATAGCAGTTAGAAATTCCGCTACTATTTCAAAGTTTGCAAGTTTTCTTTTACCATTATATCCTTCTCTAAACTTCTCGTTAGTAGCCCTCTTCCAACTTGTATTTTTAATATCTTCTATATAGATAGTATCATCTGTAATATATAACATGCTCTCAAACTTCTGTCCATCTCTTTCTGCATTACGTTCTATTTTTACAATGGCTGGATTTACTGTCATTGATGTATCTAATTTTATAATTGAGTGGACATTTTGATCTGGACTTGTAAAATTTTGTATAGTTTCTATTTTTGCATTTGCACTTTTTACTGATTTTGTCGCTTCTGCTACTTTCTTAACCAATTCATCATTTTTAGTATTATCAACCTTAGATGAACAGCCAACTGCTATAGTAAAAAATAGGCAAATAGAAAAAACAAAAAGAATTTTTTTCATTATTTTCATATAAAACCCCCACTAAATTGTAATATATTTATAATAAAAAGTAAATATAAGGAATGAATTGCTATATTTGGAGTATTTATATTTTGACATACAAAAACCCCCAAATTCTTTGTTCAGATTTAGGGGTTCAAATCATTATTTGGGAACTGAAGGTGCTTCAGGCAAATTTGGATCTGCATTTTTCGCATTTAGAACATTTTCAGGAATTGTTATAGCTTCAACATTATTTACATCTGAATATTTTGCGGATATTTCTTCAACCATTCCAAGTCCATCAACTTTTTGCCCGTTTTCATAATAATCATAATTAGCTTTAATATAAAATTCTGTTGGTAAAAAAGTCTTTGCATCTACTATAAATTTAAATTCAAAACCACTAGATTTTACCTGTTTAAGTAATTTTTCTGTACTCCTATCAATATAAATTAAGACCTTTGAAATTACATCTCCAAATGAAGAATCATTTCCTGAATAAGTAACTTCATAAGTTGAGCTTTTTTGTACTACAGTCAAATTATCTTTTACAGATGTCAAAAATTCTAGAGCATTCTTATAGTTTACAAGATCTCTTCTTCCATCACTTAGCTTTCTAATAGCTTCAAATGTAGCTTTTGACCATTCTTTAGTTTGATAATGTTGACTATAAATTACACTATCTGTAATATATTGCTCATTATCTGTCTTTTTATTTTCAGAACTTAGACTAGTACGATAAATTTTTATAATAGTTGGATTATCAGACATTGACATATCCATAGTTACAGTAGAAACAAATGTTCCATTATCACCATTTATTGTTTGTTTTTTTTCAACAACAGCCTTTGAACTTTTTACTGTTTTAATTGCTTCAGTATATTTTTGAAGAAACTCTGAACTATCTACTTTAGTTCCTTTTTCTTCTTCTTTTTTATTTTCTTCTTTTTTACTATTATCTTTATTTTCTGTTGTAGTAGTTTTCTTTTTATCCTCTTTAGATGAACAAGCTACCACGACAACAGAAAGTGAACAAATAGCAAGAGCCATTAAAATTCTTTGTACTTTTTTCATATTAAACCTCCTTAATAAATGTACAACTATATAGTAATATATTTTTTCATAAAAGTAAAGACTTAAACTAATTTAAAAAATGCAGATAAATCGAATTTTATCTGCATTAAAATATTTCTGTTTTCTTTCCTTTATTTCATTTCTTTTGCATTTTTAACTTCATCTGGTATTTTTAACGACTCAACCTTATTTATATCAGAATAGGTAAATTTCGTTTCTGAATCAAATGATACAGAACCTTGTTCTTTTTTAACAGTAGCTTTTATCTTTGTCTCAGATTCTACCGGATAAAATGTTTTTTTATCAATTACATATTTTACTTCATAATTTTCAACTGTCATATTTTCAAATGATTTTGCCAAAGTAGGTTGAGTTGAAAGTATGGATTTTGTAAGTGCTTGTTTAGCTGTTTCGTTCTTTCCAGAATAAGAAACTACATAGTTTGAGCCCTCTTCAACTATTGTGAGATTCTCTCCTAAAGCTTTGATAAATTCAGGAATAGCATCTAAATTTCCAACATTCTTTTGTTGTCCAAAAATTTTTTTGAAATTTCCTTCCTTAACTTTATACCATTTTTTATCCAATGATGATAGAAAATACATTTCTTCTTTAGTAAAATACATACCATATTCACTAGATTTTTGTCCAACTATAGTAGTCTTACCATCTAATTTAACTATAAGTGGTTCTGATGAAATGGTTGCTTCAATTTCTGAATTACTAGTCGCGCCTTTTCCAAAAATATCACTTGTTACTTTACTTTGAACTTTAACTTTTGAACTCTTTACATTTTTTGAAGCTTCTAAAACTTTATTATAAAGTTCTTCAGCTGATATAACATTTTCTTTTTTTTGATTATTATTTGAATTATTGTTATTATTGTTGTTATTATTATTGTTATCTTTTGATGAACATCCTACTGCTACAATAGAAACTGAGCAAATAGCAAGAGCCATTAATATTCTTTGTACTTTTTTCATATTATACCTCCTAAATAAAATGTACAACTATATTGTAATACATACCTAATAAAAAGTAAAGTTTTTGGTTATTTTTAAGCCAAAAAGCAGATAAACGTTAGTTTATCTGCTTAAAAATATTCTTATTTCAATTCTTCTGAATTTTTAACTTCATCTGGTATTGCTATTGGTTCAACCTTATTGATTTCAGAATACTTTGAATTCATATCAATGTTAACTATTGTTTCACTACTATATGTAGATTTCTTCAAAATAAATTCTATTTTTTGTTCTTTTGGCATAAATGTCTCTTTATCAAGCTTATATTCTAGTTTAAATGTATCTAATTTCATATCATCTAGTACATCTAGAAACTCAACTTTATTGTCCATTAAAGCTTTTTTAAGAGATTCTTTAACATAATCATTTGTTCCTAAGAAAGTAACTTCATATTCTGACTCTTTTTCCTCTATTTTTAAATACTTTGTCAAATCATTCATCATTTTTATTACTACATCTAAACGGTCAGCATCTTTTTTATCTTGCAATTCTTTTTTTGCTTCTTCATCTTTAACATTAAGCCATTTTTTGTCATGTATATCAAAAATATAAATTGCATCTTCCGTATGATAAATATTTATATCCTGATCACCATTTTTATTCTCATCCCCATAAAAGCTAATTTGTCCATTTGTTCTAACTTTACCTGTTATTTTAACAATAGCCGGATTAGAACTTGTTATTATATCAAAATTAGAGGAAATTTCTTTCTTTCGCTTTGATTCTTCATACATTATTTTATTTTCAGCTTTTGCTTTTGAACTCTTTATTGATTTCGAAGCTTCAGTAATCTTTTTTATCATTTCCTCATTTGAAAATTTAGTATTATTATCTTCACTAGATGAACAGCCAACTGCCACAATAGAAATCAAAAAAATTGCTAGCATTATTAGAATTTTTTTTGTTTTTTTCATAACTCCTCCTAAATAAATATCTAGCTATATAGTAATATATTTTTTTAAAAAAGTAAAGACTTAAAATATTGCATAAAAAATGCAGATAAACACGAGTTTATCTGCATTAATTTTTTAATTATTGGTTAGTTTTCATTTCTTTTGCATTTTTAACTTCATCAGGTAATGTAATTGGAGCAACCTTATTGATATCTGATAGTGTTGCTTTTAAATCCATATCAAAAGACATTTCTTTTTCACCTTGAGAAATTTTTATAACAGTTTTCATTGAATATTCTTTTGGCATAAATGTACTTTTATCAACCTTATAGAAGAAATCAAATTTTTCAATACTTACATTTTGCATATAATTTTTTAAGTTTGGTTGGCTCTTAGCTATAGCTTCTTTCAATGCTTCCTTAACTGATTCATCATTTCCTGAGTAAGAAATTTCATATTCTGAACCTTTATCTTCAATTTTTAGATTTTTTTGAACAGAATCCATAATACTTAACATTTGATCCATATTTGAAGCATTTTTTTGCGCTTCCATTGTTTTTCTCATTGATGGATCTGTAATCTTAACCCATTCTTTTGTTATAACATTTTTAGAATAAACAGCATCTTCTGTAAAATACATATCTAAGCTAACTTGTTGTCCCATTGCATTCATTGAGCCACTCATTTTAACAACAACAGGATCAGAGCTTGTTTCCATATTCATATTTATAGCTGTTTCTGTTTTGTTACCGGCTAAATTCATAACCATCTTATTTTCAGCTTGTATTTTTGAGCTCTTAATTTCTTTTGTAGCTTCATTTATCTTCTTTACAATTTCCTCATTTGATAATTTTTCAGATTTTGTTTCTTTTGTTTCATTCGTATTGTTAGTAGTATTTTTCTTTTCATCAGAAGAACATCCTACTGCAACTATAGAAAGTGAACAAATAGCTAATGCCATTAAAATTCTTTTTATTTTTTTCATATTATACCTCCTAAATAAAATGTACAACTATATAGTAATATATTTTTTTAAAAATGTAAAGACTTAAAATAAATTTCGTAAAAAAATACAGACAAACTAGAGCTTATCTGTATTAAAAATTTTTTATATTTAATTTTTTTTGTTATTCCATTCTTGAGAATTTTTAACTTCATCAGGAATAGTTATTTCTTTAACACCATTTACATCAGAATATTTAATATTAAAATCTACATCTATATTTAATGTTTGTTTTGCAACAAGAACTTTAAATTTAGTTTTTATATTAAATTCTGTTGGGTTAAATGTTTTTTTATCAATTATAAATTTTACATCAAATTGTTCCAATTCTATATCATTATTAAGAACACCTTTTGAAGTAGGTTGACTAGCTATTATAACTTTTTTCAAAGGTTCCTTAATTGCATCATCAGTTCCTGAGTAAGTAGCTTCATAGTTTGAATCTTTTTGTTCTATTTTCAAATTCTTTTCCAAAGCAGTCAAAAGTTCAACTATATTTGCATAATCAGCTGAATTTTTTTGACCATCATATAATTTTCTAGTACTTTCTTCTTTAAGATTATACCACTGTTTATTATAATTATTTTGAAAATAATAAGTATCTGTAGTAATATACTGATTATTAATAACAGTATTTCCGGAAGTTTCAGACTTTCCACTAATTTTTACCACTGATGGTTCTTTAGTCATTTCAGTTTCTAAATCAAATTTAGTTGTTACTTTTTTACTATTAACATCTATACTTACTGTACTTGCATTTTTAGATTTTAAACTTGTTACTGATTTTGTAGCTTCATTAACTTTTTTAACAAGGTCTTCATTGCTTATCTTACTAGATGAACAAGCAACCGCTCCAATAGAAATTGAACAAAGAGCAAGAGCCATCATTATTTTTTGTGTTTTTTTCATAATACACCTCCTTAATAAATGTACAACTATATAGTAATACATTTCTAATAAAAAGTAAAGTGATTAAATTAATTCGCTTAATATTATCTGAAATTATTCTTAAAAAACACTATTTTAGTTCAAATCCTTAATAAAGCTATTCACATAATTGTATATAAAATTCTTCTATATTATAGTTCGTTTATTTCATACACTTTCTTATTTGCCAATGCTTCATCAATAAGTTTATCAACTTCTAAAAGAGCTAAACTATTATTTATATCTTCAATCTTTGGCTTTGTTACCGGATGTTTTGGCAAGAACACAGTACAACAGTCCTCAAAAGGTAAGATACTTGTTTCATAAGTGTCAATCGTTCTTGCAATGTCAATGATTTCAGTTTTATCCATTGCAATTAAAGGTCTTAAAATTGAAATTTCAGTAGATTTATCCACAACTGTAATTCCTTGAATAGTTTGACTTGCAACCTGTCCAAGACTTTCTCCTGTAATTAAAGCGTGATAATTTTGTTTAATCGCAAGTTTTTCTGCAATTTTCATCATAAAAATTCTGCCTAGAATAGTAATTTCTTTTTCAGGGCATTTACTTGCAATTTCCTTTTGAATAGGTAAAAGATTTATGCTTGTCATTGTAAATTTTCCAACATAATTTGAAAGTATTTTTGCAAGGTCTTTAACTTTTTCCTCTCCTCTTTCACTTGTAAAAGGATAGGAATGAAAATGTATTGCTCCAATTTCCATACCTCTTTTACCCATGACAAAACCAGCAACGGGGCTGTCGATTCCACCTGAAAGAAGCAAAAGTCCTCTTCCACTTGAGCCTATTGGAAGCCCACCAAAGCCCTTATATCTCTTTACATAAACATAAACATATTCTTTAACATCTACGAAAATCGGCATTTGTGGATTATGAACATCAACCTTTAAAAGATTTCCAAAATTTCTAAGTACAACTCCTCCAAGCTCTCTTGAAAGTTCAGGAGATTTTGGAGTAAATTTCTTATCAACTCTATTTACAAAAACTTTAAAAGTCTTTTCTTCATTTATTCCTAAATCACTCACTAAAACTCTTGTAGCTTCTTTTATATTTTCAAGCTTTTTTTCAGTTCTTAAAACTTCACAGATATAAAAAATTCCAAAAACCTTTTTTATTTGTTCAATCATTTCGTCAAAAAGCTCTCTATCTGCCTTTATATAGACTTTTCCCTGCTCCTTGTAAAATTCTTCAACTTCAAAATCTGCTATCGCCTTTTTTATCTTTCTTATTATTCTATTTTCAAAATCTTTTCTATTATCTCCTTTTAAAGTCAACTCTCCAAAGCTAACACTGATTAAATAATCCATTATCTTCCTCTTTTCATAATCATTCTAATTTCATTTACATACTTTTCTAATTTTTCAATAAAAACTTTAATTTCTTCTTCTGTATTAAACTCGGAAAGAGAAATCCTTACAACTCCATCATTATATTTGTTATCAAGACCTATTCCATCAAAAGTTCTACTCTTTTTACCCTTACTACAAGCAGATCCTGTTGAAATATAAATCTTTTCACTCTCCAAGAAATGTAAAAGCACCTCACTTCTAATATTTTCAAAAGCGACTGTTACAATATTTGGAACTCCGTCTTTATTAGTTAAAAATTTATGATTTTCAATTTTTGAAATACCTGAAATCAGAATATCTCTTAAATTTTCCAAATGTTTTTTTCTATTCTCAAGATTTTCATACATAAATTCAGTAGCGACCTTTAAACCCATTATTCCAGCCACATTTTCCGTTCCGGATCTAAAGTCTTTTTCCTGACCTCCACCCAAAACAAAAGGTCTTAAATTTATATTTTTACTTACATAAATTGCTCCAATTCCTTTTTGAGCATGAATTTTATGCCCACTCAAAGTTAAAATATCAATCTTGGATTTTTTTACATCAATATTGACTTTCCCAAAAGCCTGTGCAGAGTCAACATGAAAAATACATTTCTTATTCTTTTCCTTAATAGCTTTTCCAATGCTTTCAACATCTTGAATAATACCAAGCTCATTATGAACATAGGCTATTGAAACTATTTCAGTATTTTCATCTACAAGATTTTTTACACTCTCAATGTCGATATATCCAAATTCATCCAATTTTAAAAATCTAATCTCTTTTTTCTCTTTTAAAAATTTATAGACATTAAAAACGGAAGAGTGTTCTATCTCCGTTGAAACAATATTTTTTCCCTTTGCAGTTGAAATCGCTCCAAAAATTGCAGTATTATTACCCTCTGTTGCACAGGAGTTAAAAAATACCTCTTCAGCCTTGCAATTTATATATTTTGCTATAACTTCTCTACAAGAATTTATATCTTTAGAAACGGAATACCCAAAATCATAAAGAGATGATGGATTTCCATAATTTTCTTTTAAATATTTGACCATAATATCTATAACTTCATCGCGAACTCTCGTAGTCGCGGCATTATCTAAATAAATCATAATAACTCCTTAAAAAACTCTTTTCATTAACAATATTTTAATATAAAATGATGAAATAAGCAATAATAGTTTTTTAGATAAAGCATTTCTTCTTAAAAAGACACAAAAAAGTGGTTACATTGTAACCACTTTTTAAATTATCTTTTTCTATTTATTTTTTCTTTTTTTACCTACAACTACTGTCATTCCCAAAGAGCCAATTGCAACTACAACAAGTCCTAAAACTTTAGAATCAAGATTTGTCTTAACAAGTCCTTTTTTCTTAGAACTCTTTCTACTATTATCTTTAGGTGGATTTGTTGGGTTATTTCCATCTTGTCCAGGTTTTTGATTATTATCATCTCCCGGTTGTCCTGGTTGTCCTGGGTTAGGATTTGGATTTTGAGGATCTTCTGGTTTTTGTGGGTCCTCTGGTTTTTGTGGATCTTGATTAATCTTACCGTAATCAACTGCATAACCTGAGAAGTGAGTTGTTGTAAATGTTACATTTTTATCGTCTTGTTTAATTTTAAATTTTTCTGCATCGAGTTCGCCTTTTTCATTTACATAGTAAACATCTTTTGCAGTCTTTCCTTCAGCCTTTACTATAGAAACATTATATTCTCCCTTAGGTAATTTAATCTTTTGACCATTTTTATCAAGGAAGTAAATGTCATATAAATCAGCTTCAGAATCTTTTAGTTTTTCAACTGAATTTTTATCCTTAACTTCAGCAACTAAAGTCCAATCTTCTTTTAAATCAAAACTTGAAACTGTAACTTTCTTATTTTTATCTGTTAGTGTTACTAACTTATTGATATTTACAATTTCTTTAACTTTAGCATTATTAACTGTAATATCAAATGAATCTCTATCAACTTTGTATCCTTCTGGAACTTTTATTGTAACTTTGTATTTACCATTTGGAATATCTCCATAGAATACTTTTTTATTAAATTTACTTTCTTTTAGAGCGATTTTTTCTTTTGTTTCAAGATTTTCAAGAGTTACTTTGATTCCTTCAGGAAGTTTATCTAAACCTTCAAAGGAAATATTTACAATATCATTGATAGTTTCTTGTGTTTTGAAAACTACTCTCTTTGGTTTGTTTTCTTCAACTGTAAATTTAATTGAAGTTGTTTCAAATTTTAGAGAATCATCTTTTGTTTTAA
The DNA here is from genome assembly GCF_963524015.1 of uncultured Parvimonas sp. NCBI lineage: Bacteria > Bacillati > Bacillota > Tissierellia > Tissierellales > Peptoniphilaceae > Parvimonas > uncultured Parvimonas sp. The sequence goes on along the minus strand of NZ_CAURDT010000004.1, from coordinate 53,543 downwards.
TTTCTACAGTATATTCTCCAACAGGTAAAATAGTCATTAAATCTTTAAAGAAATTAAGGCCTGTTAGTTTTCCGTTTTTATCTTTTACTGCAGTTTCATATAGTTTAGTATATGTTTTTAAAGTATCTCTATTAATTTCTTTTCCGTCTTTATCTTTGATTACATAAGTAGCGCCTGGTCCCATATAGTTATCAGAATAGTCGTTTATTTGTAATCTGATATTAACTTCTCCAAATCCCTTTGGAATCTTTTCTTCTTTTTGTTTTGTTTCAAAAACAACTTCTGCTTCTTTACCTTTTTCAACTTTAACAGTCTTTGTTTGTTCTTTTAATGGTTCATATACATCAGGAATTTGAGCAATGTAGAATTCATAACTTCCTGGAGTAACATTTACTAATCCATTAGAATAGTTGTAATCACTTAATGATTTCCAACCTTTTCCATCATTAACTCCAACATCTTGTCTCCAATTAATTTCTATTGGGAACATATTAAGTTTTTCAGAACCTTCTATATGATTTCCTTCAAAGTCTTGATAATTTGTTACTCTAAATACTGGCTTAATATTTGCTCCTAAATCTTCTGGTTGTTGTTCAGGTGCACCATATTCTGAGCCATCTAAATTAAGTGATGCGATATTTCCTGCATGGTCAAAAGTATGAATATAAATATTCTTGTGATCTATTCCTTCAGGAATTTCAAAAGTACCATCATCTTTAGCAGTAATCCATTGAGTTTTTCCATCTTTATCAATATATCTTAAGAATGTTTCTTCAACACCACTTAGATTATCTGTAATTTCTGGTTTATAGATATTTCCTTCAACCTTAGGTTTAGCAATCTTTGGAGCAGTAACGTCAACTTTTACTTCAAATTCTGTTTTTTGTTCAGCAAAAGCAGAACCGCCTGTTTCAGAGTTAGCACTTATAACATATTTGTACTTTCCTTCTTGAAGAGCTTTGCCATCAGTTGTTGTTCCAGCCCAATAAGTTTGATTTACATAGTTTGATCTTGAAGCATCTGCACTGTAGTTATCACTATTTTTATATGCATAACCTGAGCCATTTTCATAAACAAGATTTCCCTTTTCATCGTAAACACTAGCTTTTATATATTGCGCATTTCTATAGAACACACCTTTGAATGCAACAAAGTCTTTATTATTATCTCCATTTGGAGAGATTGCCAAGTTTTCTTTTGAAAATTTGAAATTACCAGCATCGAAACCTAAAGGAATTTCTCCCTTGCTTCCAACAAAATTATATTGTGTTCCTTTACCGTCATTCCATTGTTTTCCTCTTGCATAAGGATTATTTTCAGAAGTTACAAGAGATGTAACATCTCCTGTATAAGTATTTCCTTGTAACATATACATTGGAAATTCTTTGTTTAAATCAAATTCATAAACAGGTTTTTCCCAAAGAGGTACATTTGCCCATTTTCCTTTAAATCCACTAAATGCTATATTAACTTCTTTTGTTCCGTCTTTTGCATCTTCAAAGAATACAAAGCCTTCTAAAAAGTAACCATTTGGCATTTGTTTACTTAATTTTTCTTCAAACTTACTTGCATCAACTGTTATTGTTACATCTACTGAACCCTTTGCAGGTACAGTGATTTCTTTTCCTTGAATTGTTTCAAGAGTTCTTGTCTTTAAAGCAAATTTTTTACCATCATTTTCATCAGTACCTAAAACTGTTTTATATTTTAAAGTTTTTGCTTCATTTCCAATATTTACAACTTTTAATTTGATATCAAATTTACTATCAACATCATTTAACCAAACTTTTGGATTATTATTGCTATCTAATACATAAAGTTCACTTGAAGTAGCTTTTTCAACATTGATAGCACCAGCGCCTTGTTTTCTAGGAGAAACATAATTTTCAGTTCCAGCTTCCTTAACAGGATCTGCTGTACTCATCATCATTGCCTTTAGAATATCATATTCTTGTTCTCCCTTAATTTCAGGATGTCTTTGGCTTAAACTTTCTCTTATAAGGGCAACAGCACCTGCTATATGAGGAGTTGCCATTGAAGTACCACTCATTGTTGTATATTTATTATTATTTATTGAAGAATAAATAAGTCCACCTGGAGCAGTTATATCAGGTTTAAAAGTTCCATCAGATGCCCAACCATAAGATGAGAAGTCTGTTAGTTGTCCACCATTAGCATAAGGTATAATGCTTAATTGTTTTGTAAACTTAACTTTTTTATCTAAATTTTCAAGAATTTTCTTGCCTGCTGTGTTTCCAACAAATACAGATGGAATCTTTACTTGTGACATTTGTTCTCCAAATGCCATATTAATGATATCATCTCCACCGTCTTCGTGGTTATATATTATAACACCTTTTGCACCTTCAGAGTGAGCCATAATAATCTTATCCGCAAAAGTAGCTCCACCTCTTTTTACGATAACAAGTTTATCTTTAACATTTTTGCCTTTATAGTCATCTTTTGTATTTCCAAGACCTGCATCAACTACATTATAGCTTTGTGAATCTTGATCAGAAGGGATAAAGTTTTGTTCAGGAATAGGATCTCCCTCATCATCATAAGCAGGGAAGAAATCACCTGTCTTTAATCCACCCTTAACTCCTTCAATACTTATAGTTCTTACTCTTTCAACATCAGTATACATAGCTGCAACAGTCAAAGCATCTTTTGCAACCCCTGGACTTCCAACTGTACCATAGTCAGGATTTGTAACAGGAGGTTTGTCATTGAATGCACCAAAATGGCCGTCATTACCAGCTGCGATAGCTACGATAACTCCCATTTTTCTTGCATAAGCAATAGCTTTTTCCATAGCTTTCCCAACAGATGCGATAGATCCGTTAGGAGCTCCTAAACTTAAGTTAATACTGTCAGCACCAAGTTTTACAGAGTCTTCAACAGCTTTCGCATAGATATGAGTAAATGTTGATTGTCCTTGGAAAACTCCCATAAAAATAAGTTGTGCTTCAGGAGCAGTACCTATAATTCTTTCTTTTTTAGTTGATCCATCTTCTTTATTAAATTCAGCTTCATTTTTAGGATTACCTACTGAAATACCGGAAACATGCATACCATGAGATTCTTCTCTGATTTCTTCTTTTACATTTTTTCCGTTTGTGCTGTAATTATGAGCATAAACAACTTTGTCAGTTCTCCAGCTACCATAACTAATTCCAGCCTCTTTCATCTTATCATCCATAGACGCTTTAGTTGGATATTTTCCTTTTGAAACATCTGTAACTCTTAAGATATCATGATTTATATCAACACCTGTGTCTAATACAGATACAACACGACCTTGACCATTATATTTCTTTCTAAGTTCGTCTGTAACTTTCATTAGATTGTTTGAATCTAAACTTCTTGTTCTTCTCTTAGAATTAAATTCTTTATTAGATTCTTTAACTGTAGGTTTTAAATATTCATTTGAAACTTCAACAGATTCAACGGAATTCATTTTTGAAATTGTTTTAATATTTTTAACCTTAGTTTTTAAAGCAATTCCAGCAAATAACAAGTCATATTCATAATATGCTTCATAACTTATTTCAGCTTTAGCAAGCTCATCTTTAAAAGCTTTGATTAATGCTTTACTTTTAGCTTCTCTTGCTTTCTTTCCTTCTGCTGTCTTTAAGCTCTCAAAATCTACTTTAGAATCCTCTTTTAAAACTACAATATAAGTTTTTTCTTCGTTTTCGTCGCCTTTAAACTTATTTTCAGTTTTTGTAATTTTTGGAGCTGTATTAACTTTTTCATTAGCAAAAAGAGTGCTTGTGCTTCCTAATAATAATGAAAACGTTAATAGCAGAGTCAAAAATCTTTTCTTCATAGAAAAATCCTCCTTAAACGTAAAAATAAATAAATTTCTTGAGTATAAAATATACTACTTTATCAGTATAACATATTTATTTAGTTTTGTATATACTATTTAAAGTAATATTTTAAAAGAAGTGTTAAATTTTAAAGAATTTTTTTAGAAATTAAAAATATTTTTAAAATGCTCTTGACTTTTTATAGAAATTTAATTTATAATAATAGTAATCTAATTTCTATTTTATAAAATTATTCAAAGTTAAATTTCTAAATATTGATTATTTTTAAATTAAATAGAAATTTAACTTCTATAAAGGAGGAAGAAAAATGAGCTTTGGTAAAAAAATTAAAACTTTAAGAGAAGAAAAAAAACTAACTCAAAAAGAGCTTGCCAAGCTTCTAGGCACAACTTCTAAGACAGTTAGTAATTATGAGGCAAAGGACTTAAGACCTAGAAAAATGGAGATGTATGAGAAACTGGCAAGTATTTTTGATGTAAATGTAAATTATTTACTTACTGATGAGGAATATTTTATTTTAAATTCTGCAGATAATTTTGGATATAAGGGAGCAAAGGATGCACAAAGTTTAGTTGAGTCTATGACTGGACTTTTTGCAGGTGGAGAGCTTCCTGAAGAAGATAAGGATGTACTTTTTGAAGCTATTTCAGAGGCATATTGGCAATCAAAATTAAAGAATAAAAAGTATGGAAAAAATAAAAAGTAGGTAAAAAAATGAGTAATAAATGGATTTATGACAAGGTTAATAACCTTGTTAAGAAATATCAAACTAGAGATCCCGAAAAACTTATTAAAATGCTCAATATTAATTTATTATATATGAATCCGACTAATTCTCTACTTGGTATGTATAGAGTTATTTTAAGAAATAGATTTATCTTTATACCGAATAATGTGGGAAGTCTTAAGAAAACTGTATTGGCTCACGAGCTAGGTCATGACCAACTGCATAGAAAAGAATGTATTAAAGGCGCAAGTTTTCACGAGAGCAGAATTTTTAATCCTACAAATATTTATGAAATGGAAGCGAATGTCTTTGCTGCACATCTTTTAATTTCTGATGAAGATATTATCTCAATGATAAAATATGCACAAAGCGATAGAGAGCTTGCCTATGAACTTGGGGTTGACATCAATCTTTTAAATTTAAAAATTTCTGAAATGGCAAAGATGAATTTACTGGATATTAATCAAGATAGCAATTTTGCCCCTGATTCTACATTTTTAAAAGATTATAAGCCACTTGATGACGATTGGAATGATATTTAATTTTTTATAAGGAGGAGTTATGGGTTTAATAGATTATTCTAAAGAGCCCCGTTCAGACATTGCATTTGTTGATATGAAGTCATTTTATGCAAGTGTGGAATGTGTTAAAAGAGGGCTACATCCTCTAAACACTTCCCTTTGTGTTATGAGTAGAGCTGACAATTCAAAAGGCTTGATACTTGCAAGTTCTCCTATTTTTAAAGAAGTTTTCGGAAAGAAAAATGTTGGAAGAAGCAGAGATCTTCCTTTTGATATTAATACAAGAAAATTTAATTATGCAAATGCTTATAGACAAAATATTAAAATAACGAGAGAATATGTAAACTATATTGAGAAATGGGCAGCCAAAACTTTTATCGTTCCACCTAGAATGGCGCTTTATATCGAAGATAATTTAAAAATACAAAAAATTCTCCAAAACTATGCAGATAAAGACGAGATTTATCCCTATTCCATTGATGAGGGATTTATTGATTTAACTACTTCATTGGACTATTTTATTTCGGATAAAAACATGAGCAGAAAAGAAAAACTGGATGTAATATGTGCAAAAATTCAAAATGAAATCTGGAGAGAAACTGGAATTTTTTCAACTGTTGGTATGAGTAATTCAAATCCTCTACTTGCAAAATTGGCTCTGGATAATGAAGCTAAGAAAAACAAAAATATGAGGGCTAATTGGTCTTATGAGGATGTTGAAACAAAGCTATGGAAAATAGAAAAATTAACGGACTTTTGGGGAATTGGGGAACGAACAGCAAAAAGACTTGAAAAACTTCATATAAAATCCATAGAGGACTTGGCAAATGCAAATCCTGACAGATTAAAAAAAGAGTTTGGAATTATCGGAGTTCAGCTTTGGTTTCATGCGAATGGTGTAGATGAGAGCAAAGTTACAAGACCTTATATTCCACAGTCAAAGGGAATTGGAAATTCACAGATTCTTCCTAGAAATTACAGTAAAAGTTCAGAAATTGAAATTGTACTTAGAGAGATGACAGAACAGGTCGCAACAAGACTTAGAAGAATAAATAAAAAAGCAACTGTAATTTCAATTCATATCGGCTTTAGTTATGATGAGGAATTAAAGTCGATTAACTCAAGTAAGAAAATTGAGCCTACACAGAGTACCAAAGAGCTTACAAATCACATTCTATCCTTATTTAGAGAAAAATATAGAGGTGGCTCTGTAAGAAATATCGGAGTTAGATTCGACAAATTGACGGATAAAAATTATACAGTTATAAGCCTATTTGACAATATAAAAAATATAGAAAAAAACACAAAATTAGAAAAAGCCATTGATGAAATAAGAGATAAATTTGGCTATCTATCAATTCAAAAAGCAACAGCATTAATGGAAGGCTCAAGGGTTAAAGAACGAAGCTCCTTAATTGGTGGACATTGTGGAGGTTTGGACGGAATTTTATGATTAATCGTAGTTACTTGCCCTATAAGTCAGCAAGAGAATATTTAGACAGAGGAATGGCTAAGTGGATGGGTTTTTTCATTTCAGAACATTCCACAGCTCTCTCAAAAGAGGGAGATACCATTGATTTTACAAATGCTATGGACGAGGAAGAAAAGCTATTTTTCTTGTCATGGGCATTTTTTAATAATAAAAAAATTTTACTCTATACAAATTTACAAAAAGAGCCATATCTTGGAAAAATCTACGATATGACAAAGGATAAACTGTATCTAAATATGAAAAATAGAACTCCTAACTTTTTGTATTCACAAATTTTGAAATTGACAATTGCAGAGGTGATTGAAGATGAATAGTATTGAAAAAAACAATGTTCAATTTGACTATTTTAGTAGTAATTACCAGAAATTTGAAGAAGACTTTTACAGATTTTCAGATATTAATATCCCTCTTACCTTTTTAACTGACGATATCTTAAAACTTATGGTAAAAACTAAAAAACACTACTTTAGACTAAATGCCATAAACTCCATAGATAAAAAAGACCATTACTTTATCTTTAAAGAACATACTCATCTTGACAATACAAAAGTATTAAGATATGAATACATCAGACATAAATTTTCAATGTAAAAAATCCCTTAAAATAGTATTTATTTTAAGGGATTTTTGAATATTTAAGGGAGAGTTTCTATTCGTTATTTTTCTATTAATTTGTATTATTTATTTGAGAAAATAGAAAAAGACAGTATCAGCACTGTCTTTTGAAAAATTTAATTATTATTTAAAATTAAGCTAAATATTTACTGTAATCTTTGTAAATCTGATAATTCTATACCCATTATTCTTAAAACATCTGAAAATTTAACTGTATTAAATTCTTTTTGATATTTTTCAAAAATTTTTCTTAAATCAGAATAAAACTTTTTAAAATAGTTTCTATCCAATAAAACCTTCAAATAAATAATAGCAACTATAATTTTTTTATTATCATAATTATTAAAACCAAAATAATTAGCAATATTTGAAACTCTAATATTTCCAAAATTAGAATTGTATAATCTTTCGTCATGAGCACATTTATTTCTCACCAAATTTATAACTTTTAATGCAGAGCCTAAATCTTCACTTGAAAATCTTGGCATTGATGCTATATTGTACTGTTTTTTATACTTATCTAAATAATATTTTGCTATAGTATTTTTATCAGCATCTATTAAAATATCATATAAATGTGCTAAATTTCCTATAGTAAGATAATTAACTAATACCCATAATGAAACTGATCCATGATCTTCTATATAATGTTTAATTGCTCCATTTTTATCAACCTTATCATGAATTGTCTTAGTTAAAATAGCTATTTGTTGCAAAACCTTTTTAGGATTATTATCAACATAATTTTTTATTTCCAAATATGAATTAGGCTTAGGATATTTTCTAGAAAACTCATGTGATATCACAGTCTTAAATGAATTTTCAAAAATTAATATATATTTTAAAAATAAAAATCTTAATTCTCGATCAAATAAAAATAAAGCTTTTAATTCATCAAAATGTGTATTTGGCAAATATGCCTCTGGAACTAATCTATCTCCAGAATTATTTTTTTGTAGGAATAAATCTTTGTAACCATTTATTACATTATAATAATTTTCTTGTTCTAGAAATCTCTTTGGACTTCCATCTGTTGGTACAATCAATCCTCTTTTTCTTAATATTACTAGTTGTTGATTAAAGGTCTTATATTCTTTCATATTTATTCTCCAAAAAAAACGGTCAGGGCATCGTATGCTTCCTAACCTAATCTTATACGTAGATTATAGCTTTTATATTACCAGTCGTCAAGCGTCATATGTCAGCTTATATTATTATAAATGTGCTTCTTCAACTTTATTATACCATATTTTTTTACCTTTTTACTATATAAAATGTCTCTACTCATTCCTCCACAAAAAATCAACGGATTTCCGTTGATTTTTTCACTATTTTAATCTTATATATTTTGCAGCTCTGCCTATGTCCTCTCTTTAGATTTCTCCTTAATAATCTTTTTATCCCTTAAAATATACCTTAATTTAAGGGATAAAATTGTTTACTTTTAACATATAATATTATAAATCCAATAAATATACAGTCTCTGGACTTACGACACCATTTTCAGTATGAATTTTCCAATCACTCACATAATCTATAGAATATGTCCCCTCATCGCCTTCATGTAAATTAGGAATATTATAAGGCTCTTGAGTCAATCTTGCCTTAAAACTATCTCCTTCCATATAAAGAGCCTCAAACCAAATATGTTCACGATTTTTCTTATCCAAATTACCATCTTCATCAATTGTTTCAAGACCTAATTTAATAATAATCCCAATATCTTTACCATCTTGTTTTTCCTTAAGCATTCTTTCAACATAAGAAAATCTTTCTCTCGCCAAAGAACTCATTCTTGCAGTTTCTTCAGAACTTATATAATACAGAGGATTATTCTCCAGTTTTTTTGTGAACTCTGTAGGCTTTCTTAAATAATTTTTATTAAACTCTTCTTCACTTCCATAAAGGAAAAGTATATTTGTTTTAGAATTATGTGATTCTTTTCTATCTTCAATACCTCCAAGAATATCCTTAGGATAATATTTCAAAGCATTTATCCATTTTTTAGATGTAGCAACTATTGGTTCTCCATTGTAAAAAACTCCCATATTTATAGTTTCTTCACCAATTTCATTTCCATCATCCTCTTCAACAGGATTATTTTCATCTAACAATCTACAAGCATAACTTGAAATTAAGTCATAATGTGTTCCGGAGTCGTCCTTATTTGAACCTAAAATTTCAATTTCATGCAAATTACATCTACATAATCCATGTGTATGTAGCCAAACTTCATTTTCATCATAAACAGCTTGAACAGTATATAAACTTATAGGAGCAGGAAGCACATTAGAATTTGCTGCTAATTCAACCCATTTTTTATTTAATAATCTCTCAGCACTTTCATCACAAAGAGCAACCATTTCAGGAATCATAGCATAGACAAGTTTTAGCTGTAAATGATAACATTTTTTAGGATTGCCTTCAAACTTCATATAAACATTTAAGGCATTTTTTACTTTTAAAATCTCTTCTTTTTCCTCTTCCGTAAAATATTGTAATTGCCATTGATACATTTCTTCTGTATAAAAATCTCCAATATAAAATCCTACATCATATTCTACTCCATCATAGGATATAACAAGTTTTCCTGGTAAATCTTCACTTGGCATAATTTTTTCTTTAATTTCAACACCATCTATGGCTTTAATATTAGCAAAAGTATCTTCAGTAATTGTGTAATTTTCAGGTACTAAAGCCAACATATATGAAAATTCTTCCCAATAAGTAAGAGGTGCTTCTTTAATCAAAGTAGGAGAATACTCGTCATTAGAATACTCTTCTTTCTTTTCCTTTGAACCATTAAATAATCTGTTAACAACCTTTTTAAAAAAACTCATTATTTTTCTCCTTTGTAATTTATTAAAAACTTATAAGAAGTATATCACAATAATTGAGTAGATTCAATGTTTTTTAACTTAAATATATTGTAGATAATTCCATTAAAATATACTACAAACATTGTATTAACAATTACATGGCTTTATGAGATTTCCAGAGTCATTGTATCAAAGATACAACGACCCCGTCAGACCTACTTTTTGTTGTTTATGAATAAACAACAAAAGTTAGGGCTAGACCCACTCCGTTTCACTCCGGTCGAGATGACGTGTTGGAGGCTTTCCTTTGCTAACTTATATGACGTGAAATATTTATTTTAAATCAACAATCTTTCCTAAACAAATTTCCTAAACAAAAAAATCAACGGATTCCCGTTGATTTTTCTCCTAAATTTACATATTTAATTCTTCTCTAAATTTTGCAAGGGCTTTTTTTTCGAGACGACTTACTGTCATCTGTGAAATGTTTAGCTCTTTTGCAAGGGCAACTTGTGTTTTTTGTTCAAAATATCTTCCAAGTATTATTTGTTTTTCAACTTCAGTTAGTTTTTCTAAAGTTTTTTTAATAAAATCTTGATTGTCAACAAAGTCAAATTCTTTGTCTTCTTCTCCAACAATATCAATTAAGTTTGTGTCTTTGTCTTCACTATCTGAATTTTCAAAACTTTGATCTAATGATTGAGGTGTATAAACTTTACTAGCTTCCATAATTTCCAACACTTCTTCTTCAGAAAGTTCTACATAGTCTGCAATATCTTTAATTGTTGGAGTTCTTCCAAGCTCTTGTGTTAAATGATATTTTGCATTATTAACTTTTTTAGAGTTCTCCTGTATTCTTCTTGGAACCCGAATTACCCAACCTTTATCTCTGAAATATCTCTTTATTTCTCCAACGATAGTCGGCATAGCGAAACTTGAAAATTCAAAGCCTTTTGAGATGTCATATCTATCTATGGCATAGATTAAGCCAAGACTTGCAACTTGGAATAGATCATCATAGTCTATTCCACGATTTACATATTTTTTAGCTAAAATTTCAGCCATATATAGATTTTTTTCTATTAGTTTGTCTCTAAGTTCTGGTGTGGGATTTTCAAAATACTCTTTAAATAGAGCTTTTATTTGTTCTGAGTCCGGTTTGTTATATACCTTTTTCATTTTTTTATCCTTTATTTTTAACTAAAAGTACACTATTTTCTCTGAATTCTACTTTATCAACTAAATTCTCCAAAATTAGTAAAGCAAATTTATTTTCTTCTTTTTCTTGAATTCCTAAAAGGGAAATGTCAGGCATTACTTCAATTTCGATTTTATCATCAAAGACATCCATACTGATTTCAAAAAATTCACTTTCATCTACAAATAAATTTACAACTTCAGAAATTGAAACTTTTAAATCTTCGATATTTTCAATATCCATAGAGATTGTATTAGCTATGGAAGAGATTGAAAGTCTTAAAGTTGAAATGTATTTTTTTTCTGAAGGAAATTTTACAAATATTTTATCCATAATTACCCCTCGATTTCAAAAACTTTATCTAAGTCAGTTATAAGAAAGATTTTTTTGATATGTGGTTTTAAGCCTGTAATAACAAGTTTCTCTCCCTTTTCTTTTATATGTTTGTAGATACTTATAAAAGCACCGAGTCCTGTTGAATCAATATATGAAAGATTTTCACAATTCACTGTTATTTTTTTTACTCCTTGAACGGAATTAACTTTTTCTTTAAATTCTTTATTGGAATTTATATCCAAATCACCTTGTAAGTCGACAAAAAGTTTTTCTCCCTCTTGTCTTAAATCAACTTTTAATTCCATAGCATCTCCTTATTCAACATCATTTACATATTTTGCAACTGCAACGATTTTATCTTCGTCTTTATTTACATCTTTTATTATAACACCTTGTGTATCTCTACCTTTTACTGGTATGTCTTTAACAAGAAGTCTAATAATTCCTCCACTTTGTGAAAGTACGATGACTTCATCATTTGGATTTACCATTTTAGATGAAACTACAAAACCAGTTTTTTCAGTTACTTTATAAGTTTTAACACCTTTTCCGCCTCTATTTTGCACTTTGTAGTTTGACGCTAAAGTTCTCTTTCCATAGCCATATTCAGAGAATACAAGTAGGTGTTTTCCTTCAGAGTCAAGATTCATTGAAACAACTTCGTCATCTTTATCAAGTTTAATTCCTCTTACACCCTGTCCAGTTCTTCCAATTTCTCTAAGATCTGAAAGTGCAAATTTAATCGCAAGACCTTTTTTTGTAACTAGAATTGCTGAGTCCTCAACTGGTGAAACTCTAACTTGGATTAGTTCGTCATCGTCAACTAAATTAATTGCTTTCATTCCAACTTTTCTAATTGATTTGAAAAGTTCAACAGATGTTCTCTTGATTGTACCTTTCTTTGTAGCCATAATCAAGTATTCATCAGCTTCTGCATCTTTTACTGGAATTACTGCATTTACTTTTTCTCCATGCATTAATTCTAAAAGATTTATAATATTTTGACCTTTTGCTTGTCTTTTTCCTTCAGGAATTTCATAAGCTTTTAGTTTATATACTCTTCCCTTATTTGTAAAGAATAAAATCAAGCTATGAGTTGAAGTTACGAAAAGACTGTCAACATAGTCATCTTCTTTTGTAGTAAGGGCAACAACACCTTTTCCACCTCTGTTTTGTACTTTGTAAGTATCAGAAGGGATTCTCTTGATGTAACCCTGTTTTGTAAGAGTTATTACAACATCTTCTTCTTTAATTAACTCTTCAATTTCAATTTCATCAAAATTAGGTTTGATTTCAGTTCTTCTGTCATCGCCAAATTTTTCTTTAATTTCTATTAATTCTTCTTTAATTATATTTAAGATTAATCTTTCATTTCCTAAAATTTCTTTAAGTCTTGCAATTTCTTTAATCAAAGAATTATATTCATCTTGTAATTTTTCTCTTTCAAGACCTTGAAGTCTTCTTAAACGCATTTCAAGGATGCTTTCAGCTTGAATTTTAGTAAAACCGAAACGTTCCATAAGTTTTTCTTGCGCGTCTGAGTAAGAAGCTCTAATTATCTTAATTATTTCGTCGATATGATCAATCGCTTTTAAAAGTCCTTCAACAATATGTGCTCTGTCTTCAGCTTTTTTAAGTTCAAATCTACAACGTCTTGTGATTACATCTCTTTGATGTTCAACATAATGTCCGATTAATTCCTTTAAATTTAAAACTTTAGGTTCACCATTTACAAGTGCAAGGTTTATTACCCCAAAAGTAGTTTGCATTTGTGTATGTTTATAAAGATTATTTAAAATAATATTCGGATTAGCATCTCTCTTTAATTCGATTACAATTCTAATCCCCTTCATATTACTTTCATCTCTTAAGTCTGAAATTCCTTCAATTCTCTTATCTTTGATAAGTTCAACAATCTTCATAATCAAATTAGTTTTATTAACTTGATATGGAATTTCTGTAACTATAATTCTAGTTTTATTATTATGTTCTTCAATATTTGCAACAGCCCTTACAGTAATTTTTCCACGTCCTGTATGATAAGCTTGTTTAATTCCTTCAAGTCCCATGATATTTGCACCTGTTGGAAAATCAGGACCTTTAACAAATTTCATAAGTTCATCAACGGAAATATCAAAATTGTCGATATATTCGCAAGTTGCATCAATTACTTCATTTAAATTATGTGGTGGCATATTTGTGGCCATACCAACGGCGATACCAGCTGCACCATTTACCAAAAGATTTGGAAATTTACTTGGTAAAACAACTGGTTCTTTTTCGTTTTCGTCATAGTTTGGTGCGAAGTCAACTGTATCTTTATTAATATCTCTTAACATTTCAAGAGCAAGTTTTTGCATTCTAACTTCTGTATAACGAGGAGCGGCAGCACCGTCTCCGTCAATAGTACCAAAGTTACCTTGACCGTCAACAAGAGGATAACGCAAGTTAAAATCTTGCGCAAGTCTAACAGTTGCATCATAAATTGCAGAGTCACCATGAGGATGATATTTACCCATTACTTCCCCAACAAGTCTTGAAGATTTTTTATAAGGCTTGTCTGGTAAAAGTCCAAGACCTTGCATTGCATAAATAATTCTTCTATGAACAGGCTTTAAACCATCTCTAACATCAGGCAAAGCTCTTGCAACAATAACACTCATGGCATATTCAAGGTATGACTTTTTCATTTCCTTTTCGATATCTACATCGACTATATTCATTTTATTTTCTATATCAGCCATCTATTCCTCCTATGCGTCAATATTTTCAACATATTTCGCATTTTGTTCTATAAATTCACGTCTTGGTTCAACCTTATCTCCCATAAGAGTTGAGAAAGTTTCGTCTATTGACACAAGTTCTTCATCATCAATATTTACTTGTAGGAAAAGTCTGTTTTCAGGATTCATAGTTGTTTCCCAAAGTTGTGCAGGATTCATTTCCCCAAGACCTTTATATCTTTGAATTCTATGTGAATCACGACCAAGTTCATCTAAACTAGCTTGTAATTCTTCATCAGTCCAACAATATTTTACAACCTTAACACCTTTAATAATTCCATAAAGTGGTGGTTGTGCAATATATACATGACCTTGTTCGATTAATTCTTTCATATAACGATAGAAAAATGTTAAAATCAAAGTTCTAATATGTGCACCGTCAACGTCGGCATCTGTCATTATAACTATTTTTCCATATCTTAAATTATCTAAGTTAAAATCTTTTCCGATTCCTGTTCCAAAAGCAGTAATCATTGATTTAATTTCTTCATAACCTAAAATCTTGTCAATTCTTGCCTTTTCAACATTCATAATCTTACCTTTAAGTGGTAAAACTGCTTGGAATTTACTATCTCTACCTTGTTTTGCAGAACCACCCGCAGAGTCCCCTTCGACAAGATAAATTTCATTTACAGAAATATCACTTTCTTGACAGTCGGATAATTTACCAGGTAAAGTAGTATTGTCAAGAATGGATTTTTTACGAGTTAAATCTCTTGCCTTTCTTGCAGCTTCTCTCGCTCTTGCACTACTTTGAGCCTTTTCTATAATAATTTTACCAACTTTTGGATTTTCTTCTAAGAAAGTCATCAAATTATCGTATAGGAATGCTTCAACGATACCACGGCTTTCACTATTTCCAAGTTTTGCCTTAGTTTGTCCTTCAAATTGTGGATTAGGAAGTTTTATTGATACAATTCCTGTAAGACCTTCTCTTGTATCATCTCCTTGAAGATTTGCATCCTTATCCTTAATTAAATTGTATTTTCTTCCATAGTCATTTAAAGTACGAGTAAGAGCAGTCTTAAATCCTACTAAATGGCTTCCACCTTCAGGTGTATGGATATTATTTGCAAAAGTTAAGACATTTTCAGAGTATCCGTCTGTATATTGCATAGAAATTTCAATTTGTGAATCTCCTCTTTGTCCTTGAAAATAAATAACTTCGCTATGAAGACTATTTTTATTTCTATTCATATACTCAACAAAAGATTTTATTCCACCTTCATAATGAAAAGTTTCTGTAAAATCTTCTCTTTCATCTGTAAAAATAATTTTAACACCTTTATTTAAAAATGCCATTTCTCTAAATCTGTTTCTTAAAATTTCTTTTTCATAGATAGTTGTATCAAAAATTTCAGAATCAGGTTTAAAAGTTATTATTGTTCCAGTTTCTTTTGAAGTACCTACCACTTCAAGCTTTGAAGTAGCATTTCCCCTTGAAAATTGTTGTTCATAAAGTTTTCCATCTCTTTTTACATTTGCAATAAGCCATTCTGAAAGAGCATTTACAACAGAAACCCCAACTCCATGAAGTCCCCCTGAAACTTGGTAAGCATTGTTATTGAACTTACCACCAGCATGTAGAATTGTCAAAACTGTTTCAAGTGTTGATTTTCCAGTTTGTGGATGCACTTCTACTGGAATACCACTACCATTATCTTCAACTCTTACAGAATTATCTTCAAAGATTGTAACTGTAATTGTATCACAAACTCCTGCTAAAGCTTCGTCAATACTGTTGTCAACAACTTCATAAACTAGATGATGAAGTCCCTTTACTCCTGTCGAACCTATATACATACCAGGTCTAAGTCTAACTGGTTCAAGACCTGTTAAAACCTTAATGTCTTTCGCCCCGTAATTTCTAATTTTTTCTTTACTCATATTTTTCCTTTCTCACTTTTTCCATTTCTATAACATTAATATTCTTAAAATTATTTACAAAAGATTTATCTGTAGTCGTTATAAAGACTTGATTATCCGTTAAATATTCCAAAATTTCATATCTTCTATCTTCGTCCAATTCACTAAATAGATCGTCGAGTAAAATTATTGGCTTTACTCTCTTATACTCTTCAAAAATATTCTTTTGACACATCTTAACTGTAATTATAATATTTCTCTTTTGACCTTGTGAAGAAAAACTCTTTGCATCTTTACCATTTAAGATAAATTTAAAATTTTCCTTGTGAATACCAAAGTTTGTAGTCTTATTTTCACTATCCAATTTATAGGACTTAGAAAAATTTTCTAAAATTTCCTTTAGACATTCATTTTCTGATTTTTTATAATCCGATAAAATTGACTCATACTCTATAGAAAGAGTTTCTCCTGATAATTGTTGATGAATTGAATTTATTTCCATATTTATCAAATCAATCAACTTTTTTCTCTCCATACTTATTTCATAGCACAAAAGAGCAAGTTTTTTTGTAAGAGCATTCATCTCCTGCTTATAAAAACTGGATAAATTCATTCCCTTTAAGAGTAAATTTCTTCTGAAAATAACATTTCTATATAAATTTAATTTTTGTTTATAGCCCTTTGTCATCTTCATAATAAAGCTATCAAAAAAATTCCTTCTAAAATTTGGACTTTCTGTAATAATTTTTAGCTCATCAGGGAAAAATCCAATAACATTTGAAAAGTCGTAAAGTTCATTTATACTCTTAAGTTTAATATCATCAATTTTAAAAACTTTTTTCTTATCGTCAGTATATAAAAAAGAAATTTTATTTTCAAATCCCTTTTCATTTACAAAAGTATCAACTTTCGTAAAATTCTCTCCAAAACTTATAAAATCTTCTTGTTTTGCCTGCCTAAAACTTGACGCAACAAGAGAAATATAAATCGCCTCCAAAACATTCGTCTTTCCGATTCCATTTTTTCCGACAAAAACATTTATATTCTCTTTAAACTCAAAAGAAATATCTTTTAAATTTCTAAAGTTGGTCAAATGTATTTTTTCAACTATCAACTCTACCTCTTTTTAACAATCAAATTTACTTCTTCATCTGCCAATATCTTAACAGTCATTCCGTCATAAATTTTTCTACCACGTCTTGTTTCAACTTCTCCGTCAACTAAAACTAATCCTTCAGAAATAAAGAATTTAGCATCAGCTCCAGTTTGAACAACAGCTGCATATTTCAACAACGAATCCAATTTTATAAATTCGGTATCAATAATAATTTCTTCCATTTTAAACTCCTAGTATTGAGAATCTTGCAACAAAACAGGTAAAACTAAATAAGTATAATCTATATTTTCATCTTCAGGTCTTATGATACAAGCTCCTGCTCTACCATTAAATGTAATTTCAACAAAATCCTGTTCTATTGTCTTTAATCCCTCTAAAACATATTTTGAATTAAAGGCAATCTTTAAATTATCTCCTTCTTTTTTGATGTCGATAATATCTTTTAAATCTCCAATTTCAGACGATCCTTCAACTAAAATACTAGTATCATCTATTGTAAAAGTAACTAAATCACCCTTTTCTGCCTTATAGATAATATTTGCTCTTTCAATCGCATTTATTAAATCACGTCTTGAAACAATAACTTTTGTCTTATGTTCGTAGGAAAATAGTGCCTTATAATTCAAATATTCTCCGTCTATTACTCTTGTTGAAAAGATTGTATTTTCAAAAGTGAAAATAGCACTACCTCTTACAAGTGAAATTCCAACAACAGAGCCTTCAGGAACAATCTTTGAAATCTCGTTTAAAGCTCTTGGTGGAATTATAACTTTTTTCTCAATATCTTCTTCTATCTTAAAACTTCTCTTTGCAATTCTATGTCCATCAAGTGCAACAAAATCAACATTTTTATTTTCAATTTCAACATCGACACCATTTAAAACTATTCTATAATCATCAATAGCTGTTGCAAAAATAGTTTGTTTAGTTGCAACTTTAAGCAAATTTTCTTGAACATAAAAATCCACTTTATTTTCAAAAGTTGGAAATTCAGGATATGAGTAAATATCCATTGCAATTATATTGAATTTAGCATTTTCACTTTGAATAAAGACTTTTTCTCTATCAACCTTTATATATACTTCATCATTGGGTAATTTTCTCACTATATTAGAAATCATTGAAGCATTAAGTAAAACTTCTCCTTCTTTTTCAACTTTACATTCAGTTGAAGTTTCAATTGCAAGTTCCAAATCAGTTGACTTTAAAGTTAATCTATTATCCTTTGCAATAAATAAAATTCCTTCTAGTATTGAAGTGTTATTTTTTAAACTTATAGCTCTTAAAGATATATTTATCAAACCCAAAAGTTCATTTTGCATTATCTTTATTTCCATAATTTTCTCCTTTTTTTCACATATAAAAAATATATAATTTAGTAGTAATAGTAGTAGGGGCTGTGGATATCTTAAACAACCCTTTCAAACATTGAAATATCAATATTTATTTACTGTATAACTACTGTATAAATCACAAAATAATTATAGACTTATAAACATATTAACAACGAAAAAAATCTTACAAAGTTATCAACAACTTATCAACATACTTATAAACAGTATAAGTCGAATAACTAAAAATTTCTTTAAAAATAATATTACTTTTTTGTAATACTAATCTTCTAACATTTTCTTTATGTTTTCTATATCTTTTCTTACAGATTCAGTAGTCTTTATCTTTTCATCAATTTTCTTAACCCCATGCATTATGGTAGTATGATCTTTCTCAAAGGCTGAACCTATATTTCCTAAAGCACAGTCTAACATATTTCTACAAAGATACATCGCAACCTGTCTTGGATAAGCAATTGAGTTAGCCCTATTTTTAGAGCTTAAATCGGAAACTTCTATTTTAAAATACTCACTTACAGTTTCCTTTATCAAATCAATATCCAATTCTCTCCTATTTAGTTCATTAAGTTTTTGGGATAAAATTCCCTTTACATAATCAACAGTCATTGGAGCATCTTGTTTTAATTTATAATGAGCCAAAACATTAATTAAAGCCCCTTCGAGCTCTCTTATGTTCGTCTTTATATTCATTGCAATAAATTCTAAAACTTCATTTGAAAGAGCTATTGGCTCATACTTTACCTTATCTTGTAAAATAGCCATTCTCGTCTCAAAATCAGGTGGTTGAATATCAACAGTTAGACCCATATTAAATCTGCTCTTAAGTCTGTCCTCCAGATTTTTAATCTCCTTTGGTGGTCTATCTGATGAAATTATAATTTGCTTATTTCTACTGTATAATTCATTAAAAGTATGGAAAAATTCCTCTTGTGTTGCAGTCTTTCCTGCAATAAATTGAATATCATCTATAAGCAAAACATCGACATTTCTATATTTCTTTCTAAATTCAGATTCTGAATTTTGATTTTTATCCCTAATTGAGTCAATCAAGTCAATTGTAAATTTCTCACTACTCAAATATAAGACCTTACAATCAAAATTTTTGTGAATTTCATAGCCAATAGCTTTCATAAGGTGAGTTTTTCCAAGT
This sequence comes from uncultured Parvimonas sp., assembly GCF_963524015.1. Lineage (NCBI taxonomy): Bacteria > Bacillati > Bacillota > Tissierellia > Tissierellales > Peptoniphilaceae > Parvimonas > uncultured Parvimonas sp. Next base: position 33,731 of record NZ_CAURDT010000004.1, on the reverse strand, counting down.
CCTGAATTTCCATAAATGAAAAGTGGATTGTAAGTACCAGCAGGATTTTTGGAAACTGCTTCAGCTGCAGCCATAGCAAATTCATTATTTTTACCCTTTACGAAATTGTCAAAAGTAAATCTCTCTGAAAAAGCTGAAGAATTATTTGAAGAAGAAATTTTCTTTAATTTTCCCTTTTTTGAGCCTTTTTCAGAAGATTTTGAAAAGAAAGAAGTTTGACCTCCTAAATTTTTAATTGCTTCTAGATAGATTTCATCAGTAGCGACAACAGGTAAAAGCTCAGTTTTTTCTTTTGTTAAAGGAAAAAGTTGATTATTTATTGCATCTTCAATATAATCTTTAAAATTTCCATTTATAAAAGTTTTAATATAATTAGACTGACAAAGTACCATTAACTTATGATTTTCATAACAAATTGGCTTTAAAACTTCAATCCAAGTCGCAAATCGACTTTCTCCGAGTTTATCTTTTAACTCATTGCAAACTTCAAGCCATAAGCTATCAACCACTATTTCATTCTCAAACATAAACTACTCCCCATTTTCTAAGTTATTAACATATTTATCCACAGCAGATAAAATTTTTAAAACATTGAAATTTTAATATTAATAAAGACTTTTTAAAAAGATAATTAAATATTTTAAAAAGTTATCCACATTTTTATAAAAGTTATTTTGTTTATAAAATAAATTGTATTTTTTCAAATTTTGTTAAACTATAAAATATTTATTAGTAAAAAATAAACAATTTATCCACATATTTATTCTACTTATCCACATATTACATTTTTGTAAAAAAATAATTTGTAGATAATTTTATTGAAAATTTTTAATAATTTTTTAATATTTAAAAAATTTTACACATCTTTTCACAGTTAAATTATACCAAAAATCCAAAAAAAACTCAAATTTATTACATTTAATATGCAAATTATTGTAAATATATAAACAAAAATATTACGTTAAAATTTATTGCACAAAAAATCCACTTGCAAAAAGCAAATGGATTAATTTTATATTAAAATTTCTTTATTACAAATATCATCGACAATATCATCGTGAGAAATTATAAAAATAATTTTATCTTTTGATATTTCTTTTATTCTGTTGTAAATTTCAACAGAACTTTCTTTATCAATGCTTGAAGTGATTTCATCTAATAGAAGTATATCCACATCGGAATTAATTGCTCTTGCTAAAGCAATTTTTTGTTTTTCTCCTCCTGATAAATCAGCACCCAAGTTAAAAATATCAGAGTCCAAGTCTTTAGACGAGAAGATAGTTTTTAAGAGCGGATCTTGTTTTAGACTGTCAATTTTATCTTTATAATTTTCTATACCGAAAAATAAATTGTCCTCTAAAGAGCCTTGAAAAACATAAGCATCTTGACCCATATATTCAATTCTATTTCTTAAAGCTAATAAATTATATGAATTTATATTATTTCCATTTATAAAAATTCCTTCATTTTCTCTAAATCCAATAATTGATTTTAAGAATGTACTCTTTCCTCTACCGGAGTCTCCCTTTATTCTAATTATATCTCCTTTTGAAAATTCCCCAACAATGTTTACATCAATACTATGTGTAGGAAGTTTTAATTTTGAAATATTAAAGGAAATATTTTTTATCTCTTCAAGATTATTTCCACTATAAATTTCACTCATATTTTCTAAATTTTCCTTAAATTCTTTAGCTATTGTGAAATTTCTTTTATTTAGTTTTGAACCAACAAGAGAACTTAATGTATTAAAAAATGTTGGAATTAAAATCATAAGTATCATCAATGAAAAATAATCATGTCCAACAAAGGCAAAATTATAAACACCATAAGTTAATATAACAGTTTGAAAAATTGAATTAATACTGTGAATTAAGGTAGAAGTACTTATAGAATACATATTTACATCAGACATTGAATTGTAAATAGTATCTACAGTATCACTTAAATAATTTTTAATAATATCTGGATTAGATTGTTGTTTTATATATTCAGTATTTGATATGACGGATAAAACTTTTTGCCAGCCTGTAGTAACCTGTAATTCCATATTTCTAGATTTTCCCAATAGCACTTTGTTTATCTTGGCAAAGCCTAAAATATTTATAGGAACAACTACCAAACAAGCAAGAAATATGTATTTATTAATATATAAAATCCAAACAGAAACAACTACCATAACGAGTGAATTTGTTATTAATTTGATATTATCCCCTGTGATAAACAGATAAATATTGTTAACACTCATTATTGTCTTATCCAAAATTTTCATTATTCCTTCGGAAATTATGTAATCATATTTTAAAGTTAAAATATCTTTTAGATAGTCGAAAAAATTCTCTCTATTTAACTTTCTTGAATAGTGTTCTTTTATTACAATAAATAAAATATTTATTAGCATAAAAACAGCCATAATTATAGATAAAAGTAAAATTCTATAGATAGTAATTCCCTCTACACTTTTACTCCAAATTTGAACCATAATCGGTGCAATTAGGCTAAATACAACTGAAACTAATGACAAAATTATCATTATTACTAAAAAACATAAATAACTCAAAACAAAATCCTCCCTATTTATAAAAATTATTTGAATATTATTGCATTATATGTAAACTATAAAATACAGTCAAAAATATAAAAAGCAAAGAGAGTATTCTTATTAATTTTCTAAATGTATAATTATTTTTCATTTTTTTCCTCCAAAAACTTTGTAAATATAATAAGTAACTGATACTATCCGTTTGCCTATGTTTATATCAATCCTTGGATGACTTTCTTTAAAATTTTTTTACATTTAAGTTACCACCATTTAATCATCTCTCTATTTCTTTGACTTATCCTCCAAACTCTTAATACCTGTATTGTTCAGCTTTTCAATTGACAGCAGCTGAGTTCTAGCAAGTTTTCTAAGTTCTATCATTCTTTCTTTTTGATTCATACATTTACCAATAAGGATTGCATTGTAGCTTTCCATATTTGCTAGCACAAGTAATTCATTGAGACTTGCATAGTCTCTCATATTACCTTTTAAATCTGGATTTTCTTCACGCCACTGTTTAGCTCTTTTATTAAACAATGCAACATTTAGCATATCTGCTTCACTTGCATATTTATAGGATAATTGTTCATTAGTAAGATCTTTTAAGAGATATTCTTTGATTGCATCTGTATGAATTTTGTAGTTAATCTTTGAAATTTCTCGATTAAGATTCCATCCCAACGACAATCTTGAGTTTTCATCTGATTTAAGTCTTTTGTAATCTTGAATTACATACATCTTAAATTCAGCAGAAATCCATGAAGCAAATTCAAAGGCAATATCTGTATGTGCAAATGCACCGCCATATCTTCCACCTTTTGAAATAATTCCAATTGCTTGTGTTTTCTCTATCCATTTCTTAGGAGACAATGTAAAGGAATTATATCCAGCTTCTGATTTAATTCGGTCGAATTCGACCGAATTGAAATTCATATTGTTTAAGCTTTCCCATAAACCAAGAAATTCAATTGTATCTTTCCTTCTCATCCAATTTTTTATTACATCGCTTGGTTCATCGCTTTTATATCTTGCAATATCCGTTAGACTTATATAGTCGTTTTTAAAGTCTTCAGTGTAAATTTGAATCGCAAAACCTTTTGCTTCAATTATGTCTTTTTTCGCATTAGACATATGAGTTCCTCCTTTATGCTGATGTAATGATAACAACATTTATTTTTGTGATAACTGCTCTAAATAGCACACCAACTATTCTTTTTGATTTTAAATTTTGATATAAGCTCTAAAACTCTTGTATTACCTTGACTAATTGCCACTGTGATTATTATGAAACGAAACCCAAAATTTTTTAAATACCTTTTATCATTTTTATATTGTTGTATCGTGTTCCATCCTTCAAAATGAAGGCATTAGGAGTTTCTCCAACTTGTACGAATCCAATTTTCTCGTAAAGAGCCCTTCCTCTTTCATTACCTGAGAAATAATCCAGTTCAATTTGGGAAAGATTCCATTTCTTAGCTTGCTTTTCAAGACAAATAAGCAACTTCTTTCCTATTCCTAAGTTCCAGAATTCTTTTAGCACAGAAACAGCGACATTCCCTCGATGGCACATTTTCTTTTTTGTCAGTCTTGTAATCATGCCATTTGCAATTAGTCTTCCATCCATTTCGACAACAAGCATAAGTGTATTATCAGATTCATTAAAGCCTTTTATCATTTTTGCTTCCTCTTCTGCAGACATAGTTATTTCTTCTGGATAAGAATACAAGAAATCAGATTCTCCCATAACAGTCTTCAAATATTCAACAGTTTCTGCAGCATCCTTTACTTGAATTTCTCTAATTACACAGATTCTACCATCTTTTAGTTCAAATTTTTCTGGTGTGTATTTCATATTTATCCCTCACATAAATTCCAATATCACTTTAACTTAATGATATCATCTTTTTTGTTGAATGTAAATACTTGTATTATGAATTAAAAATTTTGCTTTGAATCTGTATAAAAATTTTATAAAATTTTTATATTTTTACTTGACAATTATACTTAAAATAGCTTATAATCTATGGTAGTGTTTTATTAAATAACCTAAAGGTGATTATAATAAGGAGGTGTCATCTATATTATGAAAAGAACTTATCAACCGAATAGAAGAAAAAGAAGTAAAATTCATGGTTTTAGAAAGAGAATGAGTACAAAAGCAGGTAGAGCTGTATTAAAGAGAAGAAGACTTAAAAATAGAAAAGTTTTATCAGCATAGGCCAACATTAGTGTGGCCTTTTCTAAAATTCAGCTTTTTGCTTTGTGTTTGAAGCATGGAAAGATGATATATGAATAAGGAAATTAGATTAAGAAAAAATAGAGAGTTTCAAACTGTTTACAAGCGTGGAAAAAATTTTTGGAATAAAGATTTTACCATTTTTATCCGACCGACAAATAGAAAAAAAGTTAAGTTCGGTGTTTCCGTTACTAAAAAGTTTGGAAAAGCAAATAAACGTAATTTGATTAAGAGAAGAATAAAAGAGATAATAAGACTTAATGTTTGTGATTTAGGATTAGGTTATGAAATGGTAATTTTACCGAAAAAAAACACTTTAGAAATTGATTACATTGAACTTGAGAGGTCTTTGTTAAGACTTATAAATTATGCTTTAAAGAAGGTTTTAAATTGAGAAAATTGATGATTTTATTAATTAAATTCTATAGAAAATATATTTCTGGCCTTTGGGGACATGGAAAATGTAAATTTACACCGACTTGTTCGGAATATGCGATTTTAGCGTATCAGAAATACAATTTTTTTAAGGCAAGTTTTTTAGTTATTTGGAGAATTTTAAGATGTAATCCTTTTGGAAAAGGTGGGTATGATCCACTAAAATAGGAGGAATAAATGGCATTTTTAAGAAATTTAATGGGATCTGTATTAAAATTTATTTATGAAGGGGTTGCTTCGGTTTTACCTAATGAGCCTTCAAGTATTTCATATTTAGCGATTAGTATTATTATAATTTCTATAATTTTTAAGATTGTACTTTTCCCAATATTTTTAAGTAGTATAAAAAATCAAAAGATTCAAGCAAAGTTTGCTAAAGAGCAACAAAAGATAAGAGAAAAATATAAACATGATCCACAAGCTATGAATCTTAAACTTATGGAATTTAATAAAGAACATGGAATTAAACAACTTGGTGGTTGTTTACCTTTGATTTTTAACTTTATTTTAGTTATAGCGATGTTTGCAGTAATGAGAGAGCCATTGTTATATATTTTTGGGGATGCAAATGCAGATGTTATGAAAAATTTCCTTTGGATTAAGGATTTGTCAGCACCAGACCCACTTTTATATGGTCTTCCTTTGATAAATGCAATTACTCAATATGTTTACCTTGATTTGAGTAATAGAGATCAACAGGATAATCCTGGTGCAAAATCTATGGAAACTATGAAATATATATTCCCATTAGTAATATTTATTTCTGCTAAGAGTTTCTCTGCTGGTCTTGCACTTTATTGGGCTATGACAAATATTGTAGAAATTTTATTGAGATTAGCTTTGACTGCTTACGAAAATAAAAAGATGAGTAATTAGTTGAAAGGAGCAAAAGAATGACTGTTGTAAAATCAGCAAAAACTGTTGATGAAGCTGTTAAACTTGCTTTAGCAGAATTATCAGCAGATATTTCAGATGTTGATGTTAAAGTAATTGAAAAACCAAAGAGTGGTTTTTTGGGCTTTGGTTCAAGAGATGCTTTAGTTGAAGTTTCTTTAAAACAAGAAAAAGAAGAAAATTATAATGAGTTTATAGAAGAAGTTGTTGATGAAGTTGTTGAAGAAACTTGTTGTAAAAAAGAAGTTCCCGCTAAAAGCGAAGATATAGAAAAAATTGAAAGATTTTTAAAAGACTTAATTTTGAAAATGGGAGTTGACGGTGAAATAACTTTTGATGAAGATGAAGAAGCTGTCAATTTGTATATAAATAAATCTGATGATTTTAAAGTTTTGATTGGAAAATCTGGAGAAACTTTAGAAAGTATTCAATATATTGTAAGTATTTTTGCTAGAAGAAATACTTCCTTAGAAAAGAGAGTTTTCTTAGATATAAATGGATATAAGAAGAGAAAAGAAGAATCAATCAGAGAAATGGCAATGACTTTTGCTAAAAAGGCTATTAGATATAAAAAAGTTATGAGACTTAGACCTATGAATGCTTATGAGAGAAGAATTGTTCACTCAACTTTACACAATATGAAAGGTGTATTTACTGTGAGCGAAGGTGAAGAGCCACATAGAAAGGTTGTTATCAAACCTAAATTTTAATATGCAATTAAAAGAACGTTTAGGCGTTCTTTTGCTTTATTGTGGAACAACAAGGAGAAAATATGGAAAATACTATTGTTGCTATTGCTACTGCTACAGGCGAATCAGGTATTGGAATTGTAAGACTTAGTGGTGAAAAGTCGATAGATATTGTAAAAAATTTTTTCAAACCTCAGGATAAAAAAGAAATAGATGAAAAATCCAATAGAATGATGAAATATGGGCATATTTACGATAAAGATGAACTTATTGATGAAGTTATGGTTTGTTTTATGTTTGCACCTCATACTTATACGAGAGAGCATGTAGTTGAAATCTTTACTCATGGGGGCATTGTATGTCTTAAAAGGGTTTTAAATTTATGTCTTGAAAATGGAGCAGATCTTGCAGAAAAGGGAGAATTTACAAAAAGAGCATTTTTAAATGGACGACTTGATTTATCCCAAGCTGAAGGAGTTATTGACTTAATAAAGGCAAAAACAGAATTTTCTCATAAGAGTGCGATTAATCAACTTGAAGGACATTTGAGTAAAAAGATTAAAGAATTTAGAGAAGAACTTTTAGATATTTTAAGTTTTGTTGAGTATTCTATCAATTTTACAGAAGATATGCAGGAGGAATTACCTTTTGATAATGTAATTTTAAAGACTGAGAAATTGATGGCTGAAATGGAAGAATTACTTGGAGAGTCTAATAAAGGAAAAATTTTAAAAGACGGAATAAATGTTTCAATAATTGGGAAGCCTAATGTTGGAAAGTCTTCCCTACTAAATAGAATTTTAAGACAGGAACGAGCAATTGTAACGGATATTGCAGGAACTACGAGAGATTTGATTAAGGAAGACATTGAGCTTTCAGGAATTAAGTTAAATATAAATGATACTGCAGGAATCAGAGATACTGCTGATGTCGTTGAAAAAATTGGAGTACAAAAATCTATCGAAGCAAGTGAAAATTCGGACTTAAACTTAGTACTATTCGACATTTCAAGAGAACTTGACGAAGAAGATGAAAAGATAATAAATCTTGCAAATACAACTAAATCTATTGGAATTTTAAATAAAGTAGATTTGGATAAAAAATTGAATGAAGAAAAATTGAAAGAAAAGGTAAATTTTGAGTTAATAGAAATATCCGCTCTAAAAAATGAAGGAATTTCAAAACTTGAACAGGCAATTATAGATATGTTCTTCGACGGCAAAATAGAGATTAAAGACAAGGCTTTAATCACAAATGTAAGACATGAAAATAGTCTAAAGAGCTCATTAGAATATTTAAAATCTTTCTATGCAGATTTAAAAAATATGGTGCCTATCGACTGTTGCGAAGTGGATTTAAGAAGAGCTTACGAAGTGCTTGGAGAAATAATCGGAGAAAATATTTCCGAAAATATCTTGGACAATATCTTTTCAAACTTCTGTATTGGAAAATAAAGACGGTGAAAGCCGTCTTTTTTTGTGGGATGGATTAGTTTGCTGTAGTTGATGTATCTACGATACATTTACTTTTGCTAAAGCAAAAGTATGAGATCTCTCCATTCCGTTTCACTCCAGTCGAGATGACATATAAGGGAAATATCTTCGTTTGATAGCTTAACATTATAATAGTAAATAAACTTTAATTTGCTTAATAATTAAAAAAATTCTTTATTTAGTAGATAATTTAATCTAATTATTTTATAGTAATATTTCACGTAGTAGTATTTTGAATAGAAACACCCCCCAAACACGTCATCTTAATTGAAATTAAGAGAATATATACATATCTTTGTTTATAAAGAGTATAGAAAACAAAAAAAGTTCACGTCATAGTACTTTGCAAAGAAATTCCCCCAATAAATCCTCCATTATATAAAAAATCATAAAAAACTATTGACATAGTATATTATACATTATATAATATAATCAAAATAAAGTATTAAGAGGTAAAAGTCATGGATATTTTAAAAGAATCAAGAAAACAGATGATAAAATTAATAATGACAACTATAACTGGAAATTTTGGTAGTTCTATTTTGTCATTCATTATTGGACTTTTAATTTTGAAAAAGACTGAATCTGCTTTAAATTTTGGTATTTCTCAAGTTATAGGACCTTTGGTTGCGCTTGTTTTGCTTCCTTTTGTAGGAGGAGTTGTAGATAAATACAATAAGAAGATTGTAATTGTAATTGCTCAGCTTTTTAGCATTGTAAGTTTGATTTTATATGCTCTAAGTTTAAATTCTAATACTGAAACAAATTTAATTAATACCTATATGTTATTAATTTGTTTAAGGGTTGCTGATCAATTTTTAAATAATTCTTTTTCATCTTCTACAAAGAAACTTGTATGTGAAGAGCATATTCAAAAGGTAAAATCTTTTGAGCAAATGGCATCTTCAGGAGTTTATATAATTTCTCCAATTTTAGCGGTTTTTCTACTTACAAAATTGGATTTAATTCATTTTGTACTTTTGGAAGCGGTAATTGAATTTATAACTATATTGGTTGTACTTTTTATAAATTTTGATTTTATAAAGACAGAAGTGATAGAGAATAATGAAGAACAAAAAGTTTTAAAGATGTTCGTTGAAGGTTTAAATTATATGAAAGATAAAAAAGCTTTGGTCTTTATTATCTCCTTTGCGATGTTTATAAATTTCTTTTTTTCATCAGTTTCAATTGGCCTTCCCTATGTTTTGATTAATGAAATTAAGATTTCAGATTATCTTTACGGGATTATAAACGCAACTTTTCCGGTGGCAGTAATAGTTTCATCAATAATTTTATCAATGATGAAGGACATTAAAGCTCCTTTGGAATTTTCTTTTAAATGTATTAGAGGGCTTTCAGGATTCTTGATACTTTTGGGAATTGCATTATTATTTAAATTTAGTATCTTTTCATATTTTATAATATTTATGATATTTGCTTTTGGAGTTAATTTTATTGCAAATTTTATAAATACTCCGGTAATGGTTTGGTTTACAAAGGCGGTTCCCCTTGAATATCAAGGAAGAGTTTTCAGTATTTTGGGAACAGGTTGTCAACTTCTAATGCCACTTGGAATATTATTTTATTCGTTTTTATTTGATAAATTTAAAAGTGGATATATATTTATATTTTCAGGAATAGCTTTAATAGTGCTTATAGTTCTTCCATATATGTTAAAAGTAGATTTAAAGATAAATAAATTTTAAGAAGTCCCCCTTAAAATAATTTATAAAAAAATGAGAGTTATCAAAACTCTCATTTTTTAATATTCACATATTTCTTTTAATTTTCCAAATATTTTGTATTCAACTTGTTTAAGTTCTTCAATGTTTTTTACTCCAAGAAGTAACATAATCATCTTTGTTTGATAGATTAGAGATTTTAAATAATCTTCAGCAAATTTATATCCACCATGAATTAAATATCTTAATACTTCCCCAGCAATAGCAATCATATCGCTACCGAGTATAATCGCCTTAGCAATGTCTTCTCCGGTTTTAATTCCACCAGATCCTATTAGAGTAAAGTCTTTTGAGATTTTTCTACAGTCTATAATACATTTTGCAGTTGGAATTCCCCAACCGTAGATATTTGTAAAATCTAAGTCTGTTCTTCTCAAATTTTCAATTTCAATGAAATTTGTTCCACCATAACCACTAATATCAATGTATTTTACACCAACATTCAAAAGTTTTTCACAAGTTTTTTTAGATATTCCACAACCTGTTTCCTTTATGATTACTGGAACATCTAAATTTTTTACGATATTTTCAATGTTTTCTAAAATTCCTTTGAAATTCCTATCTCCTTCAAATTGAACAATCTCTTGAGCGGGATTTAGATGGAGAGAAATAGCGTCAGAATTTAACATTTCAACAGCTTTTTTTGCATCTTCAAGACTTGATAATGCAGAAAGATTTGAAATTATTATATTTTTTTCATCTAAAATATCTTTTACTATTGTAAAAGTTTCTACAAGTTCATCATCTTGTAGGGCAACTTTTTGGCTGCCACTTTCAAATGCTATATTAAAATTTTTACAAAGTCTCGCTAAGTCTTCATTAACATCATAGGAAGTCTCTGCTCCACCTGTCATTGCATTTATGAGAAGTGGGAAAGACAATTTTTTTCCTAAAAAGTTTACTGATGTATCAATTTCGTCAAAATTTAAATCAGTCAACGCAAAATGTTCAATATATACATTGTTAAATAGAGTATTGGATTTGAAATTGCTCTTTAAAAAATTTTCCAAATGTTCTTTTTTTCTCTCGTTTTCCATATTCACCCTAATTATCTATTATTGTTCTTTTTGTTGTTTTTATTAGTATTAGTTTTATTGTTATTATTAGTTTTATTATTGTTAGTATTATTATTCTTATTGTTGTTGTTATTGTTATTGTTATTCTTTTTTTCGTCTGTATCTACTTGCGTATTGTTATTTTGACTTAGTAGATAATCACTGAACATCTCTTTAACAAGAGCATTCAATTTTGAACGATTAGGAACGAAATAACTTATATTGTTTATATAAGCAGATTCTCCTGGAACTATTTGAGTATTCATTTTATCTACACTTAAATTATTTGCTTTTAAAGCTAATTTTGTAATTGTAGAGAAAGGAATATTAGTATTCACAGTCTTTTTAACAACTTCTAAAATTTCAGGGATTTTTGCAATATTTTTAGCTTTAGTCAACTCTTTAACTAATGCTTTTATAAGTAATTGTTGAGCTTTAACACGACCAACATCACCTTCTATATATCCTGCTCTAAATCTTGCAAATTGTAGGGCTTGTTTTCCGTTTAGAACTTGTTTACCTGGTTTTAAGTGGACATCATCTTCTGCAACGTCAACTTGAACAGGAACATCGACTTCAACACCACCAAGGACATCTACAATATCTTTAACAGAGAAGAAATTTACTCTTACATAGTAGTCTATGTCTAAATTTAAGAAATCTCTTGTAGTTTTTACAGCCATTTTTAGACCACCATAGTGGTGAGCATGGTTTATTTTATCTAATTTTCCATTAACCATAACTCTTGAATCACGAGGGATTGAAAGAATATCAATCTTTCCTGTTTCAAAATTAACTTTACATAAAATCATAGTGTCAGTTCTGTTTTGCTCAGTTGTAACACCACTGAAATCATCACTATCTAAACCTAAAACTAAGAATAAAAGTTCATTTTCAACACGTTGTTCAATATTATTTCCTTCGCCTAAATCGCTACCTACAAATTCTACTTTTGAAGTAACTTCCATAATATCTAAAATTCTATTTGCAACCCAAAAGATTCCACCAAATAGAGCTAAAGATAGAATAAAAGTTATTATAAATTTCTTTTTCATATAAAACTCCTTACTTTATCAACTTACTGATTACTTTGAAACTACTGTGCTCTGAACTTTTTATTAAATCAAAAAGTATAGTTTCAACATTGGTAACACTTGCTCCCATTTCTCTAATTAAGTCCAATCCATTCTTATAATTTTCAGAATTTCTTGAACCTACAGTTTCAAAAGGAACATAAATTTCAAAGTCACTCTTTAAGTCTTTTATCGTCTGATATACACAAATATGTGTTTCTACACCCGCAACAATAATAGAAGTTTTTCCTTCTTTTTTAAGTTTTAAAACTTCTTCCTTGATAAGTGGATAGGCTGAAAAACTGTTCTTTGCAAAATACTTTGCTTTTGAGTCTTTTAAAGACTCTTTAATTTCTAAAACAGTTTCGCCAAGACCCTTAGGATATTGTTCAGTATAAATTATAGGAATATTAAGTTCTTTGCAGGACTTAATCAAAATATTCGTGTATTTTACAATGTTTTCATTGTTTTGTATAACTGGCATTAATTTTTCTTGAAAATCTAATACCAGTAAAATTGTATTTTCAATTTTCATAAAAATCTCCAAATCTAAAATTGAATAACCATTCTATCACAATTATTCTTGAAAATCAAACCATTACTTATAATTATATTGATAAATTATATTATAAGTAGTTAAATATATTAACCATAATTATTTAATGATAATTTTTTTGTAATTATGATGAAATATTAATAGTTTTATCATAGGGCATAAAACTATAAATATTATACCATAATTCCTATTTGGTAACTTATTTAATGTAATTATGGTGAAATATATCTAATTTTACCATTATGCGTAAAACTAGATAATTAAATCATAATTCCTTTTTGATAATTAAATTAAGGTAATTATGATGAAAAATTAATAGTTTTACCATCTGGCGTAAAACTATTAATATTATACACTTTATGGATATTTTTTTCAACTTTATAAATTAATTTTGCTTAAAAAGTTGCTTTTTTACTGATATTAATATATAATGTTCAGACAGGGATAAAAAAGGAGGAATTATGAACAAAATAGATTTAGATATACTAAAGAGTCTTTACATAAATAAATACAGTAACCAAATTGATTTATCCAAGATAAATGAATATTCTAAAGAAGAATTAGAAGAGATTAGAAAAGCCATTAATAACACACATATAAAAGCAATTTCAATTATTTGTGAGGCTTTAAATGTTGATATTGATGATATTCAAGAGATTGAAGTTTTAAAAAAGGGAATGACAAATAATTCCTTTATATTTACAGTAAATAACGAAAAATATATTATGAGAATACCTGGAGAGGGAACTTCTGAACTTATAGATAGAGTTCAAGAAGCGGAAGTTTATTCTTTAATTAAAGATAAAAATATTTGTGATGAATTAATTTATATTAATGCAGACAATGGATATAAGATTACAAAATTTATTGAAAATTCAAGAAATTGTGATGATAAAAATCATGATGACTTAAGAAAATGTATGGATAAAATAAAAGAATTACATTCCTTAGGTTTAGAAGTAGGTCATGAGTTCGATGTTTTTGAAAAAATTAATTTCTACGAATCTTTATGGGAAAATAAAAATTCTATTTATGAGGATTATGAAGACGTGAAGAAAAAGATTTTTTCGCTACAAGATTTTATAGAAAAAAATAGAAAGCCAAAATGTTTAACTCATATAGATGCAAATTGTGATAATTTTTTATTTGCAACTGATGGAACTCTCCGTTTAATCGACTGGGAATATGCTGCTATGCAAGATCCGGATATTGATATTGCAATGTTCTGTATATATTCTCTATATGATAAAAATCAAGTTGACAATTTGATAGACATTTATTTTAATGGCGAAGTAGATGAGATTACAAAAATAAAAATTTATGCTTACATTGCTTGTTGTGGACTACTTTGGAGCAATTGGTGTGAATATAAATTAGACTTTGGTATTCATTTTGGAGAATATGCTACAAAACAATATGAATATGCTAGAGATTATTATAAAATCGTTGAAAAATGGCTAAAGAAAAATAAAAATAGACAAGAAAAAATCACTGCGTAAAACAGTGATTTTTTTGTTTATATTATTGTTCTCGGGCACCCACCCGATGCAAGGTATCGTGGAAGGGAGGGGTTCTTATCTTATAATTTTATAATAAACTCTTGAAGTTATTGAGTAGATTATAAAGTAAATTACAGAGAAACAAAGTACAATTGTAGCAAAACTCATTGTGAAAATTTTTATGTTTTTAAATCCAAGTCCTCCAAGTATATTGTATAGGATTGGAAAGGCGAATATTGAGTGAATTGTTGCTACTATAAGTGGTAAGAAGAAAATCCACAATATTTGTACTCTAAGGCTCTTTTTGATTATTGAGTCAGGAAGTCCTACATTTTTCATTATGTGGTAATTTTGTTTATCTTCAAAGCCCTCAGAAATTTGTTTATAATATGTGATTAGCACAGTTCCTGTTATGAAAATTAATGCAACAATCATTCCGAAAAATAATAGACCGCCATTTAGTTCATAAGCAAAAGCATCAACTTCAGCTTTTGAAGACAAAGAATGACTAAATACATCTTTTTGTTGAACAAATATGTTATAATCTGTTTGTAATCTTGAATAAAAAGCTTCTTTATCAGCAGACTCTAAATCAAAATTAAAATCTAGGTTATATTTTAATTGTTTTTCATTATAATTATAAGTATATTCTTCTAACATTTTTATAAAAGTTTCATTATCTTTTACAATAATTATCATCCCTTCAGCAGATATGCTCATAGGAAATAAGTTTTTTACTTTTACTAATTTATAATTTTTTCCAGCAAAATCCATACTATCATAATTATTAAGCTTTTTAGAGTTAGTGGAGTATATCACCTCACCATCATTAAGAGTATAATTAGTATTATTGTTTCTATTATAATCTTCTAATGTTTCAACGATTAAAAATGCTGATAATTCACGTCTTTTACCTAAAGGAGTAATCTTTCCATTTTCATTTATTACAGGATTCATTATAGTCTTTTTGACTGTTAGATTTTTAATTTTTTCATCTTCTTTTAACTCTTTGTTTAAAATATTTAAGATTTCTTTTTTTCTTTCTTCTCCATTTGCTAGTATATCTTTATTATTTCCAGTTACTGATGAGGATAAATAAAAATCATTAGGATGAATAGAATCTGTAAGGTCTTTTATACTTGAATTTATAGTCAATGTTGTAGCTAAAGTAACTATAATTGAAGTTGAAAGAAGTGTAATACTTGCAAGTGAAACTGCATTTGATTTCATTCTGTATAACATTCCTGATATTGAAAGGAAATTTTTTGCTTTGTAATATAAATTTCTATTTCTTTTTAATAATTTTAAAACTAAAATACTAAAAGCGATGAATACCAGATAAGTACCGATTATTACAGCAATAACAGCAGGAAAAAATGCAAAAAAGCTACTGAGATTCCCTTTTGAAGTAACTGAAAGATAATATCCAGCACATAGAATTATAAAGCCTAAAGTTCCAAGGATAAACTTACTTTTCGGTTCTCCCTCTGCCCTTTTTTGCTTTGAAAGAAGTTCTATAGGAGTTGATTTTCCAATTCTAAATATCATTGTTAAATATATCAATATAAATATTATAGCTAAGAATATTAAAGTCAATATTGCAGAAGAAATTGAAAAATTATAGTCCATTATTTTTGCAGTCATATTTTTAGTTATTTTGTTAAGTAGAACAAATGCTAATTTTCCAAGAACAAATCCACCTGTTATTGAAAAGAAACTAACTGTCAAAAAGTTTAGTATATATTCTATTGAAATAATTTTAGCAATATGTTTTTTCTCTAAACCTAAAATACCATATAGGGCAAATTCCTTATTTCTCCTCTTTGCTAAAAAGCTGTTGGCATATAGGATAAATATAAATGTGAAAATTCCAACTATAAAAATTCCAAATTTTATAAGGATTGCTACATATTCATGATTTTTTTCTATATAATGATTTTGTCCAAGGGAAGCCATTACAAAAAATAGAGTTCCCATAATACTACTTGCTATTAAAAATGGAGTTAAAAGCAAAGCATTCGCCTTCATATTTCTAAAAGCAAATTTTGAAGCCATTTTACTTTTCATAGTTATTCACCCCGTTTAACATGATTTGAGCTTGATTTATTTTTTCAGCAAAAGTTAAGTTGTCATCACTTCCTTTATAAATTTCGTGATAAACTCTACCATCTTTTATGAAAATTACTCTTTTTGCAAAAGCAGCACATTTTACAGAATGAGTAACCATTAAAACGGTTTGTCCACTGTTATTTATATCGCAAAAAGTTTTCATAACTATATCTGCAGACTTTGAGTCCAATGCTCCTGTAGGTTCATCTGCAAGAAGCAAATCAGGTTTAGTTATAATTGCTCTTGCTATTGCAACTCTTTGTTTTTGTCCGCCTGAAACTTGATAAGGATATTTATCCAAAACTTCACTTATCTTTAAAAGAGGAGCAATCTCTCCTACTTTTTCATTCATTATAGCAGGTTTAACATCTGATAAAACAAGTGGAAGATAAATATTGTCTCTATTTGAAAAAGAGTCCAATAAATTAAAATCTTGGAAAACAAATCCCAACTTTTCACGTCTAAAACTTGCAACTTCTGAATTGCTTAAAGAGTTTACATTCTTTCCTCCAATAAAAACTGATCCTTCAGTTGCCTTATCCAATGTTGCTATTATATTTAAAAGAGTTGTTTTTCCACTTCCAGATTCTCCCATAACAGCTATAAATTCTCCTTTTTCAACAGAAAAATTTACATCTCTAAGGGCTTCAGTTTTTACACGTCCCATTCCTCCATAAATCTTTTTTAAATTTTTAACATCTAATATATTCATAATTACCTCCAAAAAATATTATTTTCGTTTACAATAATATTTTAGCAAAAATTTTTACGCCTAACATTTATCTAATATTACAAAAACAAAAATAACCTTACAATTTTGTAAGGTTATTGAAATGTTAGGTATGAAATTCCCATTAGTTTTATATTATTTTTCAACTAATCTAAAGCTTTCGTCGATTAAGCTCTTGACTAAATTTAAATCAACATCTGAATCCAAAACAATTGAAATCCAGTATTTTTTATTCATATGGTAGGCAGGGAAAAAATGCTTTTTATCAATCAGACTTTCTATAAGTTCCGGATTAAGTTTTACATTTAAAACATCAATCTTTCCGCTTTTCTCCAATCCCAAAGTCTTATAAGGAATGGACATAAAAATTCCATACCATTTTTTAGTATTTGTTGTCTTTATTGTAGCATGGTTATTATCTTCCCAAGGCTCTTCCGGAAGTGTTCCGTATTTTTCCCTTACATAGTCCAGTAATATTTTTCTATAATCCAAAGAGACAAAACAGCTTTTTACAATATCTTCAATAAGTTCATTAACTTTTTTTCTAATTTTTGAAACAAATTTACCCTTGCTGTCTGAAACATTGAATAAAATATATTCTTCATTAAAAGGTAATTCAATAACATTTACCTCAAAAGAGTCCTTGCCTATTTTAACAATCACATTAAAATTTTCTACATCAATATCTGATTGTAAAATATAATAATCTCCAACCTTTGAAAAACCATATGCAATTGCAAGTTTAGAATTAAAAATATTTTTATCAAATATTTCATTATAAAACATAATTTTCTCCTAATTAGTAATCGAATTTCAAAAATTTTTTAAAATTTGTATAGAAAACAAACTAATTCACGTCTTAGCACTTTGTAAAAAAATCTTCCTGACACGTCATCTCGACCGAAATGAGTGAAGCGAATGAAGCGGAGAGATCTCAACTATTGCTTGTTTACAAGCAATAGTATTTCTGAAAGAAATACCAAAACAATTACCAATCGTCTGATAAATCTCTTAATTCAGGATTTATAGATTTAATTAAGGCCAATTTTTTATCTCTATTCCACTTCTTCAACTGTTTTTCTCGAGCGATTGCATCTAAAGCATATTCTGTAGTTTCATAAAAAAGTAATACATTCAAATTATATTTTTTAGAAAAGCCATCAATTAATTTGTTTTTATGTTCATATAATCTTCTTTCAATATTTTTTGTGACACCAATATACAAAACATTTCTAAAATTATTAGGAATTATATATACATAAAACATAATTTTCTCCTAATCTATATTAAAATAGACTTTTACGCTTGTTCCTTCGCCTAATTTTGACTCCAATTTAACTTTTTGTCCGAGTTTATCCAAAATTTGTTTAACTAAAAATAGCCCTATTCCTGTTGATTTCTGATTTTGTCTTCCGTTAAATCCTGAATATCCCTTATCAAAAATTTTCGGAAGATCCGAATCCTTAATTCCAATTCCATTGTCTTTTATTTCAAGATAGTTTTCTTTTTCGTTAAAAGATATTGAAACAATTCCATTCTTAGTATATTTTATTGCATTTGATAATAGTTGTTCAATTACTACCATACACCATTTGCTGTCTGTAATTACTTTTACATTAAGCTTTTCATATTCAAGTTTTATATTGTTTGAAATAAAGAGAATGGCATATTTTTTGATTAAAGGCCTAATAATGTCGTCTAAATTCACAAGTGATATATCCATATCCGTATTGTGATTAGCCATTTTAAGATAGCTTAAAGCCATATTGGTATAGTCTTCAATATAAATCAACTCTTTTTTTATATTTTTTACATTTTCATTTTCAATATCGCCATCGCAGATTAATTTACCTGCAGTTATTGGAGTTTTAATCTGATGAATCCAAATTAAAAAATACTCTTGTAATTCTTTTTCCTTTGCTAAAAAGTCATTTCTTAAATTTAAATTAGCTTCTTCAAGCTCTAGTATCTGACTTTTTAGTTTTTCCTCTTTTTTAGTTAAAAATGCCATGAATACCAGATATATAATATAGAAAAAGATTACTATTTCTAAGGCTAGGAAGTAACTTTCGAATTCTAAATTCATAAGTAAAAAAACAACCCAAAATATTGATAATATAAAAATTGTTGTTACCGTTACAGGTAAAATTTTTGAAATATAATTTTTAAACTTATCCATTTTTACTCCGTTTTAGAATTTAGATAATATCCACTTCCCTTTTTGGTTTGGATAAAATCATTTAAATTAATATCTGCAAATTTTTTTCTAAGTCTTGTTATATTGACTGCTAAAGTATTGTCGTCAATATAATCATCTCCATGCCAACATTTTTCCATAATTGACTCCCTTGAAGCAACTCCTCCTTTGGCTTTAAAAAGAGTTTCCAAAATCATTGTTTCCGTATTTGTAAGGGAAATTTCGTTGTCATTATATTTAATAATATTCTTATCCATATATAAAAATACATTTGCAAAACTTAAAAATTCAAAGTCCTTTGTAAAATCATAACTTCTTCTCAAGATTGCTTTGATTTTTGCCAAAGTTACATTCAAATCTATCGGCTTAGTTATATAGTCGTCAGCTCCGAATTGAATCCCCATTACAATATCGATATTTTCACTCTTTGAAGAAATGAAAATAATTGGAACATTTGAATGTTTACGGATTTCTTCACACCAAAAATAGCCATTATTATATGGCAACATAATATCCATTAAAACCAAATGTGGTTGGTATTCGATAAATTCTTCGACTATTTGATTGAAATTTGAAATCCCCTTTACTTCATAATTCCAAAGCAAAAGTTCCTTTTTCAACATTTCAAATATATTTTCATCATCTTCGACAATTAAAATTTTCAAAAATATCACTCCTTTGAGTATTTTATTGTAAATTAAAAATTCTTTTAAATAAGTATAGCATAATTATTATTTTAGTTAAAGTAAAATGTAGTTATCTAAAAGCAAATATGGTAGAATTATTATAATAAAATTAAATTAGAAATAGGAGTAAAAAATGAAAAATAAATTTGGAATATATTTAATGATAGGAATAATTTTTATATTGTTTTTATGCTCAGGCTTTTATATAGCCTATACTGTCTTATCTTATAATGATTTATACATTGGTACATATATATTTTTTTCTTTATCAATTTTAGGTTATTTCATTTTAGCATATATTATTCTTACTAGAATTCTTTTTAAATTAAAATTTCGTAATGAAATGATTTGTTATTTTAAAGAAAATAAGTTATACACTTCAAATCATTTACTTCCTATTGATATAGATAATATAGAAGGTGTAAAAATTATATCTACTTCGAAATATAGAAGCAATCGTGCTTATAAGGTAGCTATCAAATTAAAAGGTAGATTTTTCAGATATACTTTTGGAATTGGGCATATTTCAGAGGATAAAGAGCAAAAAAAATATGACTATTTTTTAAAGGAATTAAAAAAACGTCATATTGATTATGAAATTAAATAAATATTAATGATATTTTAAAAAAATTTTTTATAATTGTATTTTTCAAAGCCCAACATTTCTTTAAAGATAATATCAATTGCAACAAGATAAAGAAGTCTAGTTCTTAAAAAAATCCATTGGATATCAATATTTGATATTATCTTTTCTTTTTTTATTTTTAGACAATTATTTCTTATATAATAACCAGAATGAACATAATGATTTCTTAATTTAACTATTTCTAAAGCTGTTTGGTCTAAAAATTCATTTTTTATTAAAGTTTCTATTGAAGAATAGTGGTCTGTTAGACCTTTTATAATAGAATTGCTACCATTTTGATAATAACATTCTATAAATTTATATAACATTAAAAAATTATCTTCTAGACTTTTTGTAGTACTATTGACTATATAAGGAATATTTCTGAATTTAGAAGCACTATTTCTATATGGTATATTTTTATAACAATTTTCTAAAAATTCTATTAATGGAGTAGAAATTGATATATCAATATTTTTTTCTGTATAATTGACTATATTAAAATAGGTAGAAAATTTAAAATATGTTTTGTCAATTTCTACATACAATTTTTCTATTAAGAATTTGTTTGGAATATAAATTTGCATAAATGTTATTAACTCATTAATATAACTTGATATTTTATCATAATCTACTCTTTTGAAAAATTGAATTTCGATATATCCATCAAAGTTTATTGAAATATTATGGTCTTTTCTATTAAAAGAGCTTTTCCAAGAATCGCCTAATATTATATTTTTTATATTTTTTTTATTAATAGATTTTATTATTTCTTTTTTGTTTTTTGACAAATTAATAGAATAAATTTCATCAGTTTTAATTTCTTCCAAATTAGGATAGCCTATAAGATAATTTATTATTTTACTAAATATTTTAATTTTTGAAATTTTTGGTTTAATTTTTAATTCTATAAGTTTATTAAAATCGATGTGACTAAAATATACATTTGATTGAAATATTGTTGTTGAATTTTTATCAGGGTTACCTAATATTGTAGTACCTCCTGAATAAAATGCATTTTTTAGAAGATAATTTTTTTTGTTTTCATAATCTATAATTAGAATATCTCGATTATCATATTCTGTATTAATAGTAAAGCATTTAACTCCATCTATATATGGTATTTCATCATGTATATCATATTCAACTTCAACATTAAAATCATCATCAGTAATTGAATATTCACATCTATATTTATTTTCATAATCTTGATTAAAATAGCATACGGGCATAGTTTCCTCCATTTATTATTATTTCTTACAATACAAATTTATAGATGCTTTTATGTGTTTCTTTGTCGTTTATTCTCATATCATTATCTTCGGGTAACTCAAAGATGCCTAAAAATTCTCCATTTAGATATTCACATATCTTATTTGAAGCGTGGTTATCGGGATTTGTAGTGATATACAAATATTCCATATCATGCTTTTTTGCCAGTTCAAAAAGGAGTTTACAGGCTTTTGCTGAATAGTGATTACCTCTGTATTCTTCGTAAATTGTATATCCTATATTTCCACCATAATATAGACCTTCACTATGCCCAATTCTCAAATCACATTTTCCCATTTTATTTCCTTTTAAGTCGCATATATAAAAACTATAGGCGGGGACCCAGTTGATAGATAAATTTCCGGGATAAAATTTATCTAAAACTAATTTTATTTCATTATTTTGTAAAAAAGAAGTATCTAAAAATTCCATAAGCACCTCCAAATTGATTTATTACATTTTACCAAATTTTAAAGAAAATCTCCACTTTTTAAATATTTTTAATGTATCTACGATACATTTACTTTTGCTAAAGCAAAAGTATGAAATATCCAGCACAATTGTATCTAAAGATACAATTGCTCCGTCAGACCTACTTTTGTTTACAAGTAAACAAAGTTAGGGCTAGATCCACTTCATTCGCTTCGCTCATTCCGGTCGAAATGACGTATAAGGAAAGTACCTTCGTTTAATAGCTAGACGTTAAAAGTAAACAAACTTCAAAAAGTATAAAAACATTATTTAATAAAATTGAAATTATTAAAAATGTTGTAGAAAAAATATTTCACGTCATAGTACTTTGAAAAGCAAGTTTTCCTAATACGTCATCTCGAGCATAGTCGAGAGATCTCCTAAAGCCATAAGCATGTCAAAGTAATTTGGGCGTGGATAACAATTTTACGAAGTGAAAATTGCACTAACCTTCTTAACTTTTTTCCCCACAAAAAAACAAAACCACATCGGTTTTGTTTTTCAAAAATTTATTATAGACTTTGTGCAGCAGTAATTACTGCAAGTTTGTAAACATCTTCTTCGTTACAACCTCTTGAAAGGTCTGAAATAGGTTTGTTAAGTCCTTGTAGGATTGGTCCTATTGCTTCAAAACCTCCAAGTCTTTGTGCAATTTTGTATCCTATATTTCCTGATTGTAAATCAGGGAAAATAAATACATTTGCGTGTCCTGCAACTTTTGAGCCTTTTGCCTTTTGTTCCCCTACTGATGGGACTATTGCAGCATCGAATTGTAATTCTCCGTCTAATGATAAATCTGGTGCTAATTCTTTCGCCATTTGTGTAGCGTCAGCAATTTTTTGTGAAAGTTCGTGTTTTGCAGAACCTTTTGTAGAGAAGCTAAGCATTGCAACTTTTGGATCTATGCCAAATAATTCTGCTGTTTTTGCAGTTTCAACGGCAATTTCAGCTAATTCTTTTGCTTCTAAAGTAATATTGATAGCAATGTCTGCAAATACATATCTTTCACCATTTTTTCCAAGCATAACCATTGCTCCACTTGTTCTTGAAACATTTGGTTTAGTCTTTACGATTTGAAGTGCAGGTCTTACTGTATCTCCTGTTGAGTGAACAGCACCACTAACCATTCCGTCAGCTTTTCCAACTTGTACCATCATTGTTCCATAGTAATTTACATCTTTTAAAAATGTTTCAGCTTCTTCTTTTGTATTTTTGCCTTTTCTACGTTCAACAAATTTTTCAACTAATTCGTCAAAATCTTCTGCTTTTAAAGGATCAATGATTTCAATATCATCAATACAAACATTTAATTCCTTAGCTGTTTTTTTGATTTCTTCAACATTTCCCAAAACTATCGGAGTTAGTAAACCGTCTTTTTTTAATCTAACACAAGCACCTAAAACTCTCTTATCTTCTCCTTCAGGAAATACAATTTTCTTGTTTGTTCCTTTAATCTTTGCTGTTAATTCTTCAAAAATATTCATAATTACCCCCTACATTATTAATTCCACTTTTTTATCATTTAATATAAATTCAACTTCATCATTTACAGTCAAATCTTCTCCGTCAAAGTTAATTTCGATATTATCTGAAATTATTTTTATTTTTTTAGCTTTGAAATAAGAAGTAATGTCCTCGTTTACATGAGTTGCATTTACGATTGTCTTTATTTTTTTAATTATATCAAATTTTGATTTATATTTAATAGCACATATGTCTAGAAGTCCATCTTGCATATCAGCTGATGGCAATAAATTTAATTTCCCTCCAAATTTACTTCCAATACCTATTGCAATCAAAAAATAGTCATCTTCATATTCAACATCGTCAACGATTATCTTATATCTCTTTCTTTTGTGTCCAAATAAGGCAAGAAGAATTGCTACCTTATATGCAAAACCACTTGGAATTAACTTTTTTACTTTATGAGCATAGATATTAACTTCAGCACCAAAACCTACACAGGCAACATTGAAAAAAGTCTTATCAACAAATGAGCTGTAATCAACTAATATAGTTTCTCCTCTTATAATCTTTTCCATACAAACTACAAAATTACAAGATTCGTTCAGACTATTCATATAGTCATTTCCTGTGCCCGCAGGAATTACTCCAAGCTTTAAATTATTTTTTATAGCCACATCGCCTACTTCGTTGATAGTTCCATCTCCACCAACCGCGATTAATTCATTAAAACCATCTTTAACTGCATTTTCAGCAATAAAAACGGATTCACCTTCTTTGGTTGAGCATTTAATATCATAATCAAAATCTAAGTTTTTATCTTTAAGATAATTTTCTATAGCATCCTTAAAATCAAATTTTTTAAAACCTGATGCATTAGGATTTAAAATAAACATCAATTTTCTCATTATTTTTCTAATGCCATCCTTAATGCTTCAACTTCTTCTTTTGACAGTTCTTGATTTACTATCCCTGATTTTACTTCTTTTGCATAAGTTATGCAACTTTCTCTACCATAGATAGTAGTTAATAATAAACCATCATTATAGCCATCTAATAATGCTATTGAATAAGATAATTTATTTTTTAAGTCATGAAAAGCATCATATTTTACGAAACCAATTTTTTGTATTGGAAGTGCAAAGCCTTTTTTTGCAATTTCTACTTCGTATGCCAGTTCATTTACTTTTTTATCTATTTCAAAAATATCTTGTGAGTGAGCTTGAATCAATTCTCCCATATTTAAATCGCTCCTACCTCTCAAAAGCATATCATATTTTCTTTTTTGAATACTAAGCTTTTTATTAATTTGGTTGTATTGATACAACATAAATATTAAGACAATTAACAGGATTATTAAAAATAACCCTGAATGTGAATTTAAAAATTCTAATATTGAATTCACTACTTTTTATTCCTTTCTATTATATTTTTAAGAGCATTTGCACATTGTTCAACTTCTTCGATAGTATTAAAATATCCAAAGCTAAATCTAATTGCTCCTAATTCATCCGTACCTAAAGACTTATGAGCAAGTGGTGCACAATGGAAACCAGGTCTTGTATAAATGTCGAATTCATCACTTAGGATATAAGAAACTTCTGAACTATCCATATTCTTAACATTCAGACTTACAACTGCACCTTGCCTATCATCTAGAGTCCCATAAAGTATAATATCATCATTATCCTTTAATAAATCTATAAAATGATTTTTTAAACTAATTTCATGATTTCTTATATTTTCAAGACCGACTTGATTTATAAAGTCAATTCCTTTACCCAAAGCTATAATACCAACTCCATTAGGTGTTCCACTTTCAAGACTGTCTGGATATAATTCTGGTTGATCTATACTATGAGAATAACTTCCCGTACCACCTTGTTTTAAAGGTTTAACTTTAATACCTTCCTTTATATATAGGCCGCCTGTTCCCATTGGTGCAAAAAGAGCTTTATGGCCTGGAAAAGCAAGCAAGTCGATATTCATATCTTGAACATCTATATCCAAGACTCCAATAGATTGAGCAGCATCTACAAGATAAAGTATATTATTATCTCTACAAAACTCTCCAATACTTTTTATATCTACAATAGTTCCAAATACATTAGACATATGAGTAGTTACAATCATCTTAGTATTAGGAGTTACTGCATCAAAAATTTTTTGTGGTTCTAAATAGCCTTTATTATCAGCATATACAATGCTTAAATCAATTATACCATCTTTTCGTAGCTGATTAAGAGGCCTTAGGACAGAATTATGCTCCATTGATGTAGTTACTACATGATCTCCCTTTTCTAAGACACCTTTTATTGCTAAGTTTAAACTATCTGTAGCATTAAAAGTAAAAATCACATTAAGAACTTCATTTCCATTAATTAGTTTACAGATTTTTTCTCTTGTCTCATAAATTTCTAAATCCATCTTCATAGCAAGTTTATGACCACTACGTCCAGGATTTCCTGCATATCCTAAAGAACATTCCATAATTTTATCTGTTACTATTTTAGGTTTAGGAAAAGTGGTAGCTCCATTATCTACATAAATCATATTATTACTCCAAATTATATATATTCATCAGGCTATCTATTATTCTTTGTAAATCTGCTTCATTAAGATAGCTTATTTCTATTTGACCACCTTTTTTCTTTTCGTGAATTTTAACTTTTGCATCTAAAACTTCAGTTAATCTCTCACAAATATCCTTTATAAAAATATCTTCATTCTTATTTTTACTTTGCTTAGCTTTTTTCTCAACATCTCTAATATTAACCTCTTTAACAAGTAATTTATCAAGATATTTTTTTCTTTCTTCTTCTGTCTCTAAAGAAAGTAAAGTTCTTCCCTGACTAGGACTTAATTCTCCACGAATTAAATATTCTTTAATATAATCTGATAGATTTAATAGTCTTAGATTATTTGCAATGTAAGATCTACTCTTGCCTATTATATCTGAAAGCTCTTGTTGTGTTAGTTTATACTCTTCCATTAAAGTTTTTAAAGAAATAGCTTCTTCAATTGGATTTAAATCCTCTCTTTGAATATTTTCTACTAAAGCAAGTTCTCTGGCTTTTCTATCAGTAACATTCTTAACAACAACAGGGACTTTTTCTAATCCAGCTAGTTTTGAAGCTCTAAATCTACGTTCACCAGCAATTATTTCGTATTTATCATCAACTTTCCTAACTACTATAGGTTGAATAACACCATCAGCTTTTATAGAATTGGCTAATTCTTCTAAACTATCATCATCAAAATTTTTTCTCGGTTGATCTTCTCTAGCCATCAATTTATTCAACTCAACAGTTAATAAATTCTCATCAGTAATAAAGTCTTCTTCTCTTAAAAGAGAACCTAGACCCCTACCAAGACCTTTTTTCTTCATTATTTTCTCCTATTCTTGATTAATTCCTTAGCTAAAGACAAATAAGCTATAGCTCCTTTAGAATTTTTATCATAATATATTATACTCTCTCCAAAACTTGGTGCTTCAGCAAGTCGGATATTTCTAGGAATAACTGTATCAAAAAGTTTATCCTTAAAATAATTTTCTGTTTCTCTCTTTACATCTTCAGATAAGTTATTTCTTGAGTCGAACATTGTAAGTAGTACCCCTTCTACTTCAAGGTCAGGATTTAAACCCTTCCTTATTATATTAACAGTATTCATTAATTGACTTACACCTTCTAAAGCATAATATTCACACTGTATTGGAATTAGAACACTTTGAGAAGAAACTAAAGCATTAATACTCAATACTCCCAATGATGGCGGACAGTCAATAATGATAAAATCATAATTAGGTGGTATTTTACCTATTTCATTTTGTAATAAATATTCTTTCTTATCTACACTTAAAAGTTCTATTTCTAAGCCACAAAGATCAGAATTTGCAGGAATAATATCTACATTCTTAGACTTAGTCTTTTGGATAGTATAATTTATTTCCTTTTCATGAGTTAAAACATCATAAATTGTTATTTCTGTGTTTTCAACTCCCAATCCTGAAGTTGAATTCCCTTGTGGATCCATATCAATTACTAAAACTTTCTTTCTATTAAAGCCTAATGCTGACGCTAAATTTACAACAGTTGTTGTCTTGCCAACCCCACCTTTTTGGTTAAATATCGAGATTACTCTCATTTCTCTTTTCTTTTTAAAAGCATCAAAAATTTTCATAACACTTCCCTTATTGCTTAATTTTCTAAACTTTCATTAACATATACTATATAATGATTCGTTTTTTATATTATTAACATAATTATTATACCATAAATTTTATGTATTTTTTTAAATTTAAGAAAATTTATTAAAAAAATATGTTTCACGTGAAACGCTTGCGGTTTAAAATTATTGTTTCACGTGAAACAATGTAAAAAATAATATGTTGTAACTTATTTGTAACCTTTTGTAATTTTTTTGTAACTTTTTATTGACTTTTTTCAATAGTTAGTGTAAAATGTGTCTATGAGTTAGGAGGTAATTATGAAAATTAAGAAAGTTTTGACAACTTCTATGTTGTGTGCATTAGTTTGTACTGGTATACCAGCAGCAATATCTTATGCAGACGAAGCAGACAAAGTTGCAGTTGAAATTCATAGTACAAATATTGAGGAAGTAAATAAAACATTAGTTAGCAATTTAAGTATGGCCTTAGGAACTCCTTCTGTTTCAGAATTAGAAAAAGTAGATCAACAAAATAAAATATATTCATTAGTTACTGAAGAAGATACTAAAATGCCAGAGTTAGAGGAAAATGCATATTATGTAAAAGAATCTACAGAAATAAAACCAGTTTTAAGCAATAATACAGAAGAAACTATTAAAGTTGAAAAAGGATCTGTTGTTAAAGTTGAAATGAGCGGGGATAAAATGGCAACTGTTTCTGTTGATGATAAAGTTGGAACAATTGATGTTGAACTTTTAACTAAGGAAACTGTTGAACCTGAAAAGAATGAAACTGAAATTAAATTAGCTGAAAAGAAAGCAGAAGAAGCCAAGAAGGCAGAAGAAGCTAAAAAAGTAGAAGAAGCTAAGAAGGCTGATGAAGCTAAAAAAGCAGAAGAAGCTAAGAAAGCTGAAGAAAAGAAAGCGGAAGAAGCTAAAAAAGCTACAGTTAAGAAAGTAAGCCTTTATGCTACAGAAAACTTAAATGTTAGATCTGAACAATCTGCTACTTCATCTAAGCTTGGTATTTTATCAAAAGGCGAAAAAGTTAACGGTATTGATAAAGGTGAATGGGTAGAATTCAATTTCAATGGAAAGACTGGTTATGTAATTAAAACTTATCTTTCTGATAAGAAACCAGAAGTTGAACAACCAAAACAAGAAAATAAGAAGCAAAATAGTTCAAATTCAAATAGTTCATCTAAGAAAGAAAATCAAACTTATAATGCTGACATAGATACAGTTGTTGAGTTAGCATTAGCACAAGTAGGTAAACCATATATCTGGGCAACATCTAATCCAAACATTGGATTTGACTGTTCAGGATTAACATATTATGTTTACAAACAAGTAGGAATTAATTTAAGTAGAACATCATATACTCAAATTAATTATGGTACTAGAGTTTCATCATCAGAATTAAGAAAAGGAGATTTAGTATTCTTTAATAATGGTGGCGGAAGAATTAGCCACGTTGGTATTTACATTGGAAACAACAAGTTTGTTCATGCATCAACTCCAGGTACTGGTGTTATTGTAAGTAAACTTTTTGGAAGCTATTTCGGAAATACTTTCGTAGGAGCTACTAGACTTATAAAATAATTCTTTGAATTTTGAAATTAAGACGGTTTAATACCGTCTTTTTTTGTGTTAAAAAATATTTGTGAAACATTAATAATAATATATATATTAAAGAAGAAAATTGTTTAACATATATTAAATTTACAATAAATATTTAGGATAATATTATCATGTGAAAATTTTTGAAAATTAATTAAGAATTTCTTATAACTAAATTTTGCTGTACAATGTAAAAATAAATGTAAATCAACATTAATATAAGAGAAATATTGTAAAATATCTCTTGAAATAAATTGATAAACAAATAACTTATAATAATTTTTATCAAAATTTGCAAATAAAAACGTTTTATTATATGACTTTTTACAAAAACTATAGACATTTGTTTATTATTCTGATATAATATAGAAGTAAACGAAGGTTTATTTATTGTATATTTATTTATTTTATAAGGAGGAAATATGAAACAAAGATCAAAAAGTTTTTTAGTGTTTTTTTTGATTTTATCAATGGTTCTTCAGACTATTGGAGCATCATTTGTTCACGCAGCAGGTGAAGTAAAACCAAATGTTAAGGTAACACGCTTTAATATTTATAAACATAAGCATAAAGAAGGGGATTCTCCGCTTACTAAACTGTATTCAACTGATCAGTTTGATTTAGAGCTTGATTGGGATGCAACGATGTATGGTAACAATTTAAAACAAGGAGATTATTTTGAAGTACAATTACCAACAGAAATGCAATTTCCATTATCCGGTTCAGCTACACAGTTTGACTTAGTAGACACTAAAGGAACTGTTGTAGCAAAAGGAAAAATCAATGCAGTTAATGGTGGTGGAGGAAAAATTGTTGTAACCTTTACTAAATCGGTAGAAAATTTGTATAATGTTAAAGGGACAATGAAATTAGAGGCATCATTTGTTAGGAGTAAAATAAAAGTTGATTCTGATAATACTTTTACAATTTCTGTACATGGAAAGCCTATTACTCATAAAATCCATGTAGATAAACCGGGCTCAGTGGAAGGTGAGGATTTAGCTAAATATGCATATGACCCTGATAATGCTGAACAAAAAGTTCAATGGGTTGTTAGAATCAATTTATCTAAAAATCTTAATATGCAACATACTTTTGTATCAGATGAACTTTCTCCAGCTGGAGCAAAGTATCTTGATGGGACAATAATACTTAGAGAAGTTGAATTTGACAATACTGGAACTGTAAAGAAAATTATCAAGGAATATTCTCAAGCTGAACTTAATTCAATGATTAAGTTTAATGGGGATAAGTCATCCTTTACACTGAATATAGGAAGTCCGGGAAAAAAGAGTTTTCAATTA
This sequence comes from uncultured Parvimonas sp., assembly GCF_963524015.1. Lineage (NCBI taxonomy): Bacteria > Bacillati > Bacillota > Tissierellia > Tissierellales > Peptoniphilaceae > Parvimonas > uncultured Parvimonas sp. The sequence continues at coordinate 2,869 of NZ_CAURDT010000004.1, read as the reverse complement.
CGTTATCAAACCACTTATCCTGATGATAAAATTGTCAATAAAGTTATTTTAAAAGGTGATGGAATTCATAAAGAGTATCATGGCGGATTTAATTCAGCTAGTTCTTCAGGAACAGGAGAAGGAAATAAGGGAAAAGTAAAGATTGTTAAAGTAGATGCAATCGACCCTAATATTAAACTTCCACAAGCGAAATTTGAAATTAGAGTTAAAGATACAGATGAATTAATTGAAACAATGGTTACAGGAGATAATGGGGAAGCTATTTCTAAAACAACATTGAATCCTATTAAGAAATATGTACTAAAAGAAATCAGTACTCCTCCTGGATATCAAGTTGAATCAACAAGTGAAAACTTGGAATTTAAACCAGATTTAAATAAATTAACAACTGTAGCTGTTAAAAATAAACGTATTTTAACAAATATTTGTGGTAGAAAAACTTGGGTAAATGACGACGGTTATAATGTTCGTCCATCACAAATTACAATCCAATTAGTTGCTGACGGGAAGGATGTACCTGGCAAAACTCAAATTGTAAAACCGGATCAAAACGGAGATTGGAAATATGAATTTAAAGATTTGCCTAAATACAGAACAGATAAACGTGATGCAAACGGAGATGATATTCCTATAGTTTATACTGTAAAAGAAGTAAAAGTTCCAGAAGGTTATACTTCTGAAGTTTCAGGTATGAATGTAAAGAATACTTTCACACCAAAGGAATATGACTTTAAATTTAGAAAAACTGACGTTGCGGGAAAAGAATTAGCAGGAGCAAAGATTAAATTGAGCTCAGATGACGGAAGAGCTACAATAAAAGAAAATGGAGTTAAAGTACCATCAGTAGAATGGATATCAGATGGAACTGCTAAGCAATTAACTCTTGAACCTGGTAATTATACATTTGTTGAAACTGCAGCACCAGAAGGATTCTCTTTAGCTACTACAATTAAGTTTACAGTAAATAAAGATGGATCAGTAAGTGGAACTACTGTAAAAGTTGATGGTTCAACAACTATTATCTCAATGGTAGATGATTATAAATATCATCCAGTGACAGTAAGTAAAGTAGACTTAGGTGGAACAGAATTACCGGGAGCTAAGATAACTGTTAAATCAGCTGATGGAACAAACTTAATTAGCGATAATGGTAAAAGTGTAAATTCAGTTTCTTGGGAATCAACAAATACAGCAAAAGAATTGAAATTAAGAGCTGGTAAGTATGTATTCCATGAAGAAGCAGCACCAGAAGGATATTTAACAGTAACAGATATAGAATTTGAAGTTGACAAAGACGGAAATGTAAAAGTAACAAAAGTAGCTGAAGACGATATAGTAAAATCAGAAGGCGGAAAAATTACAATAACAGACCGTAAAGAAATTTCAATCAAGACAGAAGCTAAAGTTAATGGAGAAAAGGAAGTAAAAGCTAAAGGTCAATTAACTTTAACTGATAAAGTAAGCTATAAGAATTTAATAGTTGGAAAAACTTACACAGTTAATTTAGTATGGATGGATAAGGAAACTAATCAACCATTCTTAGCTGAAGGAAACCCTATTAAAGCTGAAACTACATTTGTAGCTCAACAAGCAGATGGTGAAGTAGAATTAAATGTAACTGTAGATTCAAATTATTTCACTAAAGAAACTAAATTAGTAGCATTTGAAGAGATGTTCCAAAATGGTGTAAAAGTAGCTGCTCATGAAGATATTAATGATGTAGATCAATCAGTTGTAGTAAGAGAAAACTTCAATCCAGTAAAAGTAAGTAAAGTAGACTTAGGTGGAACAGAATTAGCTGGAGCAAAGATAACAGTTAAGTCAGCAGATGGAACAAACTTGATAAATGATAATGGAACAAAGGTTAATACAATAAGCTGGGAATCAACAGATACAGCAAAAGAGTTAAACTTGTTACCAGGAAAATATGTATTCCATGAAGAAGCAGCACCAGAAGGATACTTAACAGTAACAGATATAGAATTTGAAGTTGATAAAGACGGAAATGTAAAAGTAACAAAAGTAGCAGAAGATGATATAGTAAAATCAGAAGGCGGAAAAGTTACAATAACAGACCGTAAGAAACCAACAGTAGAAACAGAAGCAAAAGTAAATGGCGAAAAAGAAGATGCACCAACTGACAAAGTAGTATTAACAGATGTTGTTAAGTATAAGAACTTAATAGTAGGAAAGAAATATACAGCTAAGTTAGTATGGATGGATAAGGAAACAGGAAAGCCATTCTTAGTAGACGGAAAAGAAGTTACAGCAGAAAAAGAATTTGTAGCTGAACAAGAAAACGGCGAAGTAGAATTGAGTGTAACTGTTGATGCTAAACATTTTGAAAAAGATACACAATTAGTAGCTTTTGAAGAAGTGTATAAGGACAATGTTCTAGTAGCAGCACATAAAGATATAAATGATGAAAATCAAACAGTAAAAGTAAAACAACCAAAACCAGACTTAAAGACTGAAGCAAAAGTTAATGGAGAAAAGGAAGTAAAAGCAAAAGACGAATTAACATTAACAGATAAAGTAAGCTATAAGAATTTGGTAATTGGAAAAGAATATACAGTTAAACTTGTTTGGATGGACAAGGAAACAGGAAAGCCATTCTTAGCTGATGGAAAAGAATTAACAGCAGAAAAGACTTTTGTGGCTGAAGCTAGCGAAGGTGAAATAGAATTAAGTGTAAATGTAGATTCAAAATACTTTGAAAAAGATACAACATTAGTAGCATTTGAAAAGCTATTTGAAAATAATGTTGAAATTGGAGCACACGAAGACATAAATGATGTAGATCAATCAGTTGTGGTAAGAGAAAACTTCAATCCAGTAAAAGTAAGTAAAGTAGACTTAGGTGGAACAG
>NZ_CAURDT010000003.1:0-191568 GCF_963524015.1 uncultured Parvimonas sp. | reverse complement strand
ACCTTGTTGCTTCGCAATAACAACCCCACCCTTCCACGATGCTTTGCATCGGGTGTGTTCCCGGGAACCTTGTTGTTTCACAATAAAAAACATACTCGTATAAAAACGAGTATTTTTTTTATAAAAAATTTTTGGAAAAACATTTTTTTCAAAATTTTAATAATATTTTTTAAAAAGATAAACTAATAAAAAAATCTGATATTTACTGAGGTCTATGTGCTTCATCATAACGCTTGAGTATTGAATTGCAATATACTTTATTGTCGTTAAGCTGTATTAATTTAAATATATATTTAATTTATTTGACCTATAGATATAAAAATGTTATCATTATTATGATAGTTGAGTAAATTTTATTAAGTAATGAAATTTATTCAAATTGAGTTATTAGATTTAGGCTCTAATAACTATGTATTTTTAAAAATAATCGCCATTATATTTTTAAAAATAGGTATAATATCAAACACATTCTATGAGGAGGAGCAAGCAATGAAAAAAAGATTTTATTGTATGATGTTGAGTGTACTTATGGTATTAGGTACTCTATTACCTGCTTTCAGAGTTTCAGCTGAATCGGGTAGAAATATTTCACCACAGGTAAATATTACAAAATTTACAATTACAAATGGGCAAGGACAAGAATTAAAGAAATTCTATAGCTGGAGTAGATTTAGAGTTAATTTAGAATGGAATGCTCAAAAGTATGGAAATACTTTGAAAAAAGGTGATTACTTTGAAGTTAAACTGCCAGATAAATTTAAGTTTATAGGAGATTCTGCAGCAGTTAATTTTCCAATCTATGGACTAGATGGAAAAACAGTTTATGGACAAGGACATATTGATGTTAAAAAAGATGGGGGAGGAACTTTAAGAGTAACTCTAAATGAAAAAGTTGAAAATCTTTACAATGTAAAAGGTAAAGTTTCAATGGAATCTTTATTTAATTATAGCAAAATAAAGATTGGAGGAAAAAATAAATTAGAAATAGAGATTAATGGCAAAAAAATTCCTAAAGACATTGATATAGAAAAGCCAGGAGAAATAGACGAAATTTTAACTAAATGGCCTAGCAGAATAAATGAAAATGCTAATGAGGTAAGATGGAATGTTCGTTTTAATGTAAATGGTAGAAGTTTTAAAAATGTTGCTTTTGAAGATAAATTAACAGTTGAAAAAGGCGATTTTAATGGACTTCGCTACATAAGAGACAGTTTCGTTCTTCAAAAGGTTAAATTTGACAAATATGGAAATATAACAAGAGTTTTATCAACAGAAAATATCGGAGATAGAGTTCAATTTTCTGAAAATGGAACAAAATTTAGATTTGTACTTGGAGATATTAATAATGGCGAACAATATATGTTAAGATATAAATCAACTTACAAGCCTAACATTGTGATAAAAAATAGATTAAAGATGTTTTCACAAGGTGAAAGTAAAGAAGTGTCAAGTAGATATAAAAGTGCACTTTCAAACGGAAGCATTGAAGGTGATTTGCTAGGAAAGATAAAGATTATTAAAGTTGATGCTGAAAATAAACAAATGCCTTTAAAAGGTGCTAAGTTTAAAATTACAAATAAGGCAACAAAACAAACCTTTGAATTAGTAACTGACGAAAAAGGGGAAGCTGTTTCTGATAAATTAGTTAAAGGAACTTATGAAATTACAGAAATTGAAGCTCCTGCAGGTTGGATAAAGAATGACGAAATTATTAATGTTGAAGTAAAAGATGATGTAGCTGTAATAAGAACTATAACTAATAAGAGAGCAAAAACTGAAGTAAAAGTTAATAAGACTTGGGTTGGTAAAAAAGCTTCAAGTGTTAAAGTTAATTTATTAGCTGATGGCAAAAAAATCGATCAAGTTACTTTGAGCGAAGAAAATAATTGGCAACATACTTTTAAAAACTTAAATAAATTTAAAGATGACGGAAAAACTGAAATCAAGTATACTGTTGAAGAAGAAAAAATCAATGGTTATGATACAGAAATAAAACAAAATGGAACTAATGATTATACTATCATAAATAAAAGTAATGAAAAAGTTAAAATTCCTGTAGAAAAGAGATGGGAAGACAATAATAACCAAGATGGTAAAAGGGTTAAAGAAGTAGTTGTAAGATTACTACAAGATGGTATTCCTACAGATAAGACTATAAAATTAAATGAAGAAAATGGTTGGAAAGGTGAATTTACAAACCTTGACAAATATGATGCAAAAGGAAATGAAATCAAATACACTGTTAAAGAAGAAACAGTAGTTGATGGATATGAAAATGAAATAATTGCAGGAGAAGTAGGTGGAGTTTTAGGATATATCATCAAAAACAAACATAATGTTGAAAAAACTGAAATCCCTGTAGAAAAGAAATGGATTGGACCAGAAAGCGTTGAAGAAGTAACTGTAAAATTACTTGCTGATGGAGAAGATACTGGTAAAACTTTAACTTTAAAGAAGAGTGAAAATTGGAAAGGTAAATTTACAAACCTTGACAAGTATAAAAACGGAAAAGAAATAGTTTATACAGTTCAAGAAGTAAGTGTTAAAGGTTACGAAAGCAAGATAGAAGGAAATGCAAAAGACGGCTTTGTAATTACTAATAAGAATATAGAAAAGACAGAAGTTCCTGTAGAAAAGAAATGGTTAGGAAAAGCTGTAAATGAAATCGAAGTAAAACTTTTAGCAAATGGGCAAGAAGTTCAATCAGCTAAATTAAATGAAGCAAATTCTTGGAAACATACATTCAAAGACCTACCTGTATATGATGACAATGGAAAAGAAATAACTTATACAGTAAAAGAAGTAGCAATTGAAGGTTACGAAAGCAAGATAGAAGGAAATGCAAAAGACGGTTTTGTAATTACAAATAAGAATTTAGCAAAGACAGAAGTTCCTGTAGAAAAGAAATGGCTAGGAAAAGCTGTAAATGAAATCGAAGTTAAATTATTAGCAAATGGACAAGAAGTTCAATCAGCTAAATTAAATGAAGCAAATTCTTGGAAACATACATTCAAAGACCTACCTGTATATGATGACAATGGAAAAGAAATAGTTTATACAGTAAAAGAAGTGGAAATTGAAGGATATGAAAGCAAGATAGAAGGAAATGCAAAAGACGGTTTTGTAATTACTAATAGAAATGTAGAAAAAACACAAGTTCCAGTTGAAAAGAAATGGATTGGAAAGGTATTAAAAGAAATTGAAGTACAACTTTTAGCAAATGGAAAAGAAATTCAAAATGTTAAGTTGAACGAAGGAAATTCTTGGAAACATACTTTCAAAGACTTGCCAAAATATGATGAAAACGGAAAAGAAATAACTTATACAGTAAATGAAGTTGCAGTTGAAGGCTATGATACTAAGATAGAAGGAAATGCAAAAGATGGCTTTGTAATTACTAATAAGGAAAAACCAATTAAACCAAGAGTTCCAAAAACATCAATAGGAACACAGTTATTTGGATATATGGCAATGGCTGGAGTGAGTCTTGGACTTCTACAAATTTCTAGAAAGAAAAGAAATAAATAGGTAATAAAAAAGAGGGCATAGGCTCTCTTTTTTTGTCGTTTTACAATACATTTCACGTCATAGCAGTTGGCAAAGAAAAGCTCCTAACACGTCATCTCGAGCGTAGTCAATCTAGCCCTAACTTTGTTTACTTGTAAACAAAAGTAGGTCTGACGGAGTCATTGTAGCATTTGATAAAATGACTCTGGAGATCTCAACTATTGCTGGCAAGCAATAGTATTTCTGAAAGAAATAAAAAATAGTTAGATAAAATTATTATGCAAATCTCTCAAAGCCCTATTTAGTATGAGAGTTTCATATTTTATGTATCTACGATACATTTACTTTTGCTAAAGCAAAAGTGTGAGATTTCTCCGCTACACTTCGTTTCGGTCGAAATGACGTATAATAGAAATTACTTTGATTGGTAGCTTAACGTGAATAGTAAATAAACTTCAAATTATCGTTATAAATAAAATAGAAAAAAATTATATCATTGTATTTTAACATATTATATAGAACAAAATAATTCACGTCAAAATGTTTTGCATAGAGATATTCCTAATACGTCATCTCGACTGAAATGAACGAAGTGAATCTAGCCCTAACTTTGTTTACTTGTAAACAAAAGTAGGTCTGACGAGTCAATTGTATCTTTAGATACAATTGCACTGGAGAGCTCATTATTATTATTTGTTTACAATTAATAGTAAGTCCTATAAAGGACTTAAAAAAAGCATACTTATTTTTATTAAGTATGCTTTTAATTTATTTATTAAAATCTTCCTACATCTTCTCTGTAGAAGAAAGAGTCACTCTTTAATTTTTCAATATCTCTGTAAGCTAATTCTCTTGCTTTTTCAAAATCTTCTGCCATAGCTGTTACAATTAAATTTCTTCCGCCCTTTGCATAGAGTTGATTGTTTTTTTCTTCAACTCCCATAAAGCAAACATCACTTTCTATCGGAACTAGATTAATTTTATCTTGACATTTTTCCTTTGACGGATAACCGTTAGATGCAAGAACTACACCAACACAAACTTCATCATTCCATTTGATTTCAGGTTCTTTATCATTCATTACATCCAAAATGTTTTGAACAAAGTCGGACTCTAAACGTGGCAATAGGACTTCAGCTTCAGGATCTCCAAGTCTAGCGTTAAAACTTAAAACTTTTATTCCATCTTTTGTTACAACAATTTCTCCATATAAAAACCCTTCAAATCCATAACCGTCTTCAAACATTGATTTTGCCATAGGTTTTAAGATTTTATCAACAACTTGTTCAATTTCATTATCTGTAATTTTTGCAACAGGGCTACAAGCTCCCATACCACCTGTATGTTCAGCCTCGTCGCTATCTGATGTTCTCTTATAATCCTTAACAATTTGTAGTGGATAAACTTTGCTATTTTTTACTAATGCAAAGATTGAGAATTCTTTACCTATAATAAATTCTTCAACTAAAATTTTTGAATTTTCATTTTCATCAAAGATTTCATTAACTATATCTGTTGCCATTTTGTTGCTTCTTGCAATGAAAATTCCCATATTTTTTGGAAGAGAATCAATCTTTATAGTAACAGGAAATTTTTCAATTTCTGAAACGAATTTTAGAGCTTGTTCTCTATCAGTAAATACAACATATTTAGTTGTAGGTATCTTTAATTTTTCCATAAGTTGTTTAGTAAAATATCTACTTGATTCTATTCTTGTTGCAGATTTAGTAGGTCCGAAAAGTCTTAAATCATTTTTATCGAACTCGTCTTTTATTCCAAGAGCTAAAACGTCAGCAGGACCTACTATAGTCAAGTCGATATTTTCTTTTATTGCAAAGTCTTTAATTTTTTCAATATCATACATATCTATATCTACTTTTGTTGCGCCATCCATCTTGCAATTTCCAGGTAAAACATAGATTTTTTCAACTAATTTACTCTTTTGACATGCCTTTAACATTGCATGTTCACGTCCACCTTTTCCAATAATTAGTATTTTCATAAAATCACCTCTTTTTTATTAACTTTAAAATTATATATAAAAATTTTTTTGATATTAAAATAAACATTAATATAATTTAACTTTGTTAAATTATACTTATTATATCACTAGAACAAAGTTTTTTCAATTTTATTTTTTCGTATTAATAAGAAATGTTAATTTTTTGTACAAATTTTTAGTTGAAAGTGGTTATTTTTATTGTATTTATTTAATTTTTTAGATAAAAGGGTATATAAAATTTAACTCAAAAATTTATATTAGTAAAGGAGGACTGGAATGTTACAGCTTAAGAATATCAGTAAAAGTTATAAAACAGGAGATTTAATTCAAAAAGCATTAGATAATGTATCTCTTAATTTTAGAGATAATGAATTTGTATCTATTCTTGGTCCGAGTGGTAGTGGAAAATCTACTCTATTAAATATAATAGGTGGATTAGATAAATATGAACAAGGTGAGCTTTTAATTGATGGAATATCAACTAAAAAATATAAAAATGAAGATTGGGACAGTTATAGAAATCATACGATAGGTTTTGTTTTTCAAAGTTATAACTTAATTTCTCATCAGACTATTTTAGCCAATGTGGAATTGGCTTTAACTATTTCAGGGATATCTAAGGCTGAAAGAGAAAAAAGAGCGATAGATGTATTGGATAAGGTTGGACTTAAAAGTCAAATGCATAAAAAGCCTAATCAATTATCCGGTGGGCAAATGCAAAGAGTTGCAATAGCAAGAGCTCTTGTAAATAATCCTAGCATTGTGCTTGCGGATGAACCTACAGGTGCGCTTGATTCGGAAACAAGTGTTCAAGTAATGGAGTTACTTAAAGAGGTTGCAAAAGATAGACTTGTAATAATGGTTACTCATAATCCTAAGTTGGCAAATGAATATTCAACTAGAATTGTTGAATTAAATGACGGACGAATTATTTCTGATACCAACCCTTTTATTTTAGAGAATGAGAGTGAAGGTGTTCATAAAAATTTTGGGAAGTCCTCAATGTCATATCTAACAAGTATAGCTTTAAGTTTTAATAACTTAAAAACTAAATTCAAAAGAACTCTTATGGTTGCAATTGCAGGTTCAATTGGAATAATTGGTATAGCTTTAATTTTAGGTTTATCCAATGGTGTAAATCAGTTTATTAAAGATACAGAAGAGGAAACAATGATTTCTTATCCAATAGAGATTGATAAAAGTAGTTTTTCTATGGGTAGAATGTTTGAAACATCAAGTGGAGAAAATAATGATGGAGATATAACAGAAGTCAAAACTATTCAAAAGATGCTATCTGCAATTAATAAAAATGATTTATCCTCCTTAAAAGAATATTTTGAAAATGACGGAAAAGCAATTAATGATTATGCTAAGACGATAGAATATAAATATGATATTACTCCTAGGATTTATACTTTAAATAATGAAAAATATGTTCAAGTAAATCCAAATGAAGCAATGAAATCAATGGGTTTATCTTCAAATAATTTTCTTTTTTCAAGAAATTCTATGAGGGCATTTTATAAATTACCTAAGAATCCTGACTTATACAAGGATAAATACACTTTAAAATATGGTTCTTGGCCAAGTAATGAAAATGAAGCGATAGTAATAACTAACTCAAAGGGTTCTCTATCTGATTTTATTTTTTATTCACTGGGGCTTCGTGATAATGACGAGCTTTCAAAAATGGTAAAAAAATTTGCAAATAGAGAAAAAACAGATGTAGAAGAAGACAATACCTCTTGGAAATATGAAGATATTGTAGGTAGAGAATTTAAAGTTTTAAGTAGCTCACAACTTTATTCATATGACTCTAAAAATAAAGTTTATATAGAGAATTCTACCGATAGTCCATTTGTAGAAAATCTTTTAAAAAACAATTCAAAAAAATTAAAAATAGTTGGAATAGCTTCTCCAAATAGTGACGAAAGTTCATTAATTTTGTCAACTGGTATTTGGTATACGGATGACTTAGAAACAAATTTAAGAAAAATATCAAAAGAAAGTGAAATTGTAAAGGCACAAAAAGAAAGTCCAGATGTTAATGTTTTAACAAACACTCCTTTTGGAGAAAAAATTAAACAGAATTTAGACTTTGCAAAGTTATTTTCAATAGATCAGAAAAAACTGTTTGAAGCTTTTAAAATAGATACTTCTAAATTAAATTTTGATGCTAATTCAATGAAAAATATTGATTTTTCAAAATATTTAAATAATAGTTCGAATACGGATTTTTTAAAAAATTTAGATATAAAGCTCGATTCGGATAAATTAGTTGGACTAATAAGTAATATACTAAAAGGATATTTAGATTATTCATCTAAAGATCCTTCGACTAATTATAGCGAATTGCCAAAATCAATAAGTGATTATATGAAAACTGATGAGGCAAAAAATATTTTAAAAGAATTTTTTTCTAAGATGATTGCTAAAAATTCTGGTTCTTTAATTACAAATGAAAAGATAACGGAAATAATGAAATCCATTATGTCAGGATATCCTGAATTTGCAAAAAAGAATAACTACACAGATCCTAATAAATTTAATCAATATTTACTAGAGTATTTGAAAAGTCTAGAAGCGAGAGAAAAAGTTTCAGCTGAAACTAGAAAGCTATTAAATTCTTTGGGAGAAAATTTAAAAATAGATAATAAAGATATATCAGAATTAGCAGAAGCTTTATCAAATGGATATTTGAAATATGCTAAAGAAAATAACAAGCCTGATCCATCTAAATTAAAAGATTCTTTTAATTCTTATATTGCAACTGATGAAGCAAAAAATATGATTTCTTCGGGAGTGAATGACTTAATAAAAGGTAGTTTACAAGGAAATCAAAATTCTTCACAAAGTTTTGTGGAAAATTTGATGAAAAATATATCAACTGCAATAGCCGATAATATTAAAAATGTTCTAACATCTTCTATGAAAAATTTACCACAGGCAATATCAATAGATCCAAGTAAATTCGGAAATGCCTTTTCAATGAATTTAAATGAAGAAGAAATAAAATCTTTTATTATGGCTATGGCTAATAGTAATGAAAGTTCGTATGAGAATAATATGAAATTATTTAACTATGCGGAAGATAATGATATTTCTAAAATTAGTATATATCCTAAAGATTTTGAAGCTAAAAAATCAATAATTTCCTTACTTGATAGCTATAATGAGATGAGGAAAAACAATTCCGAAGAGGATAAAATGATAACCTATACAGATTTAGTTGGAGCAATACTTTCTTCCGTAACTACAATTATAAATGTAATAAGTTATGTATTAATTGCTTTCGTATCCATATCGCTCATTGTTTCTTCAATTATGATTGGGGTTATAACTTATATAAGTGTGCTCGAAAGAAAGAAAGAGATTGGAATTTTAAGATCTATCGGAGCTTCAAAGAAAAATATATCACAAGTCTTTAATGCGGAAACTGGAATAATAGGCTTGTTCGCAGGACTACTTGGAGTTGGAATAACATATTTATTACTAATACCGATAAATATTGTAATAAGAAAAGTTACTGAAATGCCGAATATAACGGCTTATTTATCCGTTCCACAGGCTATAACCTTAATCTTAATCAGTATGATTTTAACTTTAATAGGAGGATTTCTTCCTTCAAAGAGTGCAGCAAAACAAAATCCGGTTGAAGCTTTGAGAACAGAATAGTAAATTTAGTAAAAACTAAGGAGATAATCCTTAGTTTTTTGTTTGATTTAATTGATAGATTTATTGCAAGAAAGAAATATAAAGTAGAATGAGAAATAGCTGTAAAACTAAAAAATAGGGTATAATATTGTTAAACATTTAGTGAGATTAAGTTATTAGGAGATATATAATGAGTGGTTTTTGGCTTTTGCTAGTATTTCTAATAGTAAGATTTGGATTACTATTAATCATAAAAAGGGAAGCTATTCAGCGAGCTGGATATTTTGCCCCAATACAAAAATCTGAACAAATAGCATACTACATCTATCAGATATCCAATATAGTTTTATTTATATGTATAATAATTTCAACAATAAAAATTGATTATTCTCTAAAATTTTATTTAGGATTAATTTTGTTTATCGTAGGAATAATACTATGTGCGATTTCTCTTGTATGTTTTGCATTCCCGAATGGCGATGGGTTAAATATCAATGGTATTTATAAATTTTCAAGAAATCCTATTTATGTGGCTTATTTTGTTTGCTTCTTAGGATCGTCTTTACTAATACAGTCTTTAATAATGTTTGTAACAGTAATAATCTTCCAAATTTCTGCTCATTGGATTATTGTCTCTGAAGAGAGATGGTGTATAGAAAAATTTGGAAAAAGTTATGAAGATTATATGAAAAAAGTTCGACGTTATTTTTAAATAAATTTGGATTTTACAACTAAAATAGCTTAAAATTTATAAAATATAGTTATTTTAAAAAAGAAGGGAAAACAAAATCATATGAGATATATACTTTTACTACGTGGAATAAATGTAGGAGGAAAGAACAAAGTATCAATGGGTGATTTAAAAAAATCATTGTCAAACGAAGGATTTAAAGATGTTTATTCTTATATCAACAGCGGGAATTTATTCTTTAGTACTGATGAATCTTATGATGATTCTATCTTAAAGATAAAATCTTTATTAGAAAGAGATTATGACTTTCATATACCTTTTACTTTGATTAGTAAAGAAGATTATTTAGAAGAAAAATCAGAATTACCTGACTGGTGGAAAGGAGAATTAGCAAGAAGAGATATCCTTTTTATAAACAATCAAATTGACAAATCAGCTATTATAGATTTTATAAACAACTCCGAATTCTATAATGAAATAGTTTATATTGGTAAAAATGCAATATTTTGGGGGAAGTATGATGAGTCAGAACATTTAAAGTCAACATATCATAAAAAATTAATGAAACAAGATTTTTATAAAGAAATTACTATAAGAAATGGAAAAACATTTGAAAAGATAGCAGAAATTCTAGAAAATGAAAAATAAATAATGTTTAGAAAAAAACAGCAAAAAATATCTTTGCTGTTTTTTTAATTTTTAAAATATAAATTAGATAAAAAAACAATTGTCAAAAGACTCTTTTTACTTATTAAGATTTTTAGTTTTTCAGATTTTATAAAAACTTTTATATTTCATTGTTTTAATATTTTATATAAAAATATTTTTGCTTTTAAAATTGAGTAAAAATTTGATTTTTAGACTTTATTTATTGTATAAAAATAAATTTTTTTGATAAATTATTAAGACAACGATATTTTTAGCGACAAACAAGATTAATATACGATTAGAAGATTTATTGTTTTAAAAAAGATTTTGTGATTTTTGCTTTATTATTATAATACTATTTGAATTATTTATCCGCCTATACTATATAAAAATATTAAATTTTTTAATATAAGGTGTTGTAAACTTATCAAAATTGATGTATAATACATCTGGATGGTAAAAATTTTACTCAGTTATTTTGAAAGGAGATTGAATAATGAAAAGGATTTTAATGACAGGAGCGCTTGGACAAATCGGTACAGAATTAGCTCTTTATTTGGGGGACATTTATGGAAGAGAAAATATCTTAGCTACAGATTGCTCAGATGCAAACAAAGCGGCTATCGAAGATATTCGTTTTGAAACATTAGACGTTACTGATCCAAAAAGAATGTTTGAATTAGCTAAAGAATTTAAAGCTGATACTATAGTAAATTTAGCAGCAATACTTTCTGCTAGAGGAGAAAGTATGCCACAATTAACTTGGAAGGTTAATGTTGACGGAGTTGTAAATACTTTAGAAGTTGCAAGAGAATTAAATGCAAAAGTATTTGTACCTTCATCAATAGCAGCATTTGGAGCAGGAACTCCACTTGATAATACACCACAAGTTACTATTCAAAGACCTAATACTATGTATGGAGTAACAAAAGTTTCAGGAGAACTTTTATGCGATTACTATTTTAATAAATTTGGAGTTGATGTAAGAGGAGTTCGTTATCCAGGAATTATTTCTTATAAAACATTACCTGGTGCAGGAACAACTGACTATGCAGTTCATATTTATTATGAAGCAATTAAAAACAAAGCTTACACTTCTTATATAGGTAAAGGAACTCAAATGGATATGCTTTATATGCCGGATGCACTTAAAGCAGTTGTTGATTTAATGGAAGCTGATCCTTCAAAACTTAAAGACAGAAATGCTTTCAACATTACAGCTATGAGTTTAACTCCAGAAATTTTAGAAGAAAGCATTAAAAAACATATGCCTGAATTTAAATTAAGCTACGATGTAGATCCAATCAGACAAGCTATAGCTGAAAGCTGGCCAAATTCATTAGATGACTCTGCAGCAAGAGAACAATGGGGTTGGAAACCAAGCTTTGATTTGGATAAGATGACAGTAGATATGTTAGAAAACTTAAGCAAAAAATTAAAATAGTTATAGATAGGAGAAAAAGATATGAGTATTCATGATTTAAAATTTTTACAAGAAAAAGTTAATAAGTTAAAAGAAGACGGAGTTTACCGTAAATTACCTGTATTAAATGGAAAGAATTCATCAACAATCGTTCTTGACGGAAAAGAAATGGTAAATTTATCTGCAAACAACTATTTAGGACTTGCTAATAATCCAGTTTTAAAGAAAAAAGCTCAAGAAGCTATTGAAAAATATGGTGTAGGTGCTGGTGCAGTAAGAACTATCATCGGAAATATGGATTTACACGAAGAATTGGAAAAGAAATTAGCAACTTTCAAAAAATCTCCAAGAGCATTTATATTCCAATCAGGTTATGATTGTAATATAGGAACTATCCAAGCAATTACAGAAAAAGGCGATTTAATTATCTCTGATGAATTAAACCACGCTTCAATTATAGACGGAATTAGAATGACAAAAGCTGATAAAGCTGTTTTCAAACACAGCGATATGGAAGACCTTGAAAGAGTTTTAGTTGAAGCTCAAGGAAAATATAAAACAATCTTAATTATTACTGACGGTGTTTTCTCAATGGATGGAGACCTTGCAAAATTACCTGAAATTGTAAAATTAGCTGAAAAATATAATGCATTAACTTATGTTGATGACGCTCATGGTTCAGGAGTAATGGGAAGCCACGGAAGAGGAACTGTAGATCATTTCGGATTACATGACAAAGTTGACTTTGTTATCGGAACTCTTTCAAAAGCAATCGGAGTTAAAGGTGGATATGTTGCTTGTAACGAAGTTGCTTACGAATGGTTAAACCATAGAGCAAGACCAGTTCTATTTAGTACAACTTTATCTCCTGGAGATACTGCAGCTTGTATCGCATCTGTTGAAACTTTAATCGAATCAGATGAATTACAAAAGAAACTTTGGGATAATGCTAAATACTTTAAAGAACAATTAGGAAAATTAGGATTTAACACTGGTCATTCAGAAACTCCAATTACTCCAGTAATTATCGGAGATGAAGCTAAGACTATGGAATTTTCTAAAAAATTAAGAGAATACGGAGTATTCGGTTCAGCTATAGTATTCCCAACTGTACCAAGAGGAACAGGAAGAATTCGTTGTATGATTTCTGCAGCTCATAGTAAAGAAGAATTAGATAAAGCTGTAAAAGCATTCGAATTAGCTGGAAAAGATATGGGAATTCTTTAAGATTAAGCTTAGAAAATAGAGAAAAATAAAAAAATATTAAAGAGGAGAAAATTTCTCCTCTTTTTTAACTTCATTTAAGTTTTTGTCGATATAATGTTAGCAGTTGATAGATGAAACAATAGAAAATACAATTCTACTATTAACTGCAAAATTTATTTTTTGAATATATTTTTAAAAAATAAAAAATTTTTTAAAAAACTTTTTTCTTTAAGCTTACTTTAAGGTTGACAGTTTAAAATATATTCAAGATAATAAATGATATTAAAAAAGAGGTGATTTATTATGGACGATAAAAGAGATAATATCTTCGATGAAAATGAAAATAATATAAAAAATGAAGAACATAAAGAAGAAACTTCAAGACAAAATGAAAATAATTTAAATGAAACACAAAAATTGTTCAATGAAGAAGATATAAATAACACAATCGATGAGGATTATGGAGAATATACTGAAGATCCATATGATTATTATAAACAACAAGAAATTTATGATGAACCATATATGGAAGATTCAAATACGCAAGATAAAAAATTTGAATCTTATGTTGATGGTATTGTTCAAAAAGAATTTGAAAAAAGAAAAAAAGCTAATAGATTTAAATCTTTTTCAAAATTCTTATTAGCTATAATTTTAGCTAGTGCAATAAGTATAAGTGGAACTAGTTTCTACTTAAAGAGTAATAGTGGAAAGTCACTTTTAAATAATTCTTCAAATGATAAAGAAGCGACTGCAACAACTATTAATACTTCTGAAAAGCCAAATGTTGAAAAAGCAGTTGCACAAAAATCAATGCAATCAGTTGTAGGTATAACAACTGTTGGGGTTTCTGAAGATATGTTTTCCACTCAAAAACAAACAAAGGGACTTGGTTCAGGGGTTATAGTAAGTAAAGATGGTTACATTTTAACAAATAACCACGTTGTTGACCCTTCAAAAACAAAATCCGTAACAGTAATACTAAGTGACGGAACTAAAAGAGAAGCCAAAGTCTTATGGAGTGACAAAACTTTAGACTTAGCAGTTATCAAGATAGATCCAAGTGGTCTTAATTTAAAACCAGTTGAATTTGGGGACAGTTCTCAAGTTTCAATAGGTGATAAAGCTATAGCAATTGGTAATCCACTTGGTATAAATTTAAAATCAACTTTAACTTCTGGTTATATTTCAGGAAAAGATAGAGTTATTACACTACAAGATGGATCTACTATGGAAGGTTTATTCCAAACAGATGCAGCAATAAACCCAGGAAATAGTGGTGGTGGATTATTTAATGATAAAGGACAACTTATCGGAATAAATACAGCCAAAGCTGGTAATAGTGACGGAATCGGATTTGCAATTCCTTCGAATTTGGCAAAACCTATTTTGGAACAAATAATTAAAAATGGTAAGTTTGAAAGTGTAACACTAGGTATAAAAGGTATAGATGTTTCACGATATAATGTCTTAGGACAAACAAAATTACCTGTTGACTCAGGTGTATATATTCATGAAGTTCTATCAGGTTCTCCAGCAGAATCTGCAGGACTAAAACCTAAAGATATTATTACTAAAGTTGGAGATACTAAAGTTACATCTAACTCAAGTTTAAAAGCAGCTTTATTGAACTACAAGATAGGTGATAAAGTTAAACTTGAAGTTTATAGAGATGGAAAAGCAACTACAATAGAAGTTAAATTTGAAAAATTTAATCTAGAAAATAGTAGTAATGACAGTAAGAACAACAATAGTAAAAAATATAACAAGAATTTTAACGGAAATAATTTCGGTAACGACAATGAAGACGGTAGCGATAATTATGACGGAAATGATGATAATTAATTAGCATATTAGTAGAGATTTTTTTATAAATCCTCCGTAAAAATAAATAAATGCAAAAAAAGCTATGAATATAATTCATAGCTTTTTTTGTTACTCTATTTAAGAGTAGTATTTATAAATTATTTGTAAATATTTTCTTTAGACAGTTTAAATTCATAATTATCATCTTCATCAATTATTGTTTCATCATCAACAAATGAAAGTTTGTATTCTAACTTATTTGCTGTTAAATATTTTTTATCACCTTTTTTTACTATTTTAGGATTATCAAATGAAGTGGCATTTTCTTTTTTTATTTTATCTTTAGCCTTATTAACATCATCAGGAGTTGAATTTGGATTTATTTTGCTTGGTTCTCCTGAATATATAAGAACTTTTTCGGTAATTACAATTTCTCCGCCATTTTTACCAACAAATTTTTTTCCATAATAATTTTTAACTTCATTATTCCCCGTACAAGCAGTTAAAAGTAAAATCATAAAACATAATAATACTTTACTTATCTTTTTCATACTTTACCTCCAATTAAATAATATAATATGTAAATAGATAGAATCTAAAATTTTAAATAATCTCCATTCTTGTACCTACTAGGGGAAAAATAAAACATACTGCCCTCCAAAACCTTTTTTACAATATTAAACTAAATTGATTTCTCACTACTATATTATCAAAAAAAAATAAAGTCAATATATATTTGAATAAATGTAAATTTTATAAAAGATTAATGAAGTATATTTATTATTCCCAAGTTATCCACATTTTTTGTGGATAACTGTAGTAAATTGTGGATTTAAGTTGAAAGTTGGACTGTATTTATGATATAATATATCGTTGAGTTATAAAAAAGAACTAAAATATAACTCATAATATGTCGTGATGTTTAATGTATAGTTTGTTTTTGTCTTTTTCTTTCGGAACTAACGTTAAGGTTCACGATAAAAGAAAGGGAAAAATATGATAGAAAATTTTAATGATTTTAATTTGTCGAAGGAAGTTTTAAAAGCCGTTGTTGAAATGGGCTTTGAAGAACCTTCTCCAATTCAAAAACAAGCAATTCCGACTATGTTAAACAACGAGGATATAATCGGTCAAGCACAAACGGGAACAGGAAAGACAGCATCTTTCGGTATTCCTATAGTAGAAAAAGTAAATAAAAACAGTAAGACAACTCAGGCTATGGTACTATGTCCAACAAGAGAATTGTCAATTCAAGTTGCAGAAGAAATTTCGAAACTTGCAAAATATAAGGGAGTAACAGTTGTTCCGATTTACGGAGGACAACCTATAGAAAGACAAATCCGTTCTCTAAAAATGGGAGTTCAAGTTATTGTTGGAACTCCAGGACGTGTTATAGACCATATTAAGAGAAAAACTTTAAAAACTGAAAATATAAGAACTTTTGTATTAGATGAAGCGGATGAAATGTTTGATATGGGCTTTAGAGAAGATATTGAAAAAATTATAGGCTTTTTACCTTATGAAAGACAAACAACTTTCTTCTCTGCTACAATGGATCATGAAATGATGGACTTTGCTGCAAGATACCAAAGTGAACCAAGACTTATAAAAGTCGTACCAAAGGAATTGACAGTTCCAAAGGTAACTCAATACTATTTTGCACTTAAGCATAATATGAAACTTGAAATTCTATCCCGTATTTTAGATGTTCAAAATCCAAAACTTACAGTAGTTTTTTGTAATACTAAAAAAATGGTTGATGACTTAACTGCAGGACTTCAATCTCGTGGATATTTTGCGGATGGACTTCATGGAGATTTAAAACAAATCCAAAGAGATGGGGTAATGAATAAATTTAGAAATTCTACAATAGATATCTTGGTTGCGACAGATGTTGCTGCTCGTGGAATAGATGTTGACGATGTAGATTTAGTTATAAACTACGATATGCCTCAAGATGTGGAATACTATGTTCACAGAATAGGTAGAACTGCAAGAGCAGGTAGAGAGGGAACTGCAATAAGTTTTGTTTCTCCAAGAGAAATGAATACTTTATCTCAAATTCAAAAATACACAAAAACTAAAATAGAAAAAAGAGATATGCCAACTCTTAAAGACTTGATTAAAAGACATGAAGAAAGATTTATGGAAGACATCAAGGAAGAAATAAATAAAAATGAACATACAAAAGAGTTAAATCTAATAAATATTCTAATGAGTGAAGACTATTCACCGATTGATATTGCAGCTTGTCTTTTAAAACATTATAATGAGAATAATAAGCTTAACAATCACGAAGAGCTTATAGACGTGGATATTAAGAAGAATAAGAAAAAAGGAAATGACAAGACTTCTATTTCAAACAAGGGTGGAAAGTCAAATGTTACTGAAAAGAATTCTGGAAGAATTTATATTAACATAGGTTCAAGAAAGGGAGTTTCTCAAAGACATATTGTTTCTGCACTTTGTAATGATGCGAATATAAGTGCAAGAGATATTGGAGATATTGAAATTTTTGAAAAGTTCAGCTTTGTAAATATTCATAAAAATGCACTTAAAGATGCAGTAAATAACCTAAACAATGCTCATATTAAGGGCTTTAAGGTTTTAGTTGAACTTGCGAACAAAAAGGAAGACTCTTCAAAATTTTCTGCAAAATCTAAAGATAAGAAAAATAAGAAGGATAAAAAGAGTGAAAAGTCCAAACGTGATAGACAAAAGAGAAGATAATCTAAGGTAAATTATGGAATTTTGTAAATATAAAAAAGATTTGAATTTTTCATACACAATGGGAGCTTTCCCAACAATTGAGCTTTTACAGTCAAAAAATTACAAGACTATATCAGTTTTGGTACATTCAAAATATGATGATAAAGCAGGTCTTGAAAAAATTTGTGATGAAAAAGGAATTAATTTAATTTATAATGATAAAATTGTAAATAAACTTCAAAACAAAGAAAACACATTTGTTATTGGAGTTTTTGAAAAAAACTTTGCAAAGATAAAAAAAGACAATCACATACTATTATGTGAGCCGAGAGATAAGGGAAATTTAGGGACAATTTTACGAACTGCATTAGGTTTCGGCTTTAAAAATATTGCAATAATAGACGGTTGTGATGTTTTTGATCCTAAAACTGTTAGAGCTTCAATGGGAGCAATCTTTAAAATGAATGTAGAAATTTTTAAAAATTTTGAAGACTACAAAAAAACTTTTGAAGAAAATAATATTTACTCTTTCATTTTAAATAAGGATTCAGTACCTTTAAAAGCTGTGGAGATTAAAAAGCCTTTTACATTGATGTTCGGAAACGAATCACATGGACTTGAAAACTTTGACTTAAGTGGAACAACTTCCGTATTCATAGAACAGAGCGAAGACATAGATAGCTTTAATTTACCAATTGCAAGTTCAATAGCAATGTATAAATTTACGGAAAAAGAATAAAAAATATAAGTAAAAAGCAGGGGAAATCCCTGCTTTTTTTACGTTATTCAAATTGAAACAAAATAAAATATTTTGTTTTATTTCTAATTATTAACACTTTTTAGAATTTATTTACTGTTCACGTCAAGCCGTTAAACAAAGGGACTTGCTTTATATGTCATTTCGACTGTAGCGATAGCGAAATGGATCTAGCCCTAACTTTGTTTACTTGTAAACAAAAGTAGGTCTGACGGGGTCGTTGTATCTTTTGATACAATGACTCTGGAAATCTCATACTTTTGCTTTAGCAAAAGTAAATGTATTGAAGATACATCGAAAAAAATTTATTAACTAAAAATCTTTAGGATAATTTCGTTGTAATTATATATATATAGCTGTTTTATTTTTATATAAGTCCTTTACAGGACTTACTATTATTTGTAAACAAATAATAGTTGAGATTTCTCCACTTCACTTCACTACGTTCCGTTTCGGTCGAAATGACGTGTTGGGGGCTTTTCTTTGCTGGGTGCTATGACGTGAAATATTTCGTTTCATATATGATGTTTAAATACTATATTATGAGATTTTAATTCTTTTCTATTATACTTACAAAGATAATTTAAAGTTTATTTACTGTTCACGTCAAGCCATTAAACAAAGGTAATTCCCTTAAACGTCATCTCGACCAGAGTTAGTCTAACCCTAACTTTGTTTACTTGTAAACAAAAGTAGGTCTGACGGGGTAATTGTATCTTTAGATACAATTACTCTGGAGATCTCATACTTTTGGTTTAGCAAAAGTAAATGTATCGAAGATACATCAAAGACACATATTGTTTTACCAAAGTAAAAAAGCAGGGAAATTCCTGCTTTTTCGTCTTAGTATGGATGCATTTAAGCATTAATAAAGTTTTCTAACTTTTCTTTTAATTCGTCAAATTCAAATCCACCTTTAATAGCAATCATTTCAAGAGTTGCAATATCTTTCATCATTGCAAATAATTCTGGATTATCAAGATTTGAATATTCTGGACTTAAAGTTTTTAAAAAGTCCTTAACTTCTGGATGTTGTTCTAATAATTCGCCAATTTTTGTGCTTTTTTCTAATTTCATAGTATTTCTCCTTTTCTCTAATCAATTTAATTACTCTTTATACGATTTATTATTTATGTTAATAATATTATAACCTTATTTGTATTGAAAATCTGTTGCATTTGAAACAAAAGAAAAAATTTTTAAAATTTTTTACATAAAAAAATTCCTATGAGTAAAACTCATAGGAATTGGTCGGGGTGAGAAGATTCGAACTCCCGGCCCCATGGTCCCAAACCACGTGCGCTACCAAACTGCGCTACACCCCGATACGATTACCTAAATATTATATAACTTTTATTATACTTTGTCAACACTTTTTTTGAAAATTTTTGTGTTAAGAAGTCATTTTTAGAGTGTTATTATACTATATAGGTTAAATCGTAAATTTAATTATTCTTTTGATGTAAATTTTTTATATCTTCTGCTGTAGGTTTATCAAATAGAAAAGTCTTTACAACTGCTAAAGTCTCTCTAACATTTGAAGCTATAACTGCCCCAAATGGAGTCTTTGCTGGAACAGTCCTTGCTAAAATTCCAAATCTATAAAGAATAAGTTTTGCCCTAAATAAATGATAGTCTGAAGAGATTACCATTATTTCTGATGGCTTTTTATCTAGCTTTTCTAATGCGAATTTTACATTTTCAAAAGTATTCTTGCTTTTTGTTTCAACGATAAGTCTTTCTTTATTAATTCCTTTTTCTACTAAATATTTTTGCATAAATTCTGCTTCAGAAAGTTCATTATTTTTTTCTTTTCCTCCACATAAAACAGCATTTGCAGTCTTATGTTTATTTAAATATTCTACAGTAGTATCTAGTCTATTAATCAATGTTTTTGAAAGTTTTCCATTATTTGCCTCAGCTCCAAGCACTAAGACATAATTTTCATAAGTATCTATTTCATTCTTTTTAGAATGATAGATTAAAGATTGAATTAAGACGACTAAACACAAGCATAAGAATAGAAAAAATTTAAAAAGTTTTTTCATATTTACCTCCTATATGTGAGTTTCTAGCTGTTTGACAAATGCCTCTAGATAAGTTTGTTCTTCCTTTGAAAATCTATTAAAAATAGGGGAATCTATATCTAATACTCCGAATATTTTATCATTTTTAAAAATTGGAATAACAATCTCTGAATTACTTTTTCCATCGCAGGCAATGTGTCCTTCAAAATTATGAACATTTTCAACATTCAAAGTCTTTTTAAGACTTGCACTTGTTCCACAAACACCTTCTCCATTTTGAATTCTAACGCAGGCAGGAAGCCCTTGAAAAGGTCCAAGAACTAGAGTGTTTGTCTTTTCATCTAAAAGATAAAATCCGACCCAATTAATTTTTTCTAAAAAGAAATTTAATAGAGCAGATGCATTTGCTAAATTAGCTATCGTATTTTCTTCGCTATTGCATAATTCATATAAATCTTTTATTAAATAGGAGTATTGTTCTCCCAAGCTACCTTCGTATTTAATTGGATTAAACATTAATACCTCCATGTTGTCAAAATATTTCTAAATCAAGTCTGATAAATTATTCATATTAAATTCTTTTAATAAGTCTTTTATTCCTGTTTTTATCTCATCTCTTTCAAAATCATGTTCATTTAAAAATTTAGAATCTTTTTCGTTGAGATATGAGTAAAAAAGGAGACCTATTAACAAACTATCTTGAGTTTTATATTTCAACATTTTAAATAAAGAATCTTCAGCTTCATTTATATTTCCATTGTCAATTTTTGATTTTAAATTTTTTAAAATTTCCTTGCTTTCTTCTAATTTTAATAGTTTTTCAGGCGAAGAACTTTTGTCGATTTTAAAGACAAATTCTAAAATCATACTTATCCATTCTTCAATTTTTCTCATTATATAATCATTTTTTAACATATTTTCTCCTAATCAATTACTTCAAGATATGATAGGTAAAAGTATGCAGTTGAGCATATTAATCCCAAGTTTAAAAATATCCATAACCCTACTTTCTTTGAATATCTTGAAAAATAAGCGCCGACCGCTCCAACTATCTGTGGAAAAAAGAATCCTAAGTATCCAATATAATTTGGTAGGTGAATTCCTTGTCCTGTTTTGAAGGATTTTACATATAGTAATAGAACTGATTCTACTACGGTGCCAATTAAAAAAAGTATTGTTGATAAATTTTCTTTTTTCATATTAAAACTCCATAAACCAATATAAAATACATTATATGTTCAAGATTAAATGTAATCAAGAAAAGAATTAAACTTATTATAGAGTAAATTTTATTAGAGTTACTCGTAAAATATATTGATAATCCAAGTAAAATTAAAGTTATAGGTTGTAAAGCCAATAAAATTTTTACATTTAAGTTCGAAAAGTGAACTGTAACACCCCAGAAAGCTGTGATGCAAAATGAAATCAAAGATAGTGTAAAAACTATTTTTGGTAAATTTTTATTTGATACCATATTGACCTCCTTATCTATATTAATAAATAAGTCTTTTTCTCCTAGCCGACTACTTCAATGAATGCTGCATAAAAGTAGAGAGCGGAAAGCATTAAACCTATATTTAAGAATAACCACAATACTTGTATTTTTGCATGTCTTGAATAAAAAGCACCAATTGCTCCCATTACTTGTGGGAAAATCAGTCCAAAATATTTAAGATAATTAGAAAGTTGAATTCCTTGTCCAGTTTTAAAGGATTTTACATATAGTAACAAAATTATTTCTACTACAGTACCAAATAAATATATTATCATAGATAAATTTTCTTTTTTCATATCTTACCTCCTAAGACCAATAAAAAAGTTATTATATGTTTAATATTAAATGTAATTAAGAAAAGAATTACACTTATTATAGAGTAAATTTTACTTAATTTTCTTGTAAAATATATTGAAAATGTAAGTAAAATAAGAGTTAATACATATAGTACTAAAAAATATATCGAATCAAAATCATTCGCCAAATCTGTAAAATAATTTACAGAATATAGTAATACGGTAATTAAAAACGAGATTAAAGATAGTGTGAAAATTATTTTTGGTAAATTTTTACTCTTTGCTTCCATACTTACCTCCTTTATTTAGAGAAATTTAAAAAAGTTTTTTAAATTCCTCTTGTGCTAAAATAAGCTCGTGAGTCATTTCAGGATCGAAAGAAGTATGACCAGAAATAGGGAAGATCAATTTTGAATTATTTAGTTTTTCGTTTAATATATAAGCCCCAACAGGTCTACAATCTACATCATATCTGCCATGAATAATTATTGTAGGAATATCTTTAATTTTTTCAACATTATCTAAAATGTAATTTTCTTCAAAGAAACAATGATTTACAAAGTAGTGGCATTCCATAATTGCCATTGAAATATCTTCGTCGGTGATTTCTTCTGAAATAACTCTCGGTTCAAGAGCAACTACTGAATTTTCAAATGCACTAAAAGATTTTCCATATTTTCTCTTTGTTTCATAGTCATCTGAAGTTAAGTATTTGTAATAACTTTGAACATAATCTTTTCTTTCTTCTTCGTTAAAAGGAGATTTAAAGATTTCAAAGGCTTCAGGGAAGAACATTCCTGCTCCACCTTGATACAACCACTTAATATCTTCATCTCTTCCCAAGAAAATGCCTCTAAGAATTAAACCTACAACACTTTGTGGATAATTTTCTGCATAGTATAAGGAAAGAGTAGTTCCCCAAGAACCACCATAAACAAGCCATTTATCTATCTTTAAATGTTCTCTTATCTTTTCCATATCCTTTGCAAGATTTTGTGTATTATTGTCTTTTAATTCCAAAAATGGTTTACTTTTACCGCAACCTCTTTGGTCAATTGTTACTATTCTATAAAAAGATGGATCTAAAAATCTTTTAGATTTGTCGCCACAACCACAACCTGGCCCGCCGTGAACAAATACAACTGGAGCTCCATTTGGATTTCCTGATTGTTCGTAATAAACTTCGTGAACATCATCAACTTTTAGATGTCCTTTGTCAAATGATTCAAATTCGGGAAAAAGTGTTTTATATTCCATAATAACCTCCAAAATAATATATCTATTTAGTCTATACTATATTAAATGAGTTCATTTGTCAAGTTGTATTTTATAGTCAAAATATGGTAAAATCATTGAATGAGATATTAGGAGGTTTTATGATAGGAATAGTAGCTGCTTGCCTTACAACATTTGCCTTTGCACCGCAAGTTATAAAGATAATAAAAGATAAAAATACACAATCTCTTTCACTAATTATGTGCATTATGCAAACAACAGGAATTTTCCTTTGGTTGGTCCATGGTTTGATTATAAAAGATTTTGCACTTATTTTTGCCAATAGCATTTCTTTTGTTCTAGTTTTAATTATACTTTTACATAAAATTAAATATAAATAGATTTATATAGAAAATTTGACTTACGTAATAATACGTGCTATAATGTATTACGTAAGGAGGTAGAGTGCACATGCCACTTACTGGGAAAGAAATGCTCAGGCTCCTAAAGAAAAATGGCTGGAAAGAATTAAGGCAAGAGGGTTCGCATCATATTTTAGAAAAAGATGGTGCAATAATTGTAGTGCCAGTTCATGCTAACCAAGATTTAGGAAAAGGTCTTGAGCAGAGAATCTTAAAAGATACAGGACTAAAGAAATAGTCCTGTATCTGAAATCTTAAGGAGTGATTTTATGTTTGTTGTATATCCATTTGTATTTAAAAAAGAAAGTCCACAAGGTTACTTTATTGAGAGTGTCGATATAAAAGAAGCTTATACAGGAATAAATACTGATGATATTTCTTTTGGTATTTCAATGGCAGAAGAAGTGTTAGGTCTTGTTTTGTCTGAATATGTGGAAAGAGGAATTGAGTTACCTAAAGCTACTCCAATAAAAAATGTAAAGACAAAGAATGAGGAATTTGTTACATTAATAAAGATAGATTTAGAAAAATTTCTAAAAGATACATCTTTAGTAAAAAAGACTTTATCAATACCTAAATGGGCAAATGATAAAGGAACAAGATTGGGAATAAATTTTTCAAAAGTTTTAACTGAGAGTATATTAAAAATGTAAATAAATTATTAAAAGGCAATTATCAAGATAATAGTTGCTTTTTTATAGCAATTAAGTAAGAAAAATATTATAAAATAAATGATTTCTAAGTTTGTTAAATTACCTTAAATATGATAAAATATAGCTAGAGTAAAATTTACTTAATAATTTTTAAGGAGCGAAGATATGGATTTACAAAAATTTAACAGAATCAAAAACGATGAAGGTTTTATAGCGGCTTTGGATCAAAGTGGTGGAAGTACACCGAAAGCACTTAGATTATATGGTGTAAATGAAGATGCTTATTCAAATGAAGCTGAAATGTTCGATTTAATTCACGAAATGCGTACAAGAATTGTTACTTCAAAGGCTTTTACTAAAGAACGTATATTAGGAGCAATTTTGTTTGAAATGACAATGGAAAGAAAAGTTAACGGTAAATTCACTCCGGATTATTTATGGAATGAAAAAGGCATTGTTTCATTTTTAAAAGTTGACAAGGGCTTAGCTGAAGAAAAAAATGGTGTTCAACTTATGAAAGAAATTCCAAACTTGGCTGAAATTGTAAAAAAAGGCGTTGAATATGGAGTTTTTGGAACAAAAATGCGTTCAGTAATTAAAAAAGCAAATGAAGAAGCTATCAAAGAAGTAGTAGCACAACAATTTGACTTTGCAAAACAAATTATCGCAGGTGGACTTGTTCCAATTGTTGAACCTGAAGTTGATATAAATTCAGCGGAAAAGGAAAAATGTGAAGAAATTTTAAAAAGAGAAATATTAAAAGAACTTGATAAATTAGAAGAAGGACAAGAGGTAATGTTAAAACTTACTTTACCAACTGTTCCTAACTTCTATAAAGAATTAGTTGACCATAAGAGAGTCGTTAGAGTTGTTGCTCTTTCAGGTGGTTACTCAAGAGAAGAATCAAATGAACTTCTTGCTAAAAACCACGGAGTTATAGCAAGTTTTTCAAGAGCTTTAACAGAAGGACTTAATGTAAATCAAACTGAGGAAGAATTTGACAAAATGTTGGACAGCTCAATTCAAAGCATATTTGAAGCATCAAGAAAATAGTTTTTAATACAGCCGAAGAATCGGCTGTTTTTTTGTGGAAAAATTTAAGAAAATGTTGACAGATATATCGAGGTATGATATACTATAAATACATCGAGATACGATATATAATAGTTTGATATAAGGAGTCAAATATGGATTTAAAAATAAAGAAAATATATGCGCCTATGTCGGAAACTGCTTTTTATATTCTGTTTAGTTTACAAGTTCCTAATCATGGATATGGTATAGGTCAGGAAGTCAAAAAAATGACTCAAAATGAAATAACTATCAGTCCGGGAACAATGTATGGAACTTTGTCGAAAATGGAAAAAGACGGACTTATAAGCTTTGTTAGAGAAGAAGAAAAAAGAAAAATATATTTAATAACTGAAATAGGTAGAGAAATATTAAATTTGGAATTGGAAAGAATAAAAAGATTGTATAAAAATAGCATTGGAGATGAATATTATGGCTAGAAGAAAAACAAAAATAAGGTTTTTTACAGTTAGTGACTATGTAGATGAAGAAAAATGGTTAGAGAATAATCATAAAAACGGCTGGAAGTTAGTTAATTTTATACCACCTTGTTTTTTTGTCTTTGAAGAATGTAATTCTGAGGAAGTAATTTATAAGTTAGACTATGAAAATAAAAAAGCTTCAGGAGATTATATACAAATGTATAAGGACTATGGTTGGGAATATTTATGTTCAGGTTTAGGATGGAATTATTTTAGAAAAGTAAATACAAATAGTATTACAGAATCAGAAAAAGAAATATTTTCAGACTCTCAATCTAAGTTAAATATGATTAATCATATTTATAAGACTAGGGTGTTTCCATTATTTATTATATTTTTAGTTACTCTTATTCCTCAATTTTCGAAATTCGTCAAAGATACACATAGAAGTATAGATATATATTTCGGAGGAATTTTTATGGTTTTCTTCTTTGTATATTTATATATTTTTATTCACTGTGGATTTAAGTTAAGAAAGTTGAAAAAAGAATTAGAAAGATAAAAATTAAAAATACATTGTACGAATGGTGCTGAAGACCATTGCATAATTGATTATTGTTGTAATAAATTATAATTCTTATATTAATAAACTAATATTAAAAAAGGACTGTGAATCTGATTTCACAGTCCTTTTTATTGTGGAATTAATTGAAATATTAGATTATATAATGTAAAATATAAAGTGTAAACTATAATTATAATCTTGTATTAAAATTTTAGGAGGGTATAAGTATGAATTTATTTTTATGTTCACATTTTTCTCAAGTTGGGAATTTAATTAAAGAAGAAATTGAAAATAAAAAAGTAGTTTTTATTCCAACAGCTTCAATAAATGAGGGTTATACTGGTTATGTAGGGTCAGCAAGAAAACTATTTAAAAAAATGGGAGCAAATCTAACAGAAATTGATATTTCAAAGGAAGATTTTAAAACAATAGAAGCTGTATTTGAAGAAACGGATATTATCTATTTTACAGGTGGTAATTCATTTTTCCTTATTGACCAATTGCGTAAAACAGGAGTTGATAAATTATTAAAAAAAGAACTAAAAAAAGGTAAACTTATGATTGGAGAATCAGCTGGTTCTGTTATATGTGCACCAAGTATATCTTATATTGAAATAATGGACGAAAAACCAGAAGATTATTCACAAATTGATGATAATGGACTTAATTTAATTGATTTCTATGTTTTACCTCATTATCTTACTTCACCATTCAAGAAAATTACTGCTACTATTTTAAAGAAATTTTCAGATTTGAAGATATGTCCTATTAATAATCATCAAGCTATTATGGTTAATGGTAAAGAATCAAAAATAATTGAAAAGTAATCAAGTATAAGTTAAATTACTAAACAGCAAGTCAAATTGACTTGCTGTTTTTTATAAAATAAAATTGAAATATTGCTAAATATAATGTAAAATATAGATTAACAAATGTTTTATATTATATAAGGAAGAGAATTTAAAATGAGAAAAATAAATTTTAGATATAATAAAAATACTCCGATTATGTTATATATTATGCTTATAATTGGAATAGCAGTAGGTTTTTTTCTTTATTATGAGTTCCTTATTTATTCTGGAATTGCAAGTACAAATGAGTTACAGTATTTTAAAGAACATCCTAACCATGCTATTTATTTGATTTTCTTATTAATTCCAGTTACCATGTTTTTATCTACTTGGATTGTCTTTAAATTTTGGAGTAGAGAAGATGAAGAAGCAGAGCTTGAATTATACGATGATTATGCAATTTTAAAGATGAAAAATGAAAAAATTAAAATCCAAAAAGGTGAATTGGAGATTAAATTTCCACAACCACAGGCGATTTTATATACGACATATATATTAAAATTACCTGACCAAAGAATTGTATTTGTAGGTTCTCTAAAAGAAAAGGGAAAATCAAAGCTATCTTTAAACATTGCAATAGAAGAGTTATTAGATTATGAAAATGTTTAAAGATAAAATTTATAGGAGGATAAAATGGTCTATATTTATTTAATGAATAATAGTAAAAATCTAAATTTAGAAATAGTTAAAAAACATGTTGAACATTTAAAAAAATTAGATGAGTCTGGAAAACTTATTTTATGTGGACCATTTACAGACTATGCTGGAGGGATGGTAGTTTTAAACTGTAAAAATATAGAAGAGGCAAGAGAAATTGCAGAGACTGATCCTTTTATAGCTGAAGGATATAAGACTTATGAACTTAGAACATTAGAAATTGCGAATAAAGAAAATAATTATGGGCTCTAGAAAAGAAAAATATTTAGTGAATAAAATTATATTTAAACAGTAGAAATTAAAAATCTACTGTTTTTTTGTATTCTAGCTTGCTTTTTAAATTCCAATGTAGTATAATAAGTATGAAAAAACATACTTATTATACGGAGGTAATTATGAAAAGTAAAAAAGATAAAAAACTACATGCATGGACTGCGAAGGTAGGAACTAAAGGACAGATTGTTATTCCAAAAGAGGCAAGAGAAATTTTTTCTATAGAAACAGGAGATAATTTGCTAATACTTGGAGACGAAAGGAGAGGATTGGCAATTCTAAATGGAGATTCAGCAACAAAAATTTTGATGAGTATTCAAGGAGATTTAAGCGATGAAGATTAGAATATTAAAATTTATAGGGATATTGCTTTTAGTTATAGCTGTTTTTGTTGTAATCTATGCAATTTATAATCTAAATTATGACTATTCAGGTGAAAAGTTCAGGAAGAATAAGGCTTCAAGTATAGGCTTAGAAGAAAAACAATTTAATTTAAAAAATGGAAATGTAATAAATTATGTTGAAGGTCCAAAAAATGGCCCGGCTATTCTATTATTGCATGGACAAATGGTAGATTGGAAGGATTATCGTACTGTATTTCCTGAATTAGTAAAAAAATATCATGTCTTTGCACTTGATTATTATGGACATGGAAAGTCAAGTAAAAATCCTGATTTATATAATATTGAAAGCATAGGGTCCGATATTGCATCATTTATTCAAGAAAAAATTGGAGAAAAAACAATTATTTCAGGACATTCATCAGGTGCCTTAATTACTGCATATCTAGGTGCTAAATTTCCGCAAAATGTAAAAGCGATTATTTTAGAAGACGGACCATTTTTTGCAACAGAAAAAGGACGTGCTGAAAATACATTTTCTTATAAAACATTTGAAAATATTCACAATTATTTAACTGAAAAACCTAATACTAGTTATTTTGAATATTATCTAAAGAATGATCCGATGCGAAAACTGTTTAATGAGGGTGGAAAAGATAATTGGGATAAAATTGTGGCTAAACCTGCAATGAAAAGATTTCAAAAGGATAAGACTAAAATACCGGTTATTTGGTATTATCCACCAAAGTTAGGAGTAAATACTTTACTTCAATTAACAGCTAATTTACAAGATAAAACAGGTGATTATGACTTAAGATTCGGAGATGCATTCTATGATTTCAGTTTCTTTAAGGGAATAAAACAAGAGGAATTATTGAAAGAAATTACTGTTCCAACTTGTATATTACATGTAAAGCCACCAAAAAATACAGCTCCTTCTTATTATAATAAAGATGGACTTCTGATCTCTGCAATGGATGAAAAAGATGCAAAGCGTGTTAAAGAATTGATTAAAGGTAGTACTTTAATTGAGGGATTCGATTCTATGCACGACATTCACGGGGATCAGCCAAAAGAATATTTGGAAAAAGTAGAAGAATTTTTAGATAATATAGAAAAGTAAAATTGGTAGATTAGAATTCATTGGAGGAATATATGATAGGCATTTATTTAAGTGGAACAGGAAACACGAAACATTGTGTTGAAAAACTTGTAAATTTGATAGATGATAAGTCAAAATGTGTTCCTTTAGAATTTCCACTGATTATAGATTTATTAAAAGAAGAGGATGTAATTTTTTTAGGCTACCCAACTCAATTTTCCAATGCTCCATTTATGGTACGAGATTTTATTAAGAAAAATAGTTCTCTTTGGAAAGGTAAAAAAGTTTTTTGTATAAATACAATGGGACTTTTCAGTGGAGATGGAGCGGGATGTACTGCAAGAATTTTAAAAAAATATGGAGCAGAAATTCTGGGAGGCATACAGATAAAAATGCCTGACTCCGTTTGCGACAGTAAGCTTTTGAAAAAATCTATTGAAGAAAATAGGCAAATAGTAAAAAATGCAGATAAGCGATTAGAAGAAGTTGCAGAACAGATTAAAAATGGAAAATATCCAAGAGAAGGACTATCTTTCATATCACATTTGAAGGGACTTTTTGGTCAAAGATTATGGTTTTATCGTAAAACTATGGGATATACTGATAAATTAAAAATAAACGATGATTGTAATGGTTGTGGTTTATGTAGTAGGGTTTGTCCGATGAAAAATATCCGCATAAAAGATAAAAAGGCAGTTCCTGAAAACAAATGCACAATGTGTTATAGATGTATAAGTCTATGTCCACAAAAGGCAATTACTTTGCTTGGAGATAAGGTAATTGAACAGTCTAGGTTTGAAAAATATGTATAATAATGTGATGATGAATATAAAAGATGAAATAAGTTGAGATTGTAGGATAAAATTATGAAGATATTGGAAATTAGAAAAAACAAAAAGCAGTATATGGAGCTTCTGCTTCTTGCTGATGAACAAGAAGATATGATTGACAAATATATTGATAGAGGAATAATGTTTATTTTAGAGGATAATGGTGTTAAATCTGAATGTGTAGTTACTGATGAGGGAAATGGAGTTCTTGAAATAAAAAATATTGCTACAAACCCTAACTTTCAAAGAATGGGTTACGGAAAAATTCTAATTGATTTTGTTGTTACTAAATATAAAAATCAATTTTCTACATTACAAGTTGGTACGGGAGATAGTCCTAAAACCATTGATTTTTATTTGAAATGTGGATTTTCTCGCTCGCATATTGTCAAAAATTTTTTTACGGATAATTATAATCACCCAATATATGAAGACGGTATCCAATTGGTTGATATGATTTATTTGCGTAGAGATTTATAAATTTGATTTTGTTTAAGCTAAAATACAGCAGTTTAACAGTAAGTCAATATGATTTACTGTTTTTTTATATTTGAAATATCAATAAATATGATGTAAAATATAAATTAGCAAATAAAAGTGGAATTTAAGGAGGCAAATATGTGGTTAATAATTGGTATTGGAGCGATAATTTTTGCAATATTGAATATTGTATTTTCATTTAATAATAAAAATTCAAAATGGTTCGGGTTTATAAGTTTATCACTAACAGCATTGACTGCATGTGCATTTTACTCTGAGGCTTCAAGCTATGTCCTTAAAGAAGATTGGAGTGCACTTATGGACGTTATTCCAACAGTTAGTAGGATATTATGGTTTTGCGTTTTTATGTCTATTTTAATAAATGCGATTCCACTTTTTAGAGATAAGAAATAGAAAAATGATTTAAACAGTAAGTCAATATGATTTACTGTTTTTTTATATTTGAAATATCAATAAATATGATGTAAAATATAAAATAATAAGAAAATATTTTTAGGAGGCAGATATGTGGTTAATAATTGCAATTGCAGGAATTAATTTTGCCTTAATAGGTCGTGTTAAGGAATTTCGAGATGAAAATTTCATAGTTTTTAAAAGGATAAGTTTGTTGATAACTGCATTATGTTCTATTAATTTTATATATTCCGCTATAATTTATAATTCCTATTTTTCCAATACTAGTTGGAGAATGTTTTTAGAGACAATGCCTGGAGATTCTAAAAATGTATTAATTTGCATTGGCCTTTCTATTTATGTAAATTTTGTTCCGATTTCTATTTTTAGGAAATAGTCAAAATATAGCTAAATAAAATTGATTTAAAAGGGAGATATAATATTGAGTAGTTGGAGCGGTATAAGGAAAAAACTTGAAAGAGAATATCTTGCTGAAAGTCTTCAAGGACATATTCAATATTTTGCTACAACTTATAGCAAAAGTCCTGACCACGAGGGACGAGCAGCAATAAGATATGACGGAAAAGAAATCATCAAAGGTTGTTTTTGGAATAACTGGTTTAAAGCCGATTTATTTCCTAAAGATGAAAAATACGAAGAAAGAATGAAAAAAGAAAATGCATTTATGGACGATACAGCTTTAAAATTGGGAGTATTTGACCAACGTTGTTTTTACAAAGCCTTTGCAGAATTTGACAATCAAAGTATAGAAATAAGCCTAAAAAGTGAAAATTTACTAGTAAGAATTTTTGCGATTTTAGATAGACGAGTTGGAAAAAGAAAGTTGATTCAAATGAAAGAAACAATAGAAAATGAACCGGATACATTTCAGGAGTTCTATGCAATTCGTATGAATGCTGAAGGACTTATTTAAGTTTAAATAAATTTGGAGGAGAAGAGATTATGTTACTATTGGGCGTAAAAAAAGAAAATGATTGGCTTTTAGCTGAATATAATTTGACATATAAAGTTGGCTGGGAGAATATTTGTAAAGCAGTTAGTTTAGCATACGAATATTATGATAATGTAGAAATTCTAGTTGATAATAATAAAGTGAATATCAATTCAAAAGAAGAAATTTTACAATTGGATGAAGCGAGAGCTATGACAATTCGTGGAGTTTCAAAGATTATTCAAGTTCCATTAATGATAACATTCTTTAATCAATTACAAACTGTAAGAGTTTCCGTTGCCTGTGCAACAGATGAGTTCAAAGATGCAGACTATAATAAATTCAATATGTCATTAGGGCAATACATGGATAGCATAGAATTGGCTATGTATAGGTAAAAAGAAAAAAATGGAGGTATAGGAAATGAAAAAAAGAATTGCATTATTGGTTTATCCTGATTTTAGTTTGCAAGAAATTGCAAATCTAATGTATATATTTCGTTGGTATTTTGATACTTTTACCGATGTAATATATACAGAATTAAGCCCCGTTAGGAGTGAAGAAGGAATTTTGATAAATCCTGTAAAAACTTGTTCTGAGTTTTGTAAAGATGATTATGATTGTTTGATTCTTTCTGGATGTAGCGACTTAAGACAACCAATACGAAATAAAAAAATCAAAGAATTTTTAGAAAGTTTTGTAAATGATGATAGTTTTATCATTGGTGCAATTTGTTCCGGTCCAATATTCCTAGCACAAGCAGGTTTGTTGAAAGGAAAAAAATATACAGATTCTTTATTTGTTGAAATGAGAGAATCATTTGCCTTTATTGAAGAAAATAATTTTTTACCACAATCAGTAGTTGAAGATGGAAATATTATAACAGCTGTTGGAAATGCATTTAATGAATTTGCAGTACAAGTTGCTAGGAAATTAGGATATGATTGCCCGGATAAAATATTAAGTGGTTATACTGACTCAAATGACATTAATGACTATATACATCATCTTCCTGAAGATGAAATATTAGAATTTAAAGAAGAATTTAAAGATTTTTTTAAACAGTAAGTCGTAAGATTTACTGTTTTTTTGCTGTATAGAGTTTGAATTTTATTTATTAAAAAGTAATTACAAGGCGATAGAAATATCATCTTTTTCTATAACAAAATATGAGATTTCCAGAGTAATTGTATCTAAAGATACAATTACCCCGTCAGACCTACTTTTGTTTACAAGTAAACAAAGTTAGGGCTAGATTCGCTTCATTCGTTTCACTCATTTCGGTCGAGATAACGTGTTAGGGGCGTTGTTTTGCTTGATATCGTCACGTGAATTATATTATTTTTTATGCAATTTTTAAATTCATTTTTTAATAATATTTGAAGTTTATTTACTTTTAACGTTAAGCC
Source organism: uncultured Parvimonas sp. (assembly GCF_963524015.1). NCBI lineage: Bacteria > Bacillati > Bacillota > Tissierellia > Tissierellales > Peptoniphilaceae > Parvimonas > uncultured Parvimonas sp. The sequence goes on along the minus strand of NZ_CAURDT010000003.1, from coordinate 157,690 downwards.
CTTAATCGAAGATTTTTCCTTATACGTCATCTTGAGCGAAACGTAGTGTAGTCGAAAGATCTCATAGTTTTGCTTTTAATCAAGCAAAAATAAATGTATCGAAGATACATAAATTATGTAAATCCCCTAAAGCCCACGAGCATATCAACTCAAATTGAATGAAATATATACTTATGATATAATCATAATAAAGTATTTGCAATAAAAATTTAGATATAATCTTCTTAAATAGGAAGGAGTAAAAAATGGTTTTAAATGAAAAACAATTAATATACGGTTATGATTATTACTTCAAAAATGAAAATAGACCTAGAAGTATTGTAGAGGTTTCTGAATATAATGGAGAAAGTGCAATTATAATAAATTGTACTCAATTGGATGATAGTTCTAATTCAAAGTACAAAACTGCAAAGGCAAGAAAAAATGTTGTAAATGAATGGTGTGATTTTTTAATTAAAAATCCAACGACTTTTACAGAACTTACATTTTGTACAAGAATGCCACAAGAGTTGTTTAATGCGGTTTGTTCACAACAAAATCTTAAAAAATTATATATTAAATGGGGAGTTTATCCTGATATTTCTAAGATTTCAAATCTTGTAAATCTTGAATATTTGCATTTAGGCTCAGGTTCAAGTGTGGGAAGTATTGAACCAATTTCGAAATTAGAAAATTTAGTAGCTTTAACAGTTGAAAATTTTCAAAAAATTGACGATTATAGTCCACTTACAAAACTTAACAAATTGGAAAGTCTTACAATTGAGGGGGATTGCTTTGCTCCGAAAAATATTCATATAGATTCTATTGATTTTTTGAAAGATATGAAGCAATTAAGATTTTTTAGATTTTTTACAAGTATTGTAAAAAGTAAGGATTACACTCCACTTTTAAGTCTTGAAAATATAGAACATTTATCTATTAAGCCGTTTAAAGAAGTTAATAAATTATATGATGAGATAATTAAATTACCTAAATTAAAATATGGAACAATTATATTTAATCCCGAATTTTATAAAAAATAGAGGTGTTATAATGAAAAATGCAGTTATATACATACATGGGAAAGGCGGAAATTCTGTTGAAGCAGAACATTATAAAAAATTTTTTAGTGATGAATATAAAATTATTGGCTTTGATTACAAATCTGAATTTCCTTGGGATGCAAAGATAGAATTTTCAAAATTTTTTGATTCCATAGTCTCAGAATATGATGATATTTACTTAATAGCAAATAGTTTGGGAGCTTATTATTCTATGCTTGCATTATCGGATAAAAAAATTAAAAAAGCTATGTTTATTTCTCCAATTGTAGATATGGAAAAACTAATTTTAAATATGATGAAAATGTCTAATATTTCAGAGGAAGAATTATATAATAAAAAAGAAATTGCAACATCCTTTGGTGAAACTTTGTCTTGGGAATATCTTACTTATGTTAGGAATAATCCGATAGTTTGGAATATACCAACAGATATTCTCTATGCAGAAAATGACTTTCTAACTTCTTTGGAAACAATGACGAATTTTACGAATAAAACTAATTCTAGTCTTACTATTATGAAAAATGGAGAGCATTATTTTCACACTGAAGAACAAATGATTTTTTTGGATAAATGGTTTAGTGAATTTATATAGTATTAGCTTAAGTTTGGTCGAATTTGAGAGGATTAAGTCAGAAGTTGTGTATAATAAATTTACAAAAATGCTACTAAGATATTAATTAGTAGGTTTTTGTTTTAAAATAATATAAAGTAAATGCTGAATATATTGAATAGAATATGTTATTATAATATGGTTTAACAAAATTTAAACAAAATTAATGTTATGTTAATACGAAATTATAAATTTAAAGATATGAATGTTTTGAAAATGAAGAGAGATAGAATTTTAGAAAAACTAAGAAACTCTTAAATGGAAAAATCTAAAAATTGGATGAGAAGACTATTTATCAGAAGTAGATAAGTAGTCTTTTTTGTGTGAACAAAAAGTTATTATTTATTTGTTTATTATGATTTTTGTAATATTAAGGTATTGACAATTAAGTTAGTTAGTGTTAATCTATTATTACCGATAGTTATGTCGGTAAGGAGGACAAAATGACTAGAGAACGACTAACATCAAGAGAAAGAAAATTGAAAATACAAAATATTGCATTAGATGTTTTTACAAGAAAAGGATATAAAAACACAAGTATGTATGATTTAGTAAAAGCTACTGGACTGTCCACAGGAGGTTTGTACCACTATTATAAAAGTACAACTGAAATTCTATACGATTTGATGTTAAGAGGTTGTAAATATCGAGAAGACATTATTGAAAAAAAGATATGTGAAATTTCTAAGCCTTTAAGTGTAGAGTTATTAGCTGAAATTACTGTTGATAGGGCACTTTCTACTAATATATTTATTCCAATATATGTTATGTTTTTGCAGTCAATGAAGGAAGATGAAGACTTACAGGAACTTTATAAAAAATTACAGGACAGTTATATCAAAAATTTTAAACGAATGCTGGATGAATATGACTATGGAGAAATTTGTGAAGAATCTTTGAAATTACTCAATGATTTACTTAATACTATTATCTTGAGTTGTGAGACATTGGGAATTAGGGAACATTTAGTTTCACAACGTCAAGTTCTTGAGAAAATGATAATTGATGTTTTAATGATAAATAGAGAAGAGGTGTAATTAGATGAATAAAGATAGTAAAGAGCTCTTAACAGCTAAACCGTTACAAATATTAATTAAACTTTCATTGCCGGCAATATTAGGGATGATTGTTATCGGCTTATATCCGCTAATGGATGGGATTTTTGCCGGCCAGATACTTGGAGAGAAAGCTATGACCGCTGTAGGAATTGCCACTCCGTTCACATATATCAATACGGGTATCGCAACTTTAATTGGGGTAGGTTCAGCGTCACTATTATCCAGAGCCATTGGAGAAGGAAATCAAAAAATAATAGATAAAGTTATGGGAAATCTTTGTTTTTGGATTCTAACATTGTCAACAATTGTTACTGTTTTAGGGATCTTATTTTGCCAACAATTACTTAGTGTATTTGGTGCAAAAGGAGAACTTTTAAATCTTTCTACTCGTTATTTACGAATTATTTTTATAGGGTCTATTTTTGTAAATTTCGCGCAGGCAGCAAATATGGTTATGCGTGGCGAGGGGTTGATGAAACGAGCAATGCTTATTATGGGAATTGGTGCAGGTATAAATATATTGTTGGATCCGATTCTTATGATACTATTTAGAGAGCGTGGTATTGAAGGTGCTGCTGTCGCTACGATAACAGCACAATTTGTTCAGGCAATTTTTACTCTTTGGTATTTTAAGAAAAAAAGTAAAGTTGTAAAAATTGGGATAATTAGAAAAGAAGGGGATATAACCGTAGATATGTTTTCCGTAGGTGTTTCTGCTATGCTTATGCAGGTGTTAACTATTATTCAGCAGAGTTTTCTTTATAGTCAAGCTTTTCGTTATGGTGGAGAAACATCCGCAGCTATTATGGCGGCTATCTTAAGAATACAGGCTTTTTCATTCATTCCACTTTGGGGAATGAGTCAAGGATTACAACCTGCTATTGGTGCCAATTTTGGAGCAGAGCAGTATGACAGGGTCAAAAAAATATTCAATGTTTTCGCTATCAGTTCTATTATATTAGCTGCTTGTTTTTGGATACCTTCAGAAATTTTTGCTAAACCAATTCTTGGATTATTTGGATTATCCGATGAAACACTATTTTTAGCTATTCCGAATTTCCGCATAATGTACAGTATTTTCATTGTTTATGGGGTAATGATTATGACTATAACATTTTTTCAAGCGATTGGAGATGGTAAAACAGCCGGTATTTTAGTTATGTTAAGACAGATAATTTTGTTTATTCCAGCTGTAATTTTATTACCTCGTATGATTGGAGCACAGAGCCTTTGGTACGTTTTGCCAATAATTGATGGAATCGTTGTGTTACTGGGAATTCAGAGATATTTTATGGCAGTAAAAAAAATGGAGAAAAAATAGATTATATAGAAAAACGGTAAATTGTGAATGATTTACTGTTTTTTATTGTGAAACAACAAGGTTCCCGGGAACCCACCCGATGCGAAGCATCGTGGAAGGGTAAGGTTCTTATTGATGAAAATAAAAGATAATATATTATGTAATTGAAAAAATTAGTCGAAAAATTGAAAAATCCAAAAAAAAGATAAAAAACTAATTCAAGGCTTATTATTATGAAAAATGGAGAGCATTATTTTCATACCAAAGAACAGATGTATTTTTCGGATAATTGGTTTAAGAAATTTATAAAAAATGAGTAAAAAATTTCACTAAAATAGATATTTTAAGCTGAAAATATGATATAATTATGTATGCTATTAAAACATTGAATATAGAAAGAAGGAAAATTTATGAATCAAAAAACATTTAAAATTTTAGGATGGGTAGCAACTTGTACTGCAATGTTAATGTATATATCCTATTTTCCACAAATTATTAATAACTTACACGGAAATAAGAGTGGCTTTTTACAACCTATGGTTGCCGCAATTAACTGTACTTTATGGGTTAGTTATGGATTTTTTCAAAAGAAAAAAGATTGGCCTATTATTGTAGCAAATATACCTGGTGTAATTTTTGGAACAATAGCAGCTTTAACAGCTTTATAAAAATTTAGGGGGGAACAATGAATCCATTTCTTTTAGTAGCTATAAAATTGCTAATCGGATTTTTAGCTTTAATAACTATAATAAATATTTCTGGAAAAGGAAATTTAGCACCAAATTCGGCAAGTGATCAAGTTCAAAATTATGTACTTGGGGGAATAATTGGTGGTGTAATTTACAATAATAGTATTAAGATAATAGAGTTTATTGCTATTCTTTGTATTTGGTGTGCTCTTGTGTTAGGCTTAAAATGGCTTAAACAACATGTTGTAAAAGTAAAACAAGTTATAGATGGAAAAGCATTGATAGTTATTGATGAAGGTAAAATTAATATAGAAAATTGTAGAAAAGTAGGTTTATCCGCTCATGATGTATCTTTTAAACTTAGAACTAATAATGTTTATTCAATAAAAGATGTGAAAAGAGCCATTGTTGAACAAAATGGTCAACTTATAATTATTCATTATGGAGAAGAAAATCCAAAGTTCCCATTGATAACAGACGGACATTTGCAAACTGATATAAGATGAAGATTGGTTGATTGAAGAAATTAAAAAACAAGGATTAGAAAAATATAGTGATGTATTTTTGGGAGAATATGTAGATGGAAAGTTAATTCTAGCTCCTTATAATTAATAGTTTCAGAAGTAAAATAGATAGTAGAAATGCTATCTTTTTTTGTTGATAAAAAGGGAATAATAAATTTTAACCGTATGCAATTTGTATTGTATAGAAAATTTTTAAGATATATGATAGAATTATGGTATATAAGTATATATTAGAGATAAGGAGATTCCATTGTGGCAAAAGTAACTAAAGAACAAATTTCAGCAAAAGGATTTGTAATTCAAATTTATACTGAAGATTTTAAAAACGATTATATAAGTCTTACAGATATTGCAAAGTATAAGAATATTGAAGAACCAAATGTAGTTGTTGCAAACTGGATGAGAAATTATAACACTATTGAATATTTAGGTATATGGGAACAGTTAAATAATCCGAACTTTAACTCCCTCGAATTCGAGGGGGTAAAATAAAATACTTATTAATAGATTTTTAATAAACAGATTTTGCCTGCTTAGAACTTGAATCTATAGGTATTTGTGATTTAAAATGTACTTTAAATATTAGAAGGAAATAATTTATTAGGGAATATAATAAAATGTTAAGTGCCTTAGTAAGTTGATATATATATATATTATTTTAAATAGGGAGAAAATTTTATGAAGTTGACTTATGTAAAGTTCTCAAATTATAGAAATCTTGATGGATTAGAGGCAACGATTAACCACGATTTAAATTTTATAGTTGGAGAAAATAATATTGGTAAATCTAATTTCCAAAATGGAATAATTAAAGTCTTATCAGCAAAGCCTTTTCTTAAGGAAGATTTTAAAAATGAAAATAATTCTATAAAAGTAAAAATGAGATTTTGTTTAACTGGTGAAGAGATAGGAATGTTTGATGATTTAGTTGACCCAACGGATTCAAAATATATAAATATTATAGCATGTCAAAAAAATTCTGAAGAGTATATTAGTTATTATCATTTTGAATCAGGAGAACAAATTCAGTCAAATTTGATTAAGAAGGTAAATATTATATCGTATGATTCATTAAGGAATCCTAAGAATGAAATTGATTTTAGAAAAACAAGAGGTGCAGGAGCTTTTTTGAACTATATTGTAAAACGTTATGTTGATATCAATGATTCAAAGAGTATTCTAAAGAGTTCTGAGATTAGAAAAGTAGAAAAGCATGTATCTGAAGTGCTTAAAAAACTTTCTGCTATTGAGAGATTTTCGATAGCTCCACATATTGAAGTAGATGAAGAGGAGATATTATCACGTATACTTTTTTTAAAAGATGAAAATAATATTAATATTCCAGATAATGGATATGGAGTTCAATTTAACTTATTAATATTATTGTCATTGTTGGAAAAAATAATAGATTTTTCAAAGAAACAAGAATCTAAAGAGAGTAAATTTTCAGCATTATTGATATTTGACGAACCAGAAATTCATCTGCATCCCTACCTTCAAAGAGCAATAATGAAAGATATTATAAGTTTGTCAAATGGTGAAGATAAGCAGTTTAATAGTCTTCTTAAGGAATACTTTGGTATTAGTTCAATTTCTGCACAGATAATTGTAACTACTCATTCACCTAATATACTTACTGATAATTATGAAAAGATTATTAGAATGTATAAAAAAGATGGAATAATATATGCTGTATCTGGATGTAACTTACAATTAGAAAGTTCAGAACGCAAACAATTACTTATGCAATTTGAATATATTAAGGAAGCGGTATTTGCAAGGGCTGCTATAATTGTTGAGGGAGATTCTGAGTTTGGTGCGTTTCCGTTTTTTGCAAGACTACTTAAAATTGATTTTGATAAAAATGGAATTGCATTATTAAAAGCTAATGGTGCAGATTCAATTAATCCAATAATAAAATTATTCAGTAAATTAGGAATAAAGTCTGTTGGTGTGATTGATAAAGATAAAAAGAAAAATAAAGAAAAAAATACTATGTATAGTGATTGCTTATTTTTTACAAAAACTAAATGTTTTGATAGTGAAGTGATTAGACAAGTTATTAGTAATAGAACTTTTTCTACTTTAAAAAAAATATTGCTAGAATATGATAGTAAAGGAGTTGATAGAGAAATAAGCAAGAAAAAATTACAGGACACTATATTTAAGTATGATCTTAAATGTATTAATGCAGATAAAGGTTATAAATTTTGTGATGTTTCAGAAAAAGATAATATATATGAAGTAATGTATGTTTCTTGGTTTGAGATTAATAAGGGTATTGTTTTAGGTAAAATAATAGGAAAAAATTTGTCAATAGAAGAAATTCCAAGTTGTTATCTAAGAGCTATTAGAAAGGTATATAAATATGCACGAAATATCTAATGATGTTTTTGATATAATAAAGCAAAACCATGGTGAAGATAAAAAACAACTAGAGATTATAGTATCTCGAGTCAATAGACTTGTTGTTGAAGCACCTGCAGGTTGTGGAAAAACAACTACAATGGTTAGCAAAATTGCTTATATGTTAGCTAATAATACTATACCTAAAAACAAAAAAATTCTTACTTTAACTTTTAGCGTAAACGCAGCTTATAAAATGAAAAAAGATATTTCTGAAAAATTACCAAAAATGGGTTTAAATACAATTCAAAGTCCTAATGACCTAAACGATTTTATTTATATATCAAATTATCATGGGTTATGTAGACGAATATTAAAACTTTATGGATATTTATTTGACGAAAGATTGAAAGATATCAATGATTTTAAGGTATTGAACGAACCAATTAAAAAAGATGAACAGAAAAAATTTTTTTCAGAATATGATATAAATATTTCTGATAATGAACTTGATTTTTTTTATTGTTTTCACAACAAAATACTTAGTTGTGACGAGAATGAAGTGATTAGACTAGAAAATACTTACTGTGATATTTTGAAAAATAAGTTTATTGAAAAAAAGTGTATTACATATAATGGATATTTGATTTTAGCAAGACGTATATTGACAGATAATGTTCAATTATTAAGTTTTTTTCAAAAACTATATCCTGTTGTGATTATAGATGAGTTTCAAGACACTAACGTTCTTAGTTGGAATCTGATTTGTTTATTATTGAGTAGTAATACCAAGTGCTTTTTTATGGGAGACTCATTACAAAGAATATATGGGTTTATTGGAGCAATTCCTGATTTGTTAAGCAAAGCTGTTGATAAGTTTCAAATGGAAAAAATTGTAATGACAACAAATTATAGATTTAAAAACAATCCTCAAATGTTGCTACTAGATAAAAATATAAGAGAAAATGCAAAAAATCCTAAGAAACCTAATATATTACAAGATGCTATTATAAATTTAAAATATAACTCTACTCATGAGGAAGAAACTGAGTGGGTTGTAAATACAATTTCCGATTTACAATTTAAGAGCTCTGGTGAAAGTGTTGCTATACTTGTTCAGCAAAGAGGACCAGGTATTACAACAATTATTAAAAAATTAGAAGATAATCATATTGATTTCTTTTTTGCGTTGTTTACAGATGAAGATGAAGAATACATTATGTTTCATAGAAATGCTTTAAGAATTTTCAATCAAATTTTAGATGAATCTAATTTTGGAAGAGTTAATAAAACTATTTTAAATAAAGTTTATAGAAAACTCAAAGATTTATATTCTGAGAAAGATAGATTGGTAGAATCATTAATTATGCTTGTTGAAGTTTTCTTTGAAAGGGTATGTGTTGAATATAAGTTCTTAGATAATTCTGATAAAATAGCATTTATAAGAGATACTTTTGAAAATCGAGCATTAAAGCAGAATATGGATTTGATAAAATCTAATTTGTTTATTTCTACTGTTCATGGAGCGAAGGGATTGGAATGGGATAATGTGTTAATTCCTGATTTAGAACCTTATTGTTTTCCTAATTTCTCTAGTTTATGTGGTGAATGTATCGAAAAGAAAGCTAAGTATGGCAATGTATTAGAATGTAGGATAAATCCTAAATGTATAAATGAAAAAAAATATATTGAAGAATTAAGCATATTTTATGTTGCTGTAACCAGGGTTAGGAAAAAATTATTCTTTTCTGCTTCAGGAGATAGAAAAAATGCTAGGGGAGAAATCAAAAGTTCAAAAATTAGCTGTTTAGCTTTTTTACCAGGTATTAAAATTAAATATTTAATAAGCTAAAAATACCATCATATTTTACTGAATTATTGATTTTTTGTCTAAACAATTCTTTTATATACTTATTAAATTATATTTTGGAATAATTATATCTTGTATATGTATTAATATCATAAAAAAAGAAAAATTATAATTTTAACAAACCTACTCGTGAATAACGAGTAGGTTTGTTTTTTATCTATTTACTTATTACAAATACTACTGACGGGGAGTTTTCTTCGTCGAATTTGTCTTTTTTGAAGTTTCCGTAGATTTCGTATTTTAGTCCGAGTCTGTTTACGAATGAAATTAGGTCATCAACTAATAGTGGAACTAGGAGTTGTGTGTTTTCAAATTTTTCGTTTTCTGTTGTAAGAACTGTGTTGAAACGGATTTTGCTGTTTTCTCTGTAATAGTTTCTTGTAAATTTTACTTTTGTTCCAAGAGTCGGTAAGGCTCCAAGGAATAGGTCGTTTTTAAGAATGAAAGGTTTGAAGTTTACCCAGCTTAAGACTAATTTTCCGTTTTCTTTTAGTAAGTCCATAGTTTTTAAAATGAAGCTACATATTTGATTTATGTCTTCCAAATGTGCAATTGTTGTTCCAATGCAATAGCAGACGTCGAATTTTTCTTCAAAGTCTAATTCTAACATATTTTTTTCATATACTTTGAGTCCTTTTTTTCTTGCTTCTTCTACCATATTTTCTTCCAAGTCGATGCAAGTTACATTTTTTCCTATGTTTTCTAAGTTTTTTGCAACGAGTCCTGTTGCGCAGCCTATGTCTAAATAGTCTTTTCCATCTGAAATATTATTTAAAAAATTTAATTGTGCTTCATTTGTTGGAAAAATATCTTCATAGTATTTACATATTTCTTTATAAAATTTATTCATAGAAACCTCCATTCTAAAAAATATAATGTTATAATTGATTATACCCAAATTTTTTAAAACAACTTTTTGTTTAGTTAGCATTTTGCATTGTTTTGTGGTAAAATATATTCGAATAGATTAATTATATTTAGGAGGCAATTGATGAAATTTTTTATTGACACAGCTAATGTTGATGAGATAAGAGAGATAAGTAAATGGGGTATTCTTGATGGAGTTACTACGAATCCATCTTTGATAGCGAAAGAGGGAAGAGATTTTGTTGAAGTTATTACTGAAATCACTTCAATCGTTGACGGACCTATTTCAGCGGAAGTTATCAGTCTTGAAGCTGAAGGAATGGTAAAAGAAGCTAGAGAACTTTGTAAGATAAATAAGAATATTGTAATAAAAATTCCTATGACTGAAGAGGGACTAAAGGCTGTTAATGTTTTAAGTAAAGATGGAATAAAGACAAATGTTACTTTAATTTTCTCTGCAACTCAAGCACTTCTTGCAGCAAAGGCAGGAGCAACTTATGTAAGTCCGTTTTTAGGTAGACTTGATGATATTAGCTCTGAAGGAATGATTTTAATTGAAGATATTTTTGAAGTTTTCAGTAATTATGCGATTACAACTGAAATCATTGCCGCATCTGTAAGAACTCCAATGCATGTTCTTCAAATTGCAAAGAGTGGAGCAGATATTGCAACGGTACCTTATAAGGTGTTCAAACAAATGTTAAAACATCCACTAACTGATATAGGAATTGAAAAGTTTTTAAAAGATTGGGAAAGTGTTAAATAATAGGAGGAAACTATGGATAGAAATTTAACTTTAAATTTAGTAAGAGTTACAGAAGCTGCGGCAATTCGTTCTTCATATTTTTTAGGAAAAGGCGATAAAAACGGTGCAGATGGAGCAGCTGTTGAAGCAATGAGATCAATGTTCAACGAACTTCCAATGGAAGGAACTGTTGTTATTGGAGAAGGTGAAATGGACGAAGCTCCTATGTTATATATTGGCGAAGTTGTAGGAAATGGACAAGAAGGAGTCGCAAAGGTTGATATTGCAGTTGATCCTGTTGATGGAACTTCCCTTGTAGCAAATGGATTGCCAAATGCAATTGCAGTTGCTGCTTGTGCACCTGCAGGTTGTTTATTACATGCACCTGATATGTATATGGATAAGATTGCAGCGGGTCCTTTGGCTGTTGATTGCATACATATTGATTTACCTATCGAAATGAATATAAGAAGACTTGCGAGAGCTTTAGGAAAAGAAGTTGGAGAAGTTACAGTTAGTATTTTAAATAGAGAAAGACATCAAGATATTATAGATAGAGTTAGAAAACTTGGTGCGAGAATAAAACTTTTTGAAGCCGGAGATATTGCTCAAGCCATTGCAACTTGTATTGATAATAGTGGTTGTGATTTAATGGTTGGAATCGGTGGGGCACCTGAAGGTGTTTTAGCTGCTGCGGCTATTAAAGCATTGGGTGGAGTTTTCCAAGGAAGACTTGTTCCTGCTGATGAAGAAGAATTTAGAAGATGTGAAGCTATGGGACTTGAAGATCCACTAAAAGTTTTAGAAATGAATGACTTAGTAAAAGGGGATGAAGTTTTATTTGCTGCAACAGGGGTAACTGATGGCGAACTTATTAATGGAGTTAGACATATTGGTAATGATAGAGTTAAGACTTACTCTGTTGTAATGAGAGCAGAAACAGGAACAATTAGAAATATTGAAGCAACTCATAGAATTTCTAAAAAACCTGAATATGCAAAGATAAAGAGATAGTATGAATATAGAACTTTTAAAAGGAAAATATCTTGATGAATTAAAAACTATTGCAAAGTCTTATGGAATTGCAAATGTTTCAAAGTATAAAAAGAATGAATTAATATCTGAAATTTTAAAGGCAGATAATGGCTTTGAAAGTGAAGAGTCTGAACGAATTAATATAAATGAGCCCGTTGAAAATGAAAATGATTCAAAGACTAATACAAAAACTAATACAAAAACAGTTTGTGGGCTTATTGATATTACTGCAGACGGTTATGGTTTTTTGCGCTCAAATGGCTATGACTCAGGAGAAGAAGACATTTATGTCTCACCAACTCAGATAAGAAGATTTAGGCTTAAAAAGGGAGATAAAATTTTAGGTTTAACTAGAGAGAGTAAAGAAACCGAAAAATTTTCTCCTCTTATCTATATAAATGAAATAAATGATATTAAGGTTTCTGAATTAAAATCGAGAAAAGATTTTGACGATTTAATTCCGATTTATCCGAATGAAAAATATACTTTAGAAACTGAAAAGAACGAAGTTTCAACTAGAATAATTGACTTTTTAGTACCTATTGGAAAGGGACAGAGAGCTTTAATTGTTGCTCCTCCAAAGGCGGGAAAGACAAGCCTACTTCGTTCGATTTTAAAAGGCATAGAACTCAATAATCCAAAGAGCAAGATTTTTGTTTTACTTATTGGAGAAAGACCAGAAGAAGTTACAGAAATGAAGAGATTTACAAAAGCTGAAGTAATAGCTTCAACTTTTGATGAATTACCTCAAAATCATATAAGACTTGCAGAATTTGTACTTGAAAGAGCAAAAAGACTTGTAGAGCTTGGAGAAGATGTAGTTATTTTGGTTGACAGCATAACAAGACTTTCAAGAGCCTACAATGTAAATACACCGTCCTCCGGAAAAACTCTTACGGGTGGACTTGATCCTTTTGCATTGCATAAGCCTAAAAGATTTTTCGGCTCAGCGAGAAATGTTGAAAATGGTGGAAGTTTAACTATAATTGCGACAACTCTTGTGGATACGGGAAGCAAAATGGACGATATGATTTATGAAGAATTTAAGGGAACAGGAAATATGGAAATTCATTTGAGTAGAAAACTTTCGGAACTTAGAATTTTCCCTGCCATTGATATTTATAAATCAGGAACAAGAAAAGATGATTTACTTTTGACAGAAGAAGAAATACAATCTGCAAATTTAATTCGTAGAAAACTTTCAAATACAAATACTAACGAAATTATGGAAAATTTAGTAAAAAACATAAAGAAAACTGAAAACAACAAGGAATTTTTCAAAGCTATCTTAAAAAATAATTAAAAATTAAAGTTTCGATTTGAAACTTGAAGGAGATTTAAATGAAAATTTTAGTTGTGTATTATTCCTATTCAGGAATAACTAGAAAATTAGCGGAAGATATCGCTTTAATTACAGATGGAGATTTGTTGGAATTAAAACCACTAAGACCTTATTCTTTTTCATATAATACGGCAGTAAAAGAAGCTAGAAATGAAATTGATAAGGGATACTGTCCGCCTTTAACTGAAGAAATAGGAAATCTTGATGATGTGGATATAGTTTTTATAGGCTCACCTAATTGGCTTAAGACTTTTGCACCACCAGTTCTTACTTTTTTACGTAATGCAAATTTGGATGGCAAAACAATTATTCCTTTCTGCACTCATGGTGGTGGAGGTTTTGGAAGAATGATTGACGATATCAAAAAAGAATGTAAAAATTCTACAGTAAAAGATGGATTAGCCTTAAGTGGATATTATGATTTTGATGAATTACAAAAATGGCTAGAAAATAATTTATAAAATTATGGATTTTATAGAAAAACTCAACTTTGCTAAAGGTTGAGTTTTTACTTTTGGTATAAAATATTATTAGATTATTTTGATGTATCGAAGATACATCGGATAAAAAATATATTAACTAAAAATCTTTTGGGTATTTATGTTGTAATTATATAGCTGTTTTATTTTTACATAAGTCCTGTACAGGACTTACTATTATTTGTAAACAAATAATAGTTGAGATCTTTCGACTACACTACGTTTCGCTCAAGATGACGTGTTGGTCAATACCGACTAGTTTGGTACTATGACGTGAAGCTTTTTGCTCTTCTAACTTTTATAGAATTAAAAAACTCAACTTTGAATCAAAAAGTTGAGTTTTTTACTATTTATTTATGATTTGAAAGTCCGAATTTGTTTAAAAAATGGAATATTAAACTTAATACTACTGCAACCATACTTGCAAGAACCATTCCTTTTAATTGCATTCCAAAGAAATTAATTGAAATTCCACTAAGTCCTGTTACGAATACAACTGAAGTCAAAATTAAATTTTGGCTATTTGAGTAGTCAACTTTTGAATCAACTAAGAGTCTTATTCCAGAAGTACCAATCATTCCGTAAAGTAAGAATGTTATTCCACCAATTACATTTCCTGGTATGCTTTGAATTAACATACTTAAAGGGGCGATAAATGCCATACATATTGAGATTACCGCTGCACCGGCAATTACATAAACTGAATAAACTTTAGTAACTGCCATTACGCCGATGTTTTCTCCATAAGTTGTTGTTGGGACTCCACCTACAAGAGCGGATAACATAGTTGAGAAGTTATCGGCAAAGATACTTCTGTGTAAGCCCGGATCTTCTAAAAGATTTTGACCGATTATATTACTTGTTACAACTTGATGACTTATATGTTCTGAAGTTATAACGAGTAATGCAGGAAGCATTATCAAACTTGCTTTGAAGTCGAAAATTGGAAATTGAAATTCCGGTATTGTAAATAATGTTGAAGATGTAACTGTAGAAAAGTCAATCATTCCAAAAGCTAAAGCTGCAATATATCCACAGATGATAGCAATAAGGATTGGAATTGTTCCTAAAAATTTTCTAAATACAACTGAACCTAAAATCGCAACTGAAAGAGTGATTAAAAATACATAAACATCAGCATTAGTTGAAGTTTCGGTCAATATATTTGCACCTATTTTTCCGCCTCTTATTGTATTTCCTGCAAGTTCAAGACCAATAAGAGAAACAACAGCACCCATTGCTGCAGGTGGAAGCACAATATTTATCCAATCTGTTCTGAATTTATAGATTAAATACGCTAAGATACAACCTAAAAATCCTGTTGTTGCAAATGCCCCAAGAGCATATCTATAACCCATAGTGTTTATAATAACAGTACCTACTCCTAAGAAGGCAAAACTTGAACCTAAATACGCAGGAGCCTTTCCCTTTGTAATAAAAATAAACAACAATGTACCTATACCATTCATCAAAAGAACAATTCCGGGGTTCACATTAAATAAAATTGGAACTAAAACTGAAGCTCCAAACATAGCAAAAGTATGTTGTAAACTCAAAGGTATAAGCATTGTAACAGGAACTTTGTCCCTTACACCGATAATTTCTTTATTATTCATAAATCCTCCTTCTACTTGAGTCTTAAAAATATAAAAAAAATGAAATAACAACAGTTATTTCATTAATAATTAAATACAATATTTTTTAAGACAATAAGTCCATTATTAAAATCAAAAAAGAGAGTCGTTAAAACAAAATCAAAATAATTAAATATATTTTCTTTAGAAAACTTAATCAAATTTGTCATAACATACCTCCTTAAATTTATCTTTACAATTATACAGCATAAAACACAAAAAGTAAAGTCTTAAATTTCATAAATTTATTAAAAATTAAAGATTTCATTTTGATTTTTAGTATGATATAATTAAGTTTACCATAAACATTTCAAAAAGAGAACTTAATTTCATCATACTTAACCTCTAAAAAAGTTATAGAAATGAAAAGTATGATATAATTAAGTTGTGTAAAAAGTGAATTATGTTATTAAAATAATTATTTAGGAGTAAAAATGAAAGATTATTTATCTAAAGTTAAAAAATATATTATTCTTCAAGTAGTATTGGATTTTATTGGAGTTATTTGTTTAGCATTAACTCCATTGATTCAAAAGTGGTTATTCGACTATGGATTACAAAGCACGTCAAGTCAAATAATTTTAGCAATTCTATTATATGCTTTATTACTTGGAATTTATTCATTAATGCAATATTTTTGTGTTTTAGTAGCATTTAAATCAGGAATTTCATTTGAAACAAGACTTAAAAAGAATTTTTTTGATAAAATTTTTAATATGAATAGTAAAGTTTTTAGAGAGAAGCCAATAGGGGAATATATTTCTATTCAATCAAATGATATTACTGCATTAGAACAAGATTATTTACAACCAATTGTAGATGTAATTCGTTCTGTAAATATGATGTTGATTTATGGAGTTATTATTTTTATGAATATCAATTATAAAATTGGTCTAGTAGTAGTTTTATCTTCTATTTTTGCGATTTTTATTCCAAAAATATTTGGAAAAATGTTGGATAATAGCAGAAGTAAATACCAAAGACATCTTGGGAAATATACTTCAACTATTTCTGATTTGCTTGAAGGTTTTGGTTTAATAAATTCTAAAACGATTGAAAATATAAAAAATAGACATAATGAGATTCTACATAAAACAGCAGATAAAAGATATGAATTTGGAAAGAAAAAGGCTCTTGTACTTGGAGTAAGTGATTTAATGACCAAAATGGTTAGGGCATTAACTTTTGCAATTGTAGGATATTTATTCTATAAAAAAGAGATAACAGTAGGTGTGGCAATAGCAACACTAAGCTATTCTTCTGCATTTATCGACCCTATTGATAGTTTGCTATACGACATTACAGCTATTCGTTCAGTTAATTCTACAAAACAAAATATCCTTTCGTTTTTAAATCAAAAATCAGAAACAGAAAGCAAAAAAGAATTGGAAAATTTTAAAAATGAGCTGATTTTTGATAATGTAAAATTCACAGTTGATAAACTACAACTAGAAGATATAAATTTAAAAATAGAAAAAGGGAAAAAATATGCAATTGTTGGCAAATCAGGTGCAGGAAAGTCAACTTTTTTAAATTTATTACTTGGAATACTTAAGCCAAATCAGGGGAAAGTCATTATTGACGGAGAAAATGTAAAAGAGCTTAATTTATCAAATACATTGCTTTATATGAGTCAACATGAGCATATTTATCGTGCATCTGTAAAAGAAAATATAACTGTTTTTGATTCATATTCCTATGATTATATTCCTAATAATGCTCATGAAATTGCTATGATAAAGGATATTCTTAATAGAAATACTGATGACTGTTCAAACTTTAGTGGTGGTGAAAAAAGAGTTCTTGCATTACTTCGTATATTGTGTAGAAAAGGAGAAATACTGGTTTTAGATGAACCTTTTACAGGTGTTGATACGGAAAGTGTTTCAAAATTAGAAGATATTTTATTGAAAACGAATCAAACAGTTTTGATTGTAACACATAATACATCTATTGAGCATCTAAAAAAATTTGATAATATAATTAAGGTGATAGACGGAAAAGTTTTT
This sequence comes from uncultured Parvimonas sp., assembly GCF_963524015.1. Lineage (NCBI taxonomy): Bacteria > Bacillati > Bacillota > Tissierellia > Tissierellales > Peptoniphilaceae > Parvimonas > uncultured Parvimonas sp. Next base: position 140,139 of record NZ_CAURDT010000003.1, on the reverse strand, counting down.
ATTGAAGATGTAAAGTAAAAATTTAAAAATAGTTTTATTAAAACGGCAAAATTAAAAGCCGTTTTTTTATGCATTTTTGAATTAATTCATTTGTACGAAAGAAAGTAAAAAACTTTTTTAAATACGCAAAAGTTTTTTTACATAAATATAAAATAAGAAAAAATTGTCAAAGATACATATTTTAAAAGATGATATTATCAAAATATGCAAAATAACGTCAACTCTTAAGCTGTGAATAAATGTTATATTAAAATTACTTATGAAAGTTTTTGCGTATAAATTTGTCATAGCATAACAATCTAACTTAAAAGTGATGATACCTTTAGAATATGATATATATCACTATTATAAACTTAATTTTTTTATAAAAATTCAATATTTTGAATATATGGCTTAATTTTGAAAATCATACTCGATTAGAAATATAAAATTTTTTTATGATATGTTGACAGGACTGTGATTTTATGTTAAAATTCAAAATGTAAAAAATAAATATTGGAGGGATATTATGTCTAAAAAGAAATTGAGTTTAAGAGCACTCGTTTTGATGGTGTTCACTTCTGTTTTTGGGTTTACTAACATCACAAGATCATATTATCTTATGGGATACGCAGCTATTCCTTGGTTTATTATTTCTTGTGTTGCATTCTTCTTGCCATTTGCATTTATGATTGCAGAATATGGCTCAGCTTTCAAAGATTCTGAGGGGGGAATCTACTCATGGATGGAAGGAAGTTCAGGAAGTAAGTATGCATTTATGGTAACGTTTATGTGGTATGCATCTTACATTGTATGGATGGTAAATGTTGGTTCAGGTATTTGGATAGTTTTATCAAATGCAATTTTTGGGGTTGATAAAACTCAAAGTTGGTCATTATTTGGACTTGACTCTGTAAAAACATTAGGTATTCTTGCTATTATATGGATTGTATTTTTAACATTCATTTCTAACAAAGGTGTTGATAAAATTAAAAAGTTCACATCTTTTGGTGGTAGTGCCGTAGCATTGATTAATGTATTTTTATTTGTTGGCGGAATTTTAATGTTAATCCTTAATAAAGGTGGAGTTGGTGATCCAATAACTGTTGATGCTTTAGCTCATTCACCAAACCCTGCTTATGCTGGTGGTTTACAAGTATTATCATTCATAGTATATGCTATATTTGCTTATGGTGGTTTGGAAGTTGTTGGTGGACTTGTTGACCAAACTGAAAATCCTGAAAAGAACTTTCCAAAAGGTATAGTTATTTCAGCTATTGTTGTATCTTTAGGATACTCATTAGGTATTTTGATTTTTGGTACTTTTACTAAATGGTCATTTGCATTTACACAATTTTCAACACAAAAAATCACTTTAGGTAATGTATCATATATTGCTATGAATCACATGGGATATCAATTAGGACTTGCTTTTGGTCTTGCTGAATCTGCTGCAAGAAATGTAGGACTTTGGGTTGCTCGTTATATGGGTATTTCAATGTTCCTTGCTTTAACTGGAGCATTCTTTACTCTTATTTATTCACCATTAAAACAATTAATTGGTGGAACTCCTAAAGAATTATGGCCAAAATCATGGACTGAACAAAAGAATGGAGTATATACTAAACCAATGATATATCAAGCAATTTGTGTAGTTGTAATCATATTTATAGTATCATTTGGTGGAAAGAGTGCACAACAATTTTTCCAAATTTTAGTTTCCATGACTAATGTATCTATGACTTTACCTTATTTCTTTATTGCTTATTCATTCTTAGCATTTAGAAAAAATGAAAATATTGAAAGACCTTTTGTAAGATTTAAAACATATTCAACAGTTAAAGTTGTTGTAGCAGTTACTTGCTTTATAGTTGGTTTTGCAAACTTATTTACAGTTATTGAACCAGCTATTTCATCAGGAGATTGGTTAACAACAATAATGTCAATCGCTGGACCATTATTATTCACTTTGATTGCATTATTACTTTATAGAAGAATGGAAAAAACAAAAGGAATAGAAAAATAAAATAAGAAATATAAAGAAACGGCAAATATAATTTGCCGTTTTTTGATGTATTTATTAAAAAAGCATAGAGTTCTATGCTTTTCTTTTTAGTATTGGGGAAATTCTTTTATATAATAAAGATGTTACAATTGACGTAACTGCTGTCTTAACTAAGTTAAAAGGTAGGACTGAAAATACCATTAATGTAAAGTAACTTTTTACAAGAGGATTTATTTTTGCTACCATACCTACAAAAGAATTTAAGTCAATTTTTAACAACTTCGCATAAAGTGGAAATATAACAAAATAATTGCTCAAAGTTGCAACCAAAGACATTGAAATACTACCGATTAAAAGACCTAACAAAGCAGATTTTTTACTTTTGTTATGTTTATAGATAAATGCTGTTGTCAATACGAATGCTGAAGAAACTATTAAATTTGAAAGTTCTCCAACATAAAAAGTTTTTGTTCCATTAATTACAATATTAAGTAATATTTTTATACATACTATTAAAAATCCTGCTAGTGGTCCCATTGCAAATCCTCCGATTAATGCAGGAAGTTCTGCAATATCCATTTCCATAAATGTAGGTGCAAAAGGTAGTGGAATTTTAATAAACATTAAAAGTACAGATATTGATGCAAGAATTGCAATCTTTGTAATTTCTGAAATACCGAATTTTTTGTTATTCATAATAACCTCCTAAAATTTAGCAAAAAAAAATGCCATCTTTAGGGCATAAACATCTCTTCTTTCATCCAGACTTTAACTGTCGGTATTGGAATTTCACCAATTCAGCATAATGCTCGCAGACTTTACTGCCGGTGAGGAAACGACCCTCGCCCTGAAGATAGGTTGAGTATATCATAAATAATAAGCATTGTCAATAGAGAAAATTTTATTTTAAGTCTAAGAAAAGCATATTCTATATGTTTTTAATAAAGATTATTAATGAATAATGATTATTCATAAAAATTATTTATTCATTGATAAATTATTTGCAAAAAAATTTTCTGTAATATATAATCTATATGTTAGAAAATTTTTAAGGAGGTAGCATTAGAATGAAAATGCTTAAAAAAATCTTTGCATTTGTACTTTTGTTTTCAATTGTATTTAGTTCTATCGGTATAAATACTTTTGCAAAAGAAACAAGTGCTTTAACTGATGTAGAAGATACAACTGTTATGTCTCCTACTGAGGACGGAAAGAGGACCTTTACACTTAAGGGTTCTGATTTAGAAGAAGAAGATATTAAGGCTAAAGTAGTACTTAAAGGAAGTACAGAACGTTTAACTGAAGTTGAAAAGTCAATAACTTTTTCTGAAGAAACAAAAGAAAACACAAGTAATAAAGTTGTTACTTTAACTTTTCCTAAAAATGAAACTGGAAAAATGCAACAATATGAAGTTTCTTTTAGTGTCAAAGGAGATAATGAATCTTTTGTAGATGAGTTTAAAAAAGTTATAAGAATAAGAAAGAGCTCTTCAAGTGGTGGTGGAGCTGTTGTACCACCTGTAAATCCTGAACAACCTAAACCTGTTGAAGAAAATGCAATTTTAAATGTAACAACAGATACTGAAAACTTGTCAGCAGAAGGTGGACAGGTCAATTTAACATTATTTACTAAAAAAATTAATGATAAACATATATCTTCTAAAGATGTAAAACTTCAAGTATCTTTAGATGGAATTGTAACAGAATTAGGAAAAAATATAGAAGTAAAAGGTGAAAAAGCAAAAAAGACTATAACTCTAAAGTTTCCTAAGAATAATACTTCTAAAGAGCAAGTTTATACTATAAAATTCAATACAAAAGGCTCTGAAACAGATTTTCAAGATGAACCAATAGTTACTATTAAAGTTGCACCATCTGAGCAAAATAATGAAGAAAATGCGATTATTAGAGTAACACCTGAAAATCAAAACTTGCCAACGGAAGGGGGAGAAATAAATTTAGAATTAATTACTAAGAGAGTTAATGAAAATCATATTTCTGCTGAAAATGTTAAAGTACAAGTATTATTAAATAATATTCCTACTGATTTAGGAAAAAATGCAGTAGTTAAAGGAAATAAGGCTAGAAAGACAATTACTTTAAGTTTTCCAAAGAATGAAACTTCTAAGGACCAAGTTTATACTATAAAGTTTAATACAAATGGATCTGAAACTGTATTTCAAGATAATCCAACAGTTAAGATTACAGTTGAAGCTTCTGAGCAAAGTAAAATGCTTGTAAATGAACTTAGAGTGAAAACTCCTAATCTACCTAAGGCGGGTGGAGCTAATACTATAACTGTAAAAGGTGAAAATTTAGAATCAGATAAACTTAAACTTGAAATTTTTAAAATTGAAAATGGTATTGAAACTAAAATTAATATAGATTATACTTTTGCAGGAACAAGCGAAGTTCAAAGTGCAACTTTAAATTTCCCAAAAGCAAAGTCAAATAAGGAAGAAGTATATAAGATAAGATTAAAAGATAAAGAAGTTACTGTTACTGTAGGTGGCGAAGAAAGTGGAGAAGTAGTTGATTTAGTTCCAAGTAACGTTTATCTTAATAACAGTAAAACAAAAGTCACTTTAAAATTTGATGAAAAAATTTTTCCAGTAAAGGACATTGAAAGTCTAAAATCTGGAATTTCTTATAAAAAATCTGTATCAGATAATTTTGAAAATTTAAAGCCGGAAGATAAGGTTGAAGTGGTTGAAGATAGAATTGTAATCACTTTAGCAAATCCAATTGAAATTAAAATGGGAGCAAAGATTAACTTTGCAGATAGAATAATCAAAGACGGAAAAGATAGAGAAAACAGAGCCTTTGAAAGATTTATTAATGATGCATTACCAACAGTAAATGAAGCTAATTTTGTTGAAGGAGAAATTTTAACAAAAGTAGGTGGAAATGCAAAAGTTAAGATAATTGGAGAAAACTTAAAAGAAGCTCTTAAGGTTAAAATCTTAAAGAATAATAAAGATAAAACTTCTAATTCTGAAATAACAGAATCAGCGGATGTAAAAGTTGAAGTTATAAATAACAATCAACAAAATATATCTTTTAAATTACCAGCAAATAAAAGCTTAAAAGCAGAAACTTATTCAGTTATGGTATCTTTAGATGGTGGAAAAACATATTCTTCAGCAATTGGAGTAAATATATTACAAAATAGAGCAAAAAGATTAGTTTCAACAGTTTTACCTACAGATAAAATAACAGACAAGCCAATTTTGAGTTTTATGTCAATTCAGTCCTATGGAACATCAGGCGGTGGTACTGAACAACCTGATGTAACTCATACTTATACTCCAGTTGGTCAAGAAAGTAAGAAAACTTGGGTTACTATGTTTGGTGCAAATTTTAATAAATCTTTAACGAAGATAAAAATTGTAGATGAAAACGGAATAGAATGGTACCCGCTACAAAATGAGGGAACATCTGATAGTATGGATAATTTCATAATGGTAAGTGCAGATGGGACTGGAATTTACGGAAATGGAAATACTCAAATGTTTGAACTTATTTGTCCAAGAAATGTTACAATCCCAACTAATCCGAATGGAGATGTTACTTTTAAATATTTAGTTGCTGTTGATGGTGAAAATTTTGATGAAGAAGTTTTTGTAAAAGCAACTGTTGTAAATGATAAAGTTGGAAAAAAGGAAAATATGACAGCAGATGAAATATCTGAAGTAAAAGTAAAACATCAAACAGAAAATGGCAAAGTAGTTTCTAAAGAAATAACTGTTAAAGGTTATAAATGGTCTAAACTTAGATCTTTTAATGTAAGACCTATAGAAAACAATGAGGATTTTGAAGCTGTAAAATATAAGATAGTAAGAGCTGATGGAAGTGTTGAAGAAAAAGAAATAGGAAATATCCATGAAGAAAAAGTTAGAGATATTAAAGAAGTAACTTTTATCTATAAGAGCAAAATAAATCCAGATGAAGTAAAAACTCTTACTGATTCAGAAACTAAGATTTCTGTAACAGGTAAAAATTTAACTGGAAAAGAAATTGTAGTTAATAGATTATGGATAATTAAGTCAAAAGATGTTTCTGTATTCGATATTTACTTTGTAGATTCAGTTACAAAAGAAAAAGTTCAATTGCCAATGGACCAATATACGGTTAAAATTCCAAAAGAAAATGGTAGAGAAGCTCTTAAGGTATTTTATTTGAATGATAATAATGAAAATGAAGAGATTAAATTTACACAAGATGAAAATTTTGTAACATTTAATACGACTCACTTCTCTAAATATGGTGTTGAATATAAGCCTAATAATCCAGAACAAACAGAAGTTTATGAATGGGTTAAAAATGATGATGGAACATGGACATATCAATCATCTGATGGGAAGTTAGTAGTAAAAGACAGCTGGAAATTTATAGACAATGAATGGTATAGATTTGACAAAGATGGTAAAATGCTATCAAATAAATGGTTTGAAGAAAATGGAAAATGGTACTATATTGAAGAAAATGGAACAATGTCTAAAAACGAATGGATAATCGTTAATGGAGAATGGTACTATGCAAATACAAGTGGAAGAATTTCGCAAAACGAATGGGTACTAGTAAACGAAAATTGGTACTATGCAAATGCAAGTGGAAGAATTTCACAAAATGAATGGGTATTAGTAAATGGAAATTGGTACTATGCAAATGCAAGCGGACGTATAGCAGATAGCGAGTGGTTCATAGTAGGAGGCAAATGGTATTATGCTGAAAAAGGTGGACTAATTGCTCAAGGAAAAACTCTAAAAATCAATAATGTAAATTATATATTTGATTCAAATGGTGTATTAGTTAAATAGTAAAAAATAATCTTATTAAAAACTCCGATAATATTATCGGAGTTTTTTTAAGTTTTTAATTGATAAATCGATATTCTACTATAAAATTTTATTATGAATAAAGAGTTTCAATTAAAATTTCTAATTTTACTATACAAAATATATGTGATATAATACAAATATGACATTATGAGTTAGTGTATTTGACTAAATGATAATAAAAAATTTTTATTACAGTTGGAGGTGAGTAATTAAATAGTCAGATACAGTGTAAAAAGTAATTTTATCATAGAATTTCTTGAATAATATCTAAAGGATTAAATAAAGAAAATTTGAGGAGATATGACTGGATAGAAAAAATTATGGAAGATTTGAGAGAAGAAATTTTAGAACTTAGGCGAAATGCTTTTGTAGAAACAATAATGGGCTTGGAGAATGAAATATACATAATAGGTTACTTGGGAAGAACTGTTCCAAAAGAGATATTTTATGGTTTTGACCTAGTGCCCTTACCTTTGGACGGAATAGATAAATACATATTGGAATATTCAAATGAAAAAGATTTGTGTAGCATAATTGATTCAACTTTGGCTTATGCTATGACAAAAAAATGCCCTTTACTTTATAATGCAAAATTGGTTGTTGTAGATAATTCCTGTCCTTTACTTTTAAAAATATTAAAAGAAAATTTAAAGGACAAGATTTTTTTCTATGATGGTAATATAAATAATTTAAAAAATAGAGTGGAGGACGTTTATAAAAGAGATTTTTCTGAAACAAATTTCTTAAAAGCCGTTGAGTTATCTAAAAATATTTCTTCAAAATTGGAAAAACTTTCCAAAACCAATATTGATTCCAGATTTTTATACGAAGTAGAATTTTATACTCAATTTATTTTATCTTTGGAAGAAAAAAATAATATGATTGATAGAGTGTTGTCTAATTTTAAAGATGTTAATAAAAAAAGGCAGAAGCTATATGTTCCAAGAGCAATTCAGATTTTAGATTATATCGATAAAAAATATAAGGACTATAAAATCATAGAAAATTTTTGTCTTGGAGAAGTTTTTAAGACTTATAAAAGTAGTGGTTATGAGTTTTTAAAAGAGAAGTATAATTCTAAAAAATCAGATAAATTAGATATTTTATTTCAAGATTGTCCCTATGATAATAAATAAAAATTTATTTTAGGAGGCAAAAAATGGCTGATTACAGAAAAATGTGGGAAGAATTAGATATGGACGTAAATACTCATGATATTTTATGCGAAGTGTTACCTGTCGCATTTGGGGATGTTTTTTTAAGTCAAGAGAACAGACCAGAGAGTATGGATTATTTTAATATGGTAGTTGCAGAAATTCATGGGATTAGACCTGCAGAACTTATTGAATTTCAAAAGAAGGGTGGAAAAGTTGTAGGCTCTTTTTGTATCCACGTTCCAGATGAAGTGGTGGTTGCGGCTGGAGCTATCGCAACAGGTTTATGTAGTGGATCTCAATTTTGGGTTCCGGGTGGAGAAAAGGTACTTCCAACTTCAACTTGTCCATTGATTAAGGCGTCTTTAGGTGCAAGATTTGATAGAACTTGTCCTTTCTTTAGAATTGCTGACCTTTTCGTTGGAGAAACAACTTGTGATGGAAAGAAAAAAGCTTGGGAAATTTTAGCAAAAGATGCTCCAATGTATATAATGGATATTCCACAAATGAAGAGAGAAAAAGACTTTGTTAAGTGGAAAGAAGAAATAAAAGATTATATGGCTGAATTGGAGAAATTGACTGGAAATAAAATTACAGAAGAAAGCCTAAGAAAAGCTATTGTAACTTTAAATAATAAGAGAAGAGCTTTACAAAGATTAAATAGCTTTAGAAAACTTGAAAATGTACCAATTTCAGGAAGAGATGTACTACTTATTACACAAATAGCATTTTATGATGACCCTGAAAGATTTACTGCACAGGTAAATAGACTTTGTGATGAACTTGAAGAAAGAGCAAAGAATAATGTTAGTGTATTCAAAAAAGGTACAAAGAGAATATTGTTAACTGGAACTCCACTTTCAATTCCAAACTGGAAAATTCATCAAATCGTTGAAAATATTGGGGGAATGATTGTCTGTGAAGAAATGTGTACTGGTAATAGGTATTCTGAACATCTAGTAGATGAAAATGGAAAGACAATGGATGAAATGGTAGAAAATCTAACTCGTAGATATTTAGGAAGTATAAATTGTGCATGCTTTACTCCAAATACTGAAAGAGTTGAAGATATAATAAGATTAGTTAAAGAGTATAATATTGATGGAGTTATCGATGTAAACTTGAAGTTCTGTACACTTTATGACACAGAGGGAACTATAGTTGAAAAAGCATTGAAAGAAGCTAAAATTCCTGTTCTAGGAATTGAAACTGACTATACTGACTCAGACAGTGAACAATTAAAAACAAGAATTGGTGCATTCATAGAGATGTTAAGCTAATGCTATATTATATATTCTTTAAAGATACCAAAAGTGGACAGGAGCTTTATAAATTAATGAGAGAAAATGGAATAAAATGCACAATAGCACCAACTCCAAAAACTGAAGATCACTGTTGCGGAATAAGTATTTTATTTTATGATATTGAAGATAAAGCATTAATTAAAAAATTGATTTTTGAAAATGGTATCGAAATTTTAAAATTTTATGAAAAAGAGAAAGATATAAATCCGGATAGGATGAAATTTTGTTAAAAAAACTTCGACAATTATGTCGAAGTTTTACTTTTTCTGATTATCTTTCAACACTGAATTTAAAAGTTTCTTCATCTTTATCAAAAGTTAAAGAATAAGTTTTTCCTTTTTCAACTTCTAGTGAAAGTTTTGTAGGTCCCCAAGTTGTAGTTACATTTTTATGTAGAACTCCAGGTCTTGTATAGCTGTAAGTAAGTTCTACATCAACAGTTCCTGGTAATGCATAAATTACAGACTTAGTTCCTTCATAAGCGATTTTTGGATAAGCATTTGGACTTAAAATTTTTTCAGAAAGTGTTTTTGTAGTAATTGCATTAAAACCAGTATTTAAATAGATTTTAACCGCATCAGGATGATCTGAAAGCCATTTATCATATCCTTGTTTTCTTTTTTTCATCCAAATAATCATTCCAACAATGTAAACAATAAAAACAGCAGGAATGATATAAGCCATAATACCCATATTTTTAATCATTTGTGAAAAATTACTCATAATTTCCTCCTATATATTTATTCCGCTTTAAGCGTAATTGATTCTGCTTTATCTCCGACTATACTAAGATCTTCAATAAGTTTTTGGAACTGATTGTAACCTAATAATGATAAATCATAACTTTTAGTGTTATCATTTGAATCGATAACATATAAAGTAAAAATATCATTCTTAACTCTAGCTTTAATTGCACATTCATCTATTACATATTCATCAATTTTTTTACCTTTCACTATTGTGAGTGTTTCATCAGTAACTTTAACATATAACTTTCTGTCTCCAAGAGTCATAACTAATGATGAAATAGCCACAATTGATACGATAATTACATTAACATAAAGTTGAACAAAAAATCGTAGAATAAATGCTAAAAATGCACAGGCTGCAACCAATATTACTAATTCCTTTACAACTTGAAAAGAAGTTGATTTGTAAATTCTCTCGTTCATAAAATCCTCCCTTGTAATTACATAATATATCTATTTTAAATTCTTTCTAGTAAAAATCATTTTACCTGCGGGAGTTTGCAATATACTCGTTACAGTTGTTTCTATTGTTTGACCAATATAATCTTTCCCATCTTCAACTACAATCATAGTTCCGTCAGAAAGATAACCAAGACCTTGTTCAGGTTCTTTACCGCGATTGATAACTTCAACAATGAGCTTTTCACCTTGGATTACAACTGGTTTTACTGCAAGAGCAAGCTCATTTATATTAAGTATAGAAATTTTTTGAAGAGATGCAACTTTGTTCAAATTGTAGTCATTTGTAATAAGTTTTCCGTGATAATCTTCTGTCAATTTTAAAAGTTTATGGTCAACTTCTTTGATATTCTTGTAATCTTTATCTACAATTTTTATTTCAATATTTTTTTCATTTTGTAGTAAATCTAAAATATCAAGTCCTCGTCTACCTCTTTGTCTTCTATTTGGGTCTTCAGAATCTGCGATATATTGCAATTCTTTAACCATAAACATAGCAATAATAATTGGACCTTCTAAAAATCCAGTTTTTATTATATCGTAAATTCTTCCGTCAATTATAACAGAAGTATCTAAAATTTTAGGACAAGAGTGTCCTTTTTTAATATTTTTTTCTCTTGAAAAAAGTTTAAATTTCAATATTTCTTCTTTTTTGTCTCTTGCAATTTTAATTCCAATAAATCCAAGTGCGATATATATAAATATAGTAATTGTTGCACTTAGTAAATTTCCAATTACTGGAAATTTAATATTAGAAATTGGTAAAGAAATTAAAAAAGCTATAACTAATCCAATTATAAGTCCAACAATTGCAGAAACAATATCTGAAGTTGGAGTTTTTTGAACTTTTTTAATCATATCATCAAAATTATCTGTAAGTTTCTTAAAAATTATCGGGAATAATAAATAAAAAATAATACCAAAAATAATTGCAAAAATAGAATAAATTGAAACTAAAACAGATTTATTTAATTCTAATTCTGTTACTTGACCAAATGCGTAAGCTAATAAAATTCCTATAAGCCCACCAAAAATAAGGGTCAAGTACCTTAAAATTTTAAGCATACCTTCCTCCTAGTGTTCCATAGAATAATCTATTATTTTGTTGATTTTGTTTTTCGGAAAACCGCTGACCATAACAAATTCAGAAATTAAAATTCGTCTTGCAAGGTTTAACATAAACAATTCTTTTAAAGAAAGTTTACCTTTCTCATTTCTAATAGCTAAGCCTTTAAAGACATAAGCTATCTTAAAAATATCTGAAGACTTAAGTCTTTGTGTATTTTCTTTGTATCTTTGTACCCAATTATTAGGCATAGGGCAATCGACATCATTAAGATAATTGTAAACTTTATCAAGGGTATCTTCATTGACAAGTTGTCTAAACTCAAACTTATCAATATCTACTTCTTTAATAAATATATGCAAATTTTGCTCCATTGGAAGTTCAATCACATAAAATCGTTCGCAATCGTCACCTAAGTACTTGTTTTCTATACTTTTAATCAATCCTGCACCATGCATAGGATAAAATATTTTGTCTCCAACGTCCATAGCAAACTCCTAAATTTCACCAACAACTACATAACAACCCTCCAATATTATTATACACTAAAAGATGAAAAAATTAAAGGATTTTTTATCAATTTACCGAGATTAAATTAAATTCAGTAAAAGGAGTAAATTTTCTTTAATTATTTTATTATTTTTTATTATCAGAATAAAGTTTTCAGTTAAATTCTGAGATTCTTTAAATATCTTATTTTCATATTTTGATTTAAAAACTTTGGCTTTTATATTATTTTCAATTAGACCTTCTTCTAATTCTAAAGCTATTTTGATTTCATCTTTATTGCTTGTAATACTGTAATTATTTTGATGAAAATTTATTTCTGCTTTTTCTATATTTGAAAGTCTAGCAATAAGATAATTTTTTTGAAGATAAATATTTTTTAAAATTCCTTTAAATTTTTTATTATTTATAGTCAAAATTTTATTTAAGATGCTTTCCTTGTATTCATAAATATAGCTTAAAACTTGCAAGTCAATATAATTGTGATAAATAAGTTTTGAAAGCATTTCCTTATCCTTAAGCTCTTGATACATTTTATAAATTTTAGGCATTTCTTGTTGATTAACATGGTCATGAACATCAAATCCAAGTCTTTTTCCTAAGTTTATAGCTTTTAGACTAGGTTCGTCAAGAAAGAAATTTAGTTTTTGGAATTGTCTATAAATATCAATATTCTCAAAGTCAACTTTTGAAATACTGTACTTTTCCATCTTTTTTCTAATAAATGGAAAATCAAACCTGTCACCATTATATGAGATTACTGTTTTTGAATTTAAAAGCTCTTTTACCTTTAGAATGAGTTCTTTTTCTTCTGCTTCATCTTCGATATAATATTGAGAATAGATTAATTCTTTTCCCTTTTTTTCACAAATTCCAAACATATACATAAAATCTTTAGTTCTACTAAGACCAGTTGTTTCTATATCAAATAGGGTATAGTCTTCAAAATTAGAGTCTGTTTTTTCTATATTTATAACTTTTTTCATAACAACTCCTTTTTTATTTTGTAAAGAAAAAAAGTAGAGTCAAAAAACTCTACTTTTAAACTATTACAAATAGTAACATGGTGCAGGAAAGAGGACTTGAACCCCCACGTCAATGACACTAGATCCTAAGTCTAGCGCGTCTGCCAGTTCCGCCATTCCTGCATATATGGGGTGGATGATGGGATTCGAACCCATGACCTTCAGAGCCACAATCTGACGCCCTAACCAGCTAGGCCACACCCACCAAACTTTACATTCATATTAAATGCTTGTATATTATATCAATTTATAAAAACTTTGTCAAGTCTTTAATAATAATTTTTATAAATAATTATATACAATGTTCATCTTTACATTTATGTTTACTATCTGGTTCTTTACTGGAATCTTTTATAAATTCCAATTCTTCTTTTGAAAGTTTTTTCTGACAACTTTTACAAATACCTTTGATTTCTAAATAATGACCTGTTACGATAAATTCTGTTTTATTTTCTATGTCATCGATTAAACTATGTATTGGGCAATGATTTATCGGTATTATTTTTTTGCATTTTTCACAAATTAAACTGTGAATATGTCCATTATTTAATTGATAATATGTAGTTCCATCTATTTCTGCAGTTCTTTTTGCAATATTTTTTTCGCAAAATTGATTCAATGCTCTATATATACTTGAAATACTATATTTTTCGCCTTTTGTAGAGATTGCATTGTAAATATCTTCTGCAGTAGTAGGAACTTCTCTTTTTTCTAATTCTTTAAGAATTGCCATTCTATTTTTTGTGATTTTTAAATCATTATCTTTTAGAGTTTTCAAAAAAGCCTTTTTCATAAATACTCTCCTTTGCTTGATTTTTCGACAAAATGGGTATATAATATTCTGTATGTAAATGAGTGCTATTTGCAAATGCAAATAATATTGATTAATTAAAAAGGAGTCATTATGAAAAAAATCATAACTAAAATCATTTCCTTTGCCATTATTATATCACTTTTTACAGCCTGTGGCAAAGAAAAAGTAAAAAACAACGAAACGAACGAAGTAAAAGAAAATAAAAAAGTAATATATACATCATTTTATCCATTACAAAGTATAACAAAGGAAATTGTTGGAAACAAAATGGAAGTTAGAAAATTAATTCCTAATGGACAAGAAGTTCATCATTGGGAACCAACTGCTCAAGATATGAAAAATTTATCTGAAGGTAGTGTAATTTTGGTAAATGGCTTAGGCTTAGAAAGTTGGATGGATAAATTCAAGGCATCTATTAAAGATTTAAATATTGTTGAAGTTTCAAAAGACGTTAATCTTTTGAAAGCGGAAGAAGAACATGAAGAAAATGAAAATCATGAAAGCGAAGAAAAACATCATCATGGTGAATATGATCCACATATTTGGTTAAGTCTAAGAAATATGAAAGTTATTGCAAAAAATATTTGTGATAAAGTTGTTGAGATGGATAAAGATAATGAGACATATTATAGAGAAAATTTAGCCAAGGTTCAAAATAGACTTGATGATTTGGATAAAAAATATTCTGAACAGTTGCAAAACGCAAAAATCAAGTCAATTATAACTTCACATGAAGCTTTTGCTTATCTACTTAAGGACTATGGTTTAAAACAAATTCCGATTGAAAATTTAACTTCTGATTCTGAACCTAATTTGGCAAAGATGAAAGAAGTTATAGAACTTGCAAAAAATGAGGGAATAAAATATGTTTTCTATGAAGAATTAAGTGAAAACAAGGTCGAAGAAACTATTGCTAAAGAAATTGGTGGAGAAGTTAAAATGCTCTATACAATAGAGGGACAAACAGAAGAACAAGCTAAGGAAAATAAAGATTATTTTGAACTTATGGAAGAAAATTTAAAAGCTTTAGTTGAAGCTACAAAATAGGAGAAATATGGAAAATATTATTTCAATAAAAAATTTATCTTTTTCTTATAGTGGAGGTATTAATGTTTTAGAAAATCTTTCTTTTGATATTAAAGAGAAAGATTTTATAGCTATAATTGGAGCAAATGGTAGTGGAAAATCCACTTTGTTAAAACTCATTTTAAAAGAACTTAATCCTTCAAGTGGAGAGATATTTATATCAAATACAAATATTAAAAATTTTAAAGAATGGAATACAATTGGATATGTTCCACAGATAAATGCAAGTAATATTCCTAACTTTCCGATAACTGCTTTAGAGATTGTAACTTTAAATCTTTATGAAAAAATGGGCTTTTTCAAATTTTCTAGAAAAAGTCATAATGAACTTGCAAAAAGAGCATTATCTCAAGTTAATATGCTTGAGTTTGCAAATACACCTATAAATAAAATGAGTGGTGGACAACAACAAAGGATTATGATTGCAAAATCTTTGATTAATAACCCAAAGATTTTAATCTTTGATGAACCTACAACTGGTATTGACAAAGAAAGTAAAAATCAACTTTTTAAGATTTTAACACATCTAAACAGGGTGCATGGAATTACAATTCTTCTTGTAACTCATGAGCTTGAGATTATGAAAGATAATTTGACAAAGGTTGTAGAAATAAAAGATAAGAAAGTGGTGGTAAGATAATGTTTCAACTTGAATTTATGAGAAGAGCTTTTTTAGTTGGAATTATGCTATCCATTGTTATACCTTGCATTGGAGTTGTTATGGTAAATAAGAGAAATTCTATGATTGGAGATGCCTTGTCCCATGTTTCTCTTGCTGGTGTTACAATTGGTCTTATTTTTAGAGTAAATCCAATTATAACTGCCATAATTTCCTGTGCAATTGCAAGTTTTTCTATTGAAATTATGAGAAGATATTTTCCGAAAAATTCGGATATATCAACAGCAATAATGATGAGTTTAGGTATTGGGCTTGCAGCTGTTCTTTCTGATTTTGTAAAGGGAGCGGCTAATTTCAACAGCTTTTTATTTGGGAGCATTGTAGCAATTAGTGATTTTGAAGTTATTTTAGTTACATTGGTATTTTTCATTGTAATAACAGTCTTTATAGTTTTATACAAAGCACTTTTATATGTTTCTTTTGATGAAGTCGGAGCAAGGCTTGCAGGAATTAAAGTTCAAACTGTAAATATAATTTTTACATTTTTGATTTCTCTTTCCATTTCAATAGCTTCAAGAACTGTTGGAGTTTTGATGGTTTCATCACTTATGGTAGTTCCCGTCGCATGTGCATTAAGGATTTCAAAATCGTATTTTCAAACTGTTATTTACTCAGTACTATTTGGAATGGCATTTACTATTGCTGGAATTGTTATATCTTTTTATCAGGGGTTAAAGCCTGGTGGAACAATGGTTTTAACTGGAATAGCAGTGCTTTTTACAATAGTAATAGTTCAAAACTTAAGAAAGTTATTAAAAATTTAAAGAAAATCATTTTGGTTTTCTTTTTTTGTGCACTATTTTTATAACTTATTTTGTGGTAAAATATAGTTAAGTTAAAATTAATTTATGGAGAAATATTATGATTTTTGTTGAAAATAAAAATTTTGATCCTGCATTAAATCACGCAATCGAGCTTTATCTAATGGAAAATTATGATGAAGATATTTTTATGCTTTGGAGAAATAGACCTTGTATTTTGATTGGGAGATATCAAAATATTGATTTAGAAGTAAATTTAAATTTTACAAATGCAAATAATATGGAT
This sequence comes from uncultured Parvimonas sp., assembly GCF_963524015.1. Lineage (NCBI taxonomy): Bacteria > Bacillati > Bacillota > Tissierellia > Tissierellales > Peptoniphilaceae > Parvimonas > uncultured Parvimonas sp. The sequence goes on along the minus strand of NZ_CAURDT010000003.1, from coordinate 123,424 downwards.
GTAATCAGAAGATTATCCGGTGGTGGTGCAATATATTGCGATACGGAAAATATGCAATATAGTTTTATAACCAAAAAAACTGGTGATGATGTAGATTCATCTTTTAAAAAATTTGCAAAACCCGTTGTTAATTTCTTAAATTCTTTGGGACTTAATGCAGAATTCACAGGAAGAAATGACATTCAAATAGATGGGGCAAAGGTAAGTGGAAATGCCCAATATCAAAATAAAGAAAAAATCCTACATCATGGAACTTTTTTGTTTAAGGCAAATTTATATAATCTAACTAATTCTTTAAAATCAAGAGATATTAAATTTAAAGGAAAAGCTGTTCAATCCGTAAGATCTAGAGTTGGATTTATTGGTGATATGATTGATATGGATGTCGAAAGCTTTATGGATAAAGCAATTGAATACATAAAAAAAGAATATAATATAACTGATACTACGATTTTAACTGAAGAAGAGATGAAAAAAATCTATGAAATAAGAGATTCCCTTTTTGCAACAAAAGATTGGAATTATGGAAATGGCTCTTTAAAGAAAAATAGAAAGGCTGAAAAGTATTCTTGTGGAGTTGTGGAAATAGGCATTGATGTTGAAAATGGAAGAATCAAAGACATTTCGATAGAAGGGGATTTCTTTAGTGAATTGGGTATAGATAAATTATGTAGTATATTAAAAGGAGTTCAATGTTCTAAAGAAGCTGTTGAAGAAGCTCTTAAGGATATTGAAATTGATAGATACATTAAGTCAATGGATAAAAAAGTTTTTATTGATGATATAATTAAATTATTTTAAGAGGTGTAATATGCTAAGAAAAAAAGCAGAAATAATGAGAAAGCCTGAATGGTTAAAATTAAAAATTCAGGGAGATAAAAATACAACAGATGTTGAAAGTATGATTGAAGGTTTAAACTTACATACTGTTTGTCATGAAGCAAATTGTCCTAACAAGATGGAATGTTATTCAAGAAGGACTGCAACTTTTATGATTTTAGGGAGAAACTGTACAAGAAACTGTACTTTTTGCAATGTAACAAGACATGCACCTGATCCCGTTGATTTAAATGAACCTGAAAATCTTGCTAAAGCTGTTCAAATTTTAGGATTAAAACATGCTGTTGTAACATCAGTAACAAGAGATGATTTGCCTGATGAAGGTGCAAATCAATTTGCTGAGGTCGTAAGACAATGTAGAAAGTACAATCCTGAAACTACTATAGAACTTTTGATTCCAGATATGTCAGGAAGAAAAGAATTAATGGATATAATCTATGAAACAAAGCCTGATGTGTTAAACCATAACGTTGAAACAATTCCTGCATTTTATCCAAAAGTTAGACCTGCTGCAAACTTCCAAAGAAGTTTAGAGGTATTAAGATATGCAAAGGAATGTGGACTTAAAACAAAATCAGGACTTATGGTAGGCTTTGGAGAAACTGAAGAACAAGTTGTTGAAGTTTTCAAAGCACTCAGAGATGTTGGATGCGATATGGTAACTGTGGGACAATATTTGCAACCTACAAAGTTCCATATTGCTGTTAAAGAATATGTACATCCTCAACAATTTGATAGATATAGAGATATAGCTTTTGACATGGGCTTTTTAAGAGTAAACTCAGGTCCGTTGGTAAGAAGTTCATATCATGCAGAATCACTTTAATTTTTAAACTCATTTTTACATTTGTAGAAATGAGTTTTTTTAACTATATTTATTTAGCAATTTGTGGTAAAATAAATATATATTGTGATTACGGGGTGTTTTATGAAAGAATTTTATATATATTCAAGTCTTGACAATAAAAAATTATGCTGCATCGACTTTTCTGAAAATTTAAAAAATCCGAAAATAGTTCTGCAAATTTGTCACGGAATGGCTGAACATATAAGAAGGTATAAAGACTTTGCTCTGTTCTTGGAAAAACATGGAATCAGAGTTTTTGGAATGGATAATAGAGGACATGGAAAAACTTGTGAAGACGAAGAAGAGAAAGGTCATATTGCTGATAAGGAAGGTAATATAAAACTTGTCGAAGATGTTTACGACCTTAATAAATATATAAAAGGGCAATTTCCTAATAAAAAAGTTGTAATATTTGGACATAGTATGGGCTCAGTTATAGTTAGAAATTTTTTAAATAAATATTCTGACTCGGTTGACGGAGCAATAATTTGTGGAACGACTGAACAATATGGAATGAAACACAGATTTGCAATGTTATTAGCTAGAATTTTATCGAGAAAAAATGGAACTAAAAAAAGTGAATTTGTAAATAGACTGGGCTTTAAAGGATATAATTCTAGAATTAAAAATAAAAATACAGATTTTGATTGGCTGACAAGAGATGAAAAAGTTGTTGATAACTATATTTTAGATAAAGATTGTGGTTTTCTTTGTACAAATACTTTTTTTCTAGATTTGTTGACTTTAATAAAAGAAGCATCTAATAAAAATAATATTGAAAAAATAAATAAAAAATTACCGATTTTGTTTATTTCAGGTAAAGCTGATCCTGTTGGTGGTTATGGAAAAGGAGTTTTAAAGGGCTATAGAAAATATAAAAAAGTCAGATTAAAAAATATAAAAATAAAACTTTATGCACAAATGCGTCATGAAGTTTTAAATGAAATTGATAAAGATAAAGTTTATCTTGATATCTATAAATTTTTAGAAAATATATATGAAAATAACTAAGAGAGAATAAAGATGATTTTTAAGGAGGAAAAACATTGACAAAAAGACCGGAGTTTCAAGAAATTAAAACGTTTGAAGAATTTTGTAAATATTATTGGTATCGTGAAGAACTTTCTCAAATATGTAAATTACTAGGTTTAGAATATAGAGGGACAAAACAAGAACTTAATTGTACTATTGAGGAGTATTTTAAAGGAAATATCATTAAAAAGACTGTAATAAAAAAAGAAAAGAAGAAAGTGGAAAATATTACTTTAGATACGCCATTACTTGAGTGTGGTTTTTCCTTTAATGCAAAGTTTAGAGAATACTTTTCTAATTTAACAGGAATTTCACCATTTAAATTTAATGCTGATATGGCGACATCTTGGAGAAAAGTAAAAAAAGACAAAGATTTGAATTTTACAATTCAGGATATGCTAAATGTGTATTATGGAAAATCGGATTATGCAAAGTATGATAATTCAGTATGTGAATGGAATCAATTTTTAAAAGATTTTTGCTCTGATGAATCTAGTTTAGACTATTCAAATAAGTTAAAAGTTGCTTCTATTCTTTGGAAAGAGGTTAGAGATTCAAAAAACGAAAAAAAATATTCGAGAAAATTGTTAGATAAGTATTCTCGTAAAGTAAAGGAATATCGAAAATAAATCCCTGTTAATCAGACTAATAAAGGAATATTAAATCATAAAGAATTATTATTCCTTTTTTAAAATTAAATTGAGAATATTAGCTAATAAATAGATATTGACAAAAGATTTATTTGCTGTTATTATATTGATGTGATATTGATAACTCAAAGAGAAAGTGCACATAGGGTTCCGAAGATTTTTCTTGCAGGTCCAAGCTGTGCAGGTGCTATGCACTACACCTAAGGGAGAAAAGCCCAGAAGGTAGGTTTCGCTTGAAGCCTACTTTTTGGGCGTTTATTTTTTAGCTGTTATTTTTTAAGAGTTATTTTTGTTTTTTGCAAAAAAATTTTTTTAGGAGGAATTATGAGCACGTTTTTTGAAAATTTTTTCAAACTCAAGGAACACAAAACAACTGTTAGAACAGAGATTTTAGCAGGTATTACCACATTTATGACTATGGCGTACATATTAGTTGTAAATCCTACAATTTTATCCGAGGCAGGAATGGATAAAGGAGCAGTATTTACAACAACAGCAATCGCATCATTCATAGGAACAGTTATAATGGCACTACTTGCAAATTATCCTTTTGCATTAGCTCCAGGTATGGGCTTAAATGCTTACTTTGCTTATACTATAGTAATTGGTAAAGGATACAGTTGGCAATTTGCTTTAACTGCTGTTTTATTAGAGGGGATTGTATTTTTAATTTTAACTTTTACAAAAGTTAGAGAAATGATTGTAAATGCTATGCCATATTCACTTAAACAAGCAGTAAGCGCAGGAATTGGTATTTTTATAGCATTTTTAGGATTGTATCAAGCTGGACTTGTTAAACAAGGAAAGGGAATACCTCTTGACTTAGGAACAATTACAAGTACTACTTCATTAATTACAATTTTTGGTATTTTATTTACTATTTTCTTACTTGTAAAAAAAGTTCCAGGTGCAATTCTATTTGGGATGTTAGCCACTACAGCAGTGTCAATAATTTGTGGAGTTTCTGAACTTCCAAAGGCAATTATAGGTAAGCCATCAAGCATAGCTCCTATATTTATGAAATTTGATTTTAGCAAAGTTTTATCAACTGAAATGTTTGTAGCTCTTTTTGCTTTTTTATTTGTTGACTTATTCGACACAGTAGGAACTTTAGTAGGGGTTGCATCAAAAGCTGATATGTTAGACAAAGATGGAAATTTACCAAAAGCAAGACAAGCTCTTTTTGCAGATGCTATAGGAACAACTGCTGGAGCAATGTTAGGAACTTCAACGGTAACTACATTTGTTGAAAGTGCAGCGGGAGTTGCAGAAGGCGGAAGGACAGGACTTACTTCAATAGTTACAGCTATTCTTTTCTTATTGGCTTTGATTTTCCAACCTATTTTTGCAGTAATTCCTACTTATGCAACATCTTCTGCATTAATTGTAGTTGGATTATTTATGATTACTGGAATAAAGAAAATTGATTTTGAGGATTATACAGAAGCATTGCCTGCATTTTTAACTATTATTATGATGCCTCTATCATATTCAATAGCAAATGGAATTGTTTTTGGTATAGTTTCTTATGCTGTATTAAAATTAATCTCAGGTAGAGGAAAGGAAGTTTCCCCGGTAGTATATATTTTAGCTTTACTATTCATATTAAAATTTGTAGCAGAAGCATTTATGTAATAAAAAAATATTATTATTTAAAAATGGGTCTTTAAGGCTCATTTTTTAGTTGATTATTTAAACAAAATATAGTATAATCTAACTTATGTTTAATTGAATTAAGTAATATTATTATGAGGTGAGAAAATGATTAGTGTAATAGATTTAAGTTTGAGTTTTCAAGGGCAAAAACTTTTTGATGATGTAAATTTATCTTTTACTCCGGGAAATTGTTATGGAGTAATTGGTGCAAATGGAGCAGGAAAGTCAACTTTTCTTAAGATTTTAGAGGGAAGACTTGAACCTGATACTGGAAGTGTTTCTATTAAGCCAAATACTCGTATGAGCTTTTTGGAACAAGATCACTTTAAGTTTGAAGATGAAAAAGTAATTGATGTTGTAATTATGGGAAATGCTCGTTTAATGGAAATCATTAGAGAAAAAGAAGCCATTTATGCAAAGGAAGATTTTTCAGATGAAGACGGAATTTTAGCTTCTGAACTTGAAGCAGAATTTGCTGATATGGACGGTTGGAGTGCAGAGGCAAATGCTTCAGCTCTTTTACAAGGTCTTGGTATCGGAACTGAGTTGCATGAGAAAAAGATGAGTGAACTTTCAGGTAAGGAGAAAGTTAAAGTTTTACTTGCAAAGGCGCTTTTTGAAAATCCTGAAATTTTAATCCTTGACGAACCTACAAATGACTTGGATATCAAGAGTATTTTATGGCTTGAAAATTTCCTTATGGACTATGAGGGAACTGTTATTGTAGTTAGCCACGACAGATATTTTTTAAATAATATTTGTACTCATATGGTGGATATTGATTTTAGAAAGATTAAGATTTTTGTTGGAAACTACGATTTCTGGTATGAATCAAGTCAACTTGCAGCACAGATGTCAAAAGACCAAAATAAGAAAAAAGAAGATAAAATTAAGGAATTGCAAAACTTTATTGCAAGATTCTCTGCAAATAAGAGTAAGTCAAAACAAGCTACAAGCCGTAAGAAATTACTTGATAAAATTCAAATTGAAGATATTCAACCTTCAACAAGACGTTATCCTTTTGTAGGTTTTGAAATGGAAAGAGAAGTTGGAAATCAAATTTTAGAAGTTAATGAAATTTCAAAGACAGTTGAGGGAAGATTAGTTTTAGACAAAGTTTCATTTATGGTAAATAAAAATGATAAAATTGGTTTTATCGGAGATGAACTTGCAATTACAACTCTTTTTAAAATTTTAGCAGGAGAGATGGAAGCTGACAGCGGAAGTTTTAAATGGGGAGTTACAACTTCAAAATCTTATTTTCCAAAGGACAATACAGAATTTTTCAAAGACACTCCATATAATTTGATTGACTGGTTAAGACAATATTCAACAGAGCAATCTGAAATTTATATCAGAGGATTTTTGGGAAGAATGTTGTTCTCGGGAGATGAAGCATTAAAACCTGCTCAAAAACTTTCTGGGGGAGAAAAAGTTAGAATGATGTTATCATATATGATGCTTAAAAATTCTAATGTTTTAATCCTTGATCAACCGACAAATCATTTGGATCTTGAAAGTATAATCAGTTTGAATAACGGACTTAAGGCATTTAAGGGAAATATTTTATTTGCAAGTCATGATACTGAATTTATGAATACAATCGCAAATAGAATTATTCATATTGAAGAAAATGTATTTGAAGATAGACTTATGACTTATCAAGAATATATTGATAGATTCGTTGAAGGTCAATAATTAAAATAAATAAATTTAAAGAGAAATCCGAGTATGAGAACTCGGATTTTTTTGAGATTAAGACATAATTGTAACATTTTAAAAAAATATGATAATATTTTATAGAAATATTTGTAATAATGTTTCTAAAATGCTATACTATAGGTCATTTAAATTAGAGTTTTATTTAATATTAGTATTAGAGTAAACAGCTTAAAATTTTGTTTCATTACTAATACTGTAATCCAATTAAAACTATTATTTAAGGAGGAGATAGAATGTCTACAGAAAATATTATAAATGAAAATAAAGTAGAGAATGAAGAAGATAAAACTAGTCAAAATAACGAAGTGGGAACTAAATCTAATAATAAATCTACTTTTTTAAAAACTTTAGGTTATATTTTTTTATTTATAGTTTGGTCAATATTTTGTCTTTTTTTACGAGCATGGAGTGTTGTAGCCGGATTGCCTTATGATTCAATTGAATTTCGTGAAAAAGCACCTGTTTTATTAGCAGTTACAACTTTTGTATACTATGCAACTCCAATAATATGGATTTTTGTTCCGATTATAGTTATACTTTATATAATTGTAAAAACACCTGATAAAAAGTAGAAAATTTTTATAGCATGAAAAAATCCGAGTATGAAAACTCGGATTTTCTTTTTAATAAATTTTATAGAAGGCTATCTTGCCTTATCTTTTAAGTAAAATTCTCCTTCAGTATGGAAAAATTCATCTTTAGCTTTTTTAATTTTTCCACTCATAAAGATTAGTCCTATCATATTAGGAATAACTACAAGGCCTAATGTTAAGTCTAGGAATACTCCAGCATGTTTAAATGAAAGTTTAGCAGCTACAATTATCATAATAGTTGCAACAAATCTCATAATTTTACCAACTTTTGTTCCAAATAGATATTCTGCAAGTTTTTCTACATAGAATACTATTACGATTATTGTAGAAAGAACAAATAAGAATAATGAAATTGAAACAACTATACTACCAATATTTCCAAAAATTGAATTAAATGCTCTTTCAACAGCGATTGATTGGTATTCAGGATTTTTCCATATTCCTGTTGTTAAAACTATAAGTGCAGACATTGTACAAACAATTATTGTATCAACAAATACTTCAAAAACTCCCCACATACCTTGTCTTGCAGGATGATCTGTAATAGCAGTTGAATGTGCATAAGGTGCAGAGCCCATTCCTGATTCATTAGAGTAAACACCACGTGCAACTCCGTTAGTTATTGCTTTTTTTACAGCCCAACCTGCAGCACCACCAGCAATTGCTTTAGGATTAAAAGCACCAACAAAAATCATCTTAAAGGCTTCAGGAACTTTATCTATATTAATAGCAAGAACTATAAATCCGAAGATTAAGTAAATTAATGCCATAAATGGAACTAACATTTCAGTTACTTGACCAATTCTTTTAATTCCACCATAAACTACCAATATTACTAAAAGGAATACAAGTCCTATAGCAATATATCTATGAACTCCTAATTGTTCCAAAGGACCTGTTGCAGCAAGAGTTTGAACAGTAATTGAAGGTAAAATTTCAATCATAAAGAAAAATGCTACAAGTGAACCTAAAATTTTCCCTGCTTTTCCACCGATACCATGTTGTAAGTAGTAACAAGCTCCACCAACATACTCGCCTTCTTCATTTTTTTGTCTATAAAGAATACCGAGTACAATTTCACTAAATTTTGTTGCTTGACCTACTATGGCAGTAATCCACATCCAAAGTATAGAACCTGGACCTGCTATAAAAATAATTGAAGGTACAACCACTATATTTGCAGCACCGATAGATGATGCAAGGGCTGCAGTTGCTGCTTGGAAAGGTGAAACAGTTCCTTCTCCGGATTTGTTTTTACTAAACATTTTTCCGAAAGTTTGTTTCATTATATAAGGAAAATATCGAATTTGAAAAAATCCTAACCTTATAGTTAAAAAAATCCCACCACCCACTAACAAAATCAATAGGGGAGGTCCCCAAAGCCAGTCTGCAAACTTGGACAATACTGAAATTAATGAATCCATAAAAATTCCTCCTTATTCAATTTCTGAAAAGCACTATACTGTAATAATGTTTTCCTTAATTATATTATACAACTTTAATCATAAGGAACAGGGACATAAAGTGAGAATAGTTTTGTAAATCTTTGTAAATTAAAAAAGTAAATTTTAAGAAAAATCTTAATTTTCATTGATAAAAATAAATTTATTGTATTTATTAGTTGAATTGATTTTACACTAAAAATGTATAATAATATCCTTTATCAAAATATATACTAAATAATTTGTCTTTAAGACAAAGAGTAAAAAGTGGATATTGAATACAATTAGGACGTATAGTATAATAGTGTATAGATTAAAGAATTAAGGGGCCTTTTATTATGACTGATTTTTTTAGATATTATTTGATAGGATTTGAAACTATGTGGCAACATAGTATTACAAGAAATGCTATGATATTTCTTTTTATTGCTTTTTTGATTATAATATTTCGTAGAATTTCAATAGCACTTCGAAGTGGAGGAAGTGTTTTTAGACCTTATCATATTTCAAATGGAAATTTTTATATACACAATGCTTTCTATTTTTTAAATAGAGTTATACCTTTAAAAAAGATAAGATCAATTGAAGTTGATAGAATTAGGTCTGTAAGACTAAATGGAAGCAGATATATGCTAACTATTGAACTTAAAAATGGAAAGAGGACAGCCTTTTTTTTCGGTAGAGATAAAGCAAGTGATGAATTGGTAAGAAACTTAAAACAGGATACTAAAAGGTATAATATTAAAATTCATACTATTAATTTTGATAAGTAAAGATAGGAGATAATATGAAAAAGATAAAATTTCATAGTATTTATTATAGATTTATATTATTTATACTTACTTTTGCAATTCTTATTATAAATATGATAATAGCTGATAAAAATGCAATAATACAATTCTATAATTTTAATATAAAATTATTGAAATTAAATTATATTTTCATTGGAATTTTTATTGCTATTACATTAATTTTTTCTTTTATTGGTTGGAAATTTTATGTCTGTAAAGAAGGAATATACTTAAGAAAAATAGATTTATTCATTCCTTGGGAAGATGTTGATGCTATAAGTCATGTTTGGATTAATGAATTGAGTATAAGACCTAACGGGAAACAATATTTGTATAATAGAAAATCTTTAGTAATCTACAGAAAAGATAATAAACCTATTTGCATTTATAATATTTCTTTATTAGCTTTATACACAATAAAAATATTTAAACCTAGCATTAAAACCAATGTTATTATTGCTACATTGGCTACTATTTTTAATGTTGCAGTTAATTTTGGAATACTTTATTATATTTTTTATAGAAAATTGGAATTTATAGATATAAAAGTATTTTTAATTTTTATTAGTATTTATGCTATTAAGAGCTTAATAGTACCATTAATAATGGTAATGTACGAAAATAAAATACATGGACAATACTTATTTCACGATAATGCATATAACAAAAATTCCTCAAAAGTAATTCAATTGTAAGTAATAAGGAGAGTTATGAAAAAGATAAAATTTCATAGTATTTATTATAGATTTATTTTGTTTATTTTTGCTATTTTTTTAACTAGTATAAATTCAATAGATAGAGTTAATAAAGTTACATTTGATTTTAAAGGGTTAAAAGTAGAATATTTAAATATTTGTTTTTTCGTTATTTCAATTGTTCTTATATGGTATTTTGAATTTTTTACTTGGAAATTATATATTTGTAAGGAAGGAATATATCTTAAAAAAATAGATTTATTTGTTCCATTTGAAGAGATAAATTCTGTGAGTCACGTTTGGTTTAGTTCATTAGGAAGTGTTAAAGACCGTTCAAGTTATAGTAGAAAATCATTGGTGATTTACAGAAAAAATGACAAGCCCATTGTCGTTTACAATATTTCTTTATTAGCATTATATTTTATAAAAAAATACAATTCAAAAGTTGAAATAAATATTATGTCTGCAACTTTAGCAACACTATTTAATGTTTTAGTTAATACATGGTTTCTTTATAGAACATTTACAGATTTTAATGGTATGATTAATTATACAGAATTATTTATCTATATCATTATATTTATAATAAAGTCATTAATACCATTTATAATGATTAGAATTCAAAATAAAATACATGGAGATTACCTAGAACATGATGTACCATGGTATGGTTGGGGAAATGACAAAGTTATTAAATTGTAAAAAATTAGATTTTCTTAATTTTAATATCAAGTTACTAATCAAAGTTTATTGCCATTTTATTAAAAAAAGTAGCTTATAAAAGGGTAATTCAATAAGGTATTTATAATCCTGTAAAATATCGGCATAGTCGTGAAATATCGTCTATGCCGTTTTTTCATTGCTTGAGATTTGGATTTCCCTGATAAAGTTAAATACGATTTTCAGTTTCTTGGTATCTTGTGACCATATTGATACACATAGACCTTTTCAATAAAGGTTTTTTGCACAAGTTCAAAGAAGCTATCAACATGGGCTGATTTTTCTTTTGCCTCGTTTATGATTGATTCCAAAAACAATCTCTTGAAGGACTGGGTACTAGAAAAATTCATATTTATTTGGTATAATAACGCTATATTAACGAGTGAGAAACGAAAAGGAGATATGTATGAGTTTTCCTGAAGAGATAAAAAGAATTAGACAGCGTTCATTTCTAACGTAGCAGGACTTCGCTGATAAAATTGGTGTTGCATTTTCCACAGTAAATCGTTTGGAATCCGGACGTGCCAAGCCAAACTTAAGAGCAATGAAGAGCATTAATGCTTTTTGTCTTGAAAACAATATTCCTTATGTGACGATTGAGGAAGCATGGCTAGATTACAAAATTGAGAAGTAAAGGAGGTGGTTCATCATGACTCCAGAGCAAGAAGCACGAGTTGTTATAGATGAAAAACTAGAACAGTCTGGATGGGTAGTACAAAATGTTGCTCAGCTAAATCTTGGTGCTGCATTAGGTGTAGCGGTACGAGAATTCCCAACTAGTACTGGACCGGTTGATTATGCATTATTTATAGATGGAGACCCTGTTGGTGTTATTGAAGCAAAGAAAAGTTCTGTTGGTGAAAATATCACAGTTGTTGAAGAACAGTCTGCAAGGTATGCAACCAGTTCTTTCAAATGGATTAATCGTGAATATACTATTCGCTTTGCGTATGAAGCAACTGATAAGCTAATCAAATTCACGGACTATAAAGATATAAAGTATCGTTCTAGAAGAGTTTTTTCTTTTCATAGGCCTGAACATTTAAAGTCTTTATTGCAAGCATCTGATACGATTAGAAATAATATGAAACATTTTCCTATTCTTGATACAACAGGATTCCGAGAGTGTCAGATTAATGCGATTAACAATATGGATGTTTCTTTTGCGGATAATCGCCCACGAGCATTAGTGCAAATGGCTACTGGTGCAGGTAAAACATTCACTGCTATTACAGAAGCATATCGCTTACTAAAATATGGGAAGATGAACCGTATTCTTTTCCTCGTGGATACAAAGAGCTTAGGAGAACAGGCTGAAAGAGAATTCTTAGCATATACACCAAATGATGATACAAGATCCTTTTCACAGTTATATGGTGTAAGACGCCTGAAAAATTCTTATATTCCTAATGATGTTCAGATATGTATTAGTACAATTCAAAGAATGTATTCTATTCTGAAAGAGGAAGATTTAGATGAATCAACAGAGGAAGAATCATTCAATGAATATGTAACTGCTGATAGTAAAGCACCAAAGGAAGTTGTATATAACGAAAAATATCCGCCTGAATTCTTTGATTGCATTATCATCGATGAATGCCACAGGTCTATTTATAATGTTTGGCAACAAGTATTGACTTATTTCGATGCATTCTTAGTAGGGCTTACTGCTACTCCGGATAAGAGAACATTTGCGTTTTTTAATGAGAATGTAGTCAGTGAATACCGTAGAGAACAAGCTATTATTGATGGTGTCAATGTTGGCGAAGACATTTTCCTTATTGAAACGGAAGTGTCTCAAAAAGGTGCTCACATTCTAAAAAGAGTTATCGAATATCGTGATCGTCTTTCTCGTGAGAAGCGTTGGGAGCAGATGGATGAAGATTTGGTTTATGACAAAAATAAACTTGATAAAGATGTCGTGAATCCTAGTCAGATTAGGACTGTTATAAAGACTTTTAAGGAAAATTTATTTACTTCACTATTCCCACGACGAAAAGAAGTGCCAAAGACGCTTATCTTTGCTAAAACGGACAGTCATGCTGATGACATTATAAATATTGTTCGTGAAGAATTTGGTGAAGGTAACGAGTTCTGCAAAAAAATTACCTACTCTGTAGAAAATGCTGAAAGTACATTAAGTTCCTTCAGAAATGATTACTATCCCCGTATTGCAGTTACTGTGGACATGATTGCCACAGGTACGGATGTTAAACCTCTTGAATGCTTGATATTTATGAGAGATGTTCGTAGCAAGAATTACTTCGAGCAGATGGTCGGTCGTGGTACTCGAACTATCGGTGTGGACGATTTGCAGAAGGTTACGCCATCTGCTACGGAAAACAAAGACCATTTTGTTATCGTAGATGCTGTGGGTGTAACAAAATCCAAAAAATCAGAAACAAGAAGTCTTGAAAGAAAACCTACTGTCTCTATGAAAGAATTAATGATGAATGTTGCCTTAGGTGATAAAAGTGAGGACACCCTTACTTCTCTAGCCAACAGAATATCAAGACTTGATAAACAGATGACAGACAAGGAACATAAGGAATTCAAGAAAAATGTAGGTATTTCTGCTCGTGACATTGCCAACAATCTTCTCAATGCTTTTGATGAAGATGTAATAGCAGAAAAAGCCAAATCCATAATGTTGTCCAGTGTTCCTACTCAGCAGGATATGGAAAAGGCTCAGAAAGAATTATTGGATGAAGCAACGAAGCCTTTCTATAACCCGGATAACAGAGATTTCATTGAAAATATTAGAAGAAGTCATGACCAAGTAGTTGATACTGTCAATCTTGATTCTGTAGTCTTTGCAGGATTCGATTCTCAGAAAGAAGAGAATGCAGATAAGGTTATTACTTCATTCAGAGAATTTATTGAAGAAAATAAGGATGAGATTATTGCGTTGCGTATTATTTACAATGAATCTTACAAAGATAGACCGATGGTGATTGAGCAACTTAAGTCTCTATATGAAAAACTTAAAAAGAAAAATATCACTATTGATCGCCTTTGGGATTGCTATTCTATAAAATTTACAGATAAGGTAAAGTGTGGAACTGTAGCACAGTTAACAGATCTTATCTCTATTATAAGATTTGAAATTGGTGAAACAGATGAGTTAACCTCATTTGCAGATAGAGTCAATGCTAATTTCAAGGAATGGACATTTAGAAAAAATGCCGGATACTCTCAATTTACCGAAGAACAGATGGAATGGCTTCGTCTTATCAAAGATCATATCATCTCGTCTTTGAGTATTTTGGATGAGGACTTAGATTATACGCCATTTGACCACAAGGGAGGCTTACTTGGCTTCTACGAGGCTTTTGGTAATAATTATAAAAATATATTAAATGAAATGAATGTAGAATTGGTGGCGTAAAATGAAAAAAATAAATGAAATATGTGATATTTTAAATGGGTACGCCTTCAAAAGTAAACATTATGTTGATTCTGGAATTCGTGTAATACGTATAGCAAATGTGCAAGACGGGTATATTTCAGATGAAAATCCATGCTTTTACCCTAACAGTAGTATAGATGACATTGAAAAATATATCTTGAAAGAAAACGATCTTTTGATATCTCTAACGGGTAATGTTGGGCGAGTTGCTTTATTAAATAAAGAATATCTTCCTGCTGCCTTGAATCAACGTGTTGCTTGTTTACGAATAAAGGAGTCATACGTTGATAAGAAGTATTTATTCTACTATTTAAATCAGCGTAAATTTATTGATGATTGTATTAAAGCATCCAAAGGTGTAGCCCAATTAAATTTAAGTACTAAATGGCTTGAGAGTTATCAATTGGACATTCCACCTATTAAGGAACAAGAACGAATTGTTGCAAAAATTGAGGAACTATTCTCTGACCTTGATAATGCTGTGGAAACTTTAAATGCTACTAAGACACAGTTAGAAGTGTACAGGCAAGCAGTTCTTAAAGAGGCTTTTGAGGGGAAGCTTACCGCTAAATGGCGAGAAAGGAATAATATAGACTATTCATTTAATAAAGTAAATATCAAAGCATTAGTAAAAAAAGAGAAAAACTCACTTAAAGCAGGTCCATTTGGTTCATCTTTAAAAAAGGAATTCTATGTTTCAAATGGATACAAAATATATGGACAGGAACAGGTCATTGCTGGCGATGAATGCATTGGAGATTACTATGTAAATGAGGAAAAATACCAAGAGTTAATTACATGTAAGGTTTCTCCTAGAGATGTTTTAATCAGTTTGGTAGGAACGGTTGGTAAAGTTCTTATTTTATCCAGAGAATGCAAAGCCGGTTTAATTAATCCTCGACTTATCAAAATTTCGTTAGATGAAAATATAATGATACCTGAATACTTTAAATATTATTTTGAAAGTGACTTTATTAAGACCTTATATAAGTCTAAAGTTCATGGCGCAACGATGGATGTATTGAACATGAGCATGATTAAGGAATTGCCTTTTTTACTATGTTCCATAAAAGAACAAGAACAAATAATTTATGAAATAGAAAGTCGTATGTCAGAATATTATAACATAGAAAATACTGTTAATATGGTTTTACAACAAACATCAGCAATGCGACAAAGCATATTAAAACAAGCCTTCGAAGGGAGATTATTATAATGGCAAATGAAAATACATCAGCAATCATCTCCAAAGTGTGGGGAATGTGTAATCCTCTTAGAGATGATGGAGTCTCTCACGGAGACTATTTGGAACAACTTACATATCTGCTATTTCTTAAAATGGCGGATGAATATTCAAGACCTCCCTATAATCGTGATACTGGAATTCCGGAAGGTTATAAATGGAAGGATTTAAATACGCTAAAGGGCGCTGAACTTGAAGAGCAGTATAAAAACACTCTTGAAACGCTTGGTGAAAAGTCTGGCATGCTTGGACAGATTTTCAAAGGAGCGACAAACAAAATAAATAATGCTGCTATCCTATATCGTATTGTACAGATGATAAATAACGAAAAATGGGTGGCAATGTCTTCAGATGTTAAAGGTGAAATCTATGAAGGCCTACTACAAAAGAATGCTGAAGATATTAAAAGTGGTGCCGGACAATACTTTACTCCACGTCCGCTTATCAAAGCTATGGTTGAATGTATCGCACCAGAGCCTATGAAGACAATCGCAGATCCATGCTGTGGAAGTGGCGGATTTTTCTTGGCTGCTCAGTCATATATTTCTAATCCAGATAATTATTCCTTAGATAGAGAAAAAAAAGAATTTTTGAAAGATAAGACTTTCTATGGAAATGAAATAGTTAGTGCTACCTTCAAAACTGCCTTGATGAATTTATACTTACATAATATAGGTGATATTTACACTGAGGCACCAGTTACGCTTGGAGATGCTCTATTAACTGATCCAGGATATCGTGTTGATTATGTTCTTACAAATCCGCCTTTCGGTAAGAAATCTTCTATTACTTTCACAAACGAAGATGGCGAGCAGGAAGATGAAGATTTGGTCTATAATCGTCAGGATTTCTGGACTACAAGTTCAAACAAACAGTTGAACTTCATTCAGCATATTAATACAATTTTGAAGGCCACAGGCAAAGCTGCAGTTGTTCTTCCTGATAACGTACTGTTTGAAGGTGGTGCAGGAGAAACTATTCGTAAAAAATTGTTAGAAACTACAGACCTCCATACCATTTTAAGATTGCCTACAGGGATATTCTATAAGCCAGGAGTAAAGGCTAATGTATTATTCTTTGACAAGCGTCCGGCAAGTCCTGAAAAACAAACAAAAGAAGTATGGATTTATGACTTAAGAACCAATATGCATTTTACCTTAAAACAGCATCCGATGACAGATGTTGATTTGCAAGAATTTATCAAATGCTATAATCCACAAAATAGACATAATAGACAAGAAATATGGTCTGTAGATAATCCAGATGGTCGTTTTAGAAAATACTCAATCACAGATATTTTAAATCGTGATAAGACAAGTTTAGATATATTCTGGATTAAAGATAAATCTCTTGCTGACCTTGATAATCTTCCATCACCAGATGAATTAGCTGGAGATATCATCGAAAATTTACAAAGTGCGTTGGATAGTTTCAAAGAATTACAAGCACAGCTAGACAAATAAGGAGGATGTATGAAACAAGAAGATAAAACTGAAATTATACTTTCTCAATGGCAGACTTGCGTAGATACAGCTAATTCAGTAAGTCAAAGAAGAGATTCCATGAATAACATATTCATTACATTGAACTTAGCTATTTTGGCTGCTGTTTCAATCACATGGGATGTAAAGTCTATATTCATTCTTACTGCAGGAATCGTAATTTGTTTCCTTTGGATTCTTTTTATAAGAAATTACAAATTACTTAATACAGCAAAGTTTGAAGTGATTAATAAGATGGAATCAAAATTACCTATTGCTCCATTGAAGGATGAATGGGAAATCTTAAAGAAAAACAAGAAATATAGAGATACCACAAAACTTGAAAAATGGCTGCCAATCACATTCATTATCTTATATTTAGTCATGATAATCACTATTGTAACTTTAAAAATAACTTGTTAAGGAGGAAATTGAAGATGACCTACAATTTATTTATTAGCCATTCATGGGTTTATGGAGATGCATATGACAGATTAGTCGATATGTTGGATGCAAAGCCATATTTTATATACAAAAACTACTCTGTTCCTAAAAATGATCCAATTCACAATGCTAGATACGATTATCAATTACGAGCAGCGATTAAGGAACAAATGCAACATGCCAGTTGTGTTTTAATATTGGCTGGAGTATATGCTACTTATAGTAAATGGATTAATATTGAAATTGAACTAGCTCAACAGATGAATAAAACTATTATTGCAATCGAACCGTGGGGTTCTGAAAAAACATCTATTGTAGTAAAAAAAGCTGCTGATAAAATTGTTCGTTGGAACACTGATTCTATTGTAGCAGCAATAAGAGGCTATTAAAAAATGACCACATCGGAGTAAATTAATACTCTAGTGTGGTCATCTTTTTTGCTTCCGTTTGAATGTGTCAATCCAAAATTCGTTGTTTACTCAAATCCCTAATTGAGCTTCCCAAAGGTAAGCTACTTTTTTATTAAAATTTTATGGCAGAGTATGAGAATAGTGGATATTCTATTTCTTTTGATTCGTTAAAATATGCTCCAGCACCATAAACCCAGTTTGGATTTTTAAGTAATGTCCTTCCTTGGTAAATCATATCACATACATCACTTTGAAGCAAATATTCACATAATCCATAGTCTTCCAAAAGACCAACAGCAGAAACTGTAAGGCCTGTTTTTTTTATTTCTCTACTTAATTCCGCTTGGTATCCCGGATAAACTAGTGGACTTTTTGGTACAACTCCACCACTTGAAATACTATTGAAAACAACTCCGTCTTCTTTTGCAAGTTTTAGAATCTTTATAATGTCTTCTAAAGAATTACCTTTTTCATCATATTCATTAGCAGAAACTCTAATATGAACATCTATGTCAATATTTTTAATTGCTTTTAAAATATCTCCTAAAAATTTATATCTTTTTTCTAAACTACCACCGTATTCATCATTTCTTTGATTTGATAGGGGAGATAAAAATTGATTGATTAAATATCCATGTGCAGAGTGGATTTCTACAAAGTCAAAACCTGCTTGTTTTGCAAGTTTTACAGAATTTACAAAATCATCTTGTAAAGAAATAATTTCTTCTTTAGTCAATTCTCTTGGCGCTTTTTCATCTGCAAATGGAATTGCACTTGGTGCTACAATATCATCATAAGAAGCATCTGCTTTTCTTCCTGCATGACTTAATTGAATTCCAATTTTGCAATCATAATTATGAACTCTATCTACAAGCTCTTTAAAAGCTTTCATTTGAATTTCATTGTATAATCCTAAATCTACTTTTCTAATTCCACCAGTAGGATTAACCATAGTTGCTTCTATAATTATTCCTGCAACACCACCTAAAGCTCTTGCTACATAGTGATCAAAATGCTCTTTAGTTAAAACTCCGTCTACAGTTTTTGTATGAAACATACACATTGGAGCCATAACAACTCTATTTTTAAATCTATTTCTACCTATTTCCATAGGGCTTAAAAGTTTACTCATAAAAAACCTCCTATATTTTTCTGACTAATTTATACCCTAATTTTTTTAGATAATGATTATTTATTAAAATATTTTCTAAAAAACAGTTTAAAAATAGGTAAGAAAAAAGCTGTTATTTTCATAACAGCTTTTTAAAAAATTATACTATTTTGTATATTTTAAGATTAATTCTTTTGCAGCTAATGTTTCATCAGGACGTTTAATTTCTGTATCATGAGGTGCTGCATGAACTATTTCAGGATTTGTTTCAGCTTCTTTAGCAATCTTAATTAGAGATTCTGCAAATCCGTCAAGAGTTTCTTTTGATTCACTTTCAGTAGGTTCAATCATCATTGCTTCATGAACAATCAATGGGAAGTATACAGTTGGTGGATGATATCCCATATCCATCAATCTCTTAGCTACGTCAAGAGTTACTAATCCGTTAGGATTCTTTAATCCACCGAGTACAAATTCATGTTTGAATTTAACATTTTCAGGAAGATTGTAGTAATCTCTTAATTTATTTGCTAAGTAATTAGAATTTAATACTGCATAATCACTTGATTTCTTAAGTCCATCAGCGCCTAAAGCTAAGATATAAGCATAAGCTCTAACTAATACACCAAAGTGTCCATAGAAATCTTTCATCTTACCTAATGTTTTTGGAACATCATAAGATAAGCTGTATTTTTCACCATTTTTAACTACAATAGGAACTGGTAAGAAGTCTTTTAAGAAATCTTTACATCCAACATAACCTGCACCAGGACCTCCGCCACCGTGAGGAGTAGAGAATGTCTTATGAAGATTGTAGTGAATTGCATCGAATCCCATATCTCCAGGTCTAACATGTCCTAGAATTGCATTGGCGTTTGCTCCATCATAATATACTAAACCGCCAGCATCGTGAACGATTTTTGTAATTTCTTGAATTTCTTTTTCGAATAATCCTAATGTATTAGGGTTAGTAAGCATTAGACCAGCAGTATCATCACCAACAGCTGCTTTTAATGCTTCAATATCAACTAATCCACTTTCACAAGATTTAATTTCGATAATTTTATAACCTGCCATTGTAGCTGTTGCAGGGTTAGTTCCGTGAGCTGAGTCAGGAATTATAATCTTATCTCTTTGGAAATCTTTGTTGTTTTCATGATATGCTTTAAATAACATAATACCTGTTATTTCACCATGAGCTCCGGCAGCAGGTTGTAATGTGCAAGCATCCATACCTGAAGTTTCATTTAGAGCTTCTCCAAGTTCATACATTAATTGTAAAGCACCTTGAGCTCCACATTCAGGAATATTTGGATGAAGTGTTGCAAAACCTGGAAGAGCACACATAGCTTCGTTGATTTTTGGATTGTATTTCATTGTACAAGATCCTAGTGGATAAAATCCTGTATCAACACCAAAGTTTTTATTTGAAAGATTTACAAAATGTCTAACAACTTCTGGTTCAGAAACTTCCGGTAAATCAATTTCGCCATCATTTAATAGTTCAGCAGGAATTAGCTCTTTAATACATACATCTTCAACATCCAATTCTGGTAATTTATGACCAATTTTACCAGGTTTTGATAGTTCAAATATTAATTTATCGTATTTCATATTATGCTTCCTCCAATACCTTACATAGTTTGTCTATTTCTTCCTTAGTACGTTTTTCAGTAACTGCAAACATAATAACATTTTCTAATTCAGGATAATACTTTCCAAGATCGAAACCACCGATTATACCATTTTCAAATAATTTCTTATTTAATTCACAAATCGGTTTTTTAGCTTTTAATGCAAATTCTTTATAGAAAGGTGCATCAAAAACTTTTTCGAATTTACCTGTTTCTAAAAGTTTCTTATAAAGATAATGAGATTTCTTTATACATTGTTTTGAAAGTTCTTTAAGACCTTCTTTACCTAAAAGATCCATATAAATTGCTGCAGTCAAAACATTGATACCTTGGTTAGAACAGATATTTGAAGTAGCTTTATCTCTCTTAATATGTTGTTCTCTGGCTGATAGAGTAAGAACCCAACATCTCTTTCCATCTCTGTCAACAGTTTGTCCAACTATTCTTCCTGGAATCTTTCTTAAAAATTCTTTATTAACAGCCATAAATCCTAAGTATGGTCCACCATATGAAATAGGAATACCTAGTGATTGAGCTTCACCTACAACTACATCAACATTACAATCAGATGGTTTCTTTAAAGTTCCTAAAGAAGAAGGGTCAACAGAAACTACTGAGTAACATTTTTTAAATCCATGTGCTAGTTCAGAAACCTTAGTTACATCTTCAATATTACCGAAGAAGTTTGGATTTTGAACTAAAACAGCACCAACTTCATCATTTAATTTTGCTTTTAAATCATCAATACAAGTTACACCGTTACAAGTTTTAACAACTTCCATTTCAATATGTTGAGCATGAAGGTAAGTTTTTAAAACTTCTCTTGACCAAGGTGCAATAGCTTCAGAAACTAAAACTTTTTTCTTCTTAGCATGATGTGCAGTCATAATTGCTGCTTCAGCTAAACTTGTTCCTTGATCATAAAGTGATGCATTCGCATATTCCATACCAGTAAGATTAGAAATCATTGTTTGGAATTCAAATATATATTGTAAAGTACCTTGACTGATTTCTGGTTGATATGGAGTGTATGAAGTTAAAAATTCACTTCTACTGATTATTGTTGGAATAACAGCAGGAATATAATGATCATAAGCTCCAGCACCTAAAAATGTTGTATATTCACTTGAAGATGCATTTTTACTTGCTAACTTAGTTAGATAGTTATATACTTCCAACTCACTCTTTGCTTTTGGAATATTTAATTCTCTCTTTAATTTTAATTCTTCAGGAATATCTGAGAATAAATCTTCAACAGAATTAACACCAAGGCTATCTAACATATCTTTAACATCTTGTTCTGTTAGAGAAATATAAGGATACATATAGAATTTACCTCCTAATAATTTAATTATTTTTTAAGAAATTTCTTGCTTATTAATACAGCAGGAACCTTTTTATTTCTAATTTCAACTTGAACTTCATTTCCTACTTCAGCTTGATCAGCATCAACAATTACATTTGCAATAGTTTTGCCTAATGTAGGTGACATATAACCAGTTGTAACAAATCCGATTTCTTTATCACCTTTAAATACTTTTGCTCCGTGTCTTGCAATACCTTTACCAGTTAATTCAAGACCGATTAATTTTCTAGGAACTCCAGCTTCTTTAAGTTTAGTTAAAGCAGCCTTACCAATGAAATCAGCTTCTTGTTTTAATTTTACGAAATATCCAAGTCCAGCTTCAAGTGGAGTGATTACATCGTCCATTTCATTTCCGTAAAGAGGAAGAGCAGCTTCAAATCTTAAAGTATCTCTACAACCTAAACCGCAAGGCATAACTCCATCTTCTTTACCAATCTTAAGAATTTCATCCCATAATTTATTCATATTTTCACCAGATCCATAAACTTCGAATCCGTCTTCACCTGTATAACCAGTACGAGAAACTAAGAATTTTCCACAATCTCCAAGTTCAACATTTTCTTTAAATGTGAAGAATTTTATTTCATTTGCTAAATCAACATTTTTAGCTAATTTTTGTAAAACTTTTTCAGCTTTAGGGCCTTGTAATGCAATTTGTGCAGTTTCTGATGAAATATTTTTTATTTCTACATCGTAATTTCCTTTTTGTTTTAAAAACCAAGCAAAGTCTTTGTCAGTATTTGCAGCATTAACTACAATATACATATCATCTTTACCTTTTCTGTAAACTAGTAAATCATCAACAACTCCACCGTTTTCATTACATAATAAAGAGTAAATAACTTGTCCATCACCAATAGTTGTCAAATCATTAGTGATTAAATGATTAACATAGTCAAAAGCATCTTTTCCTTTAACAGTAACTTCTCCCATATGTGAAACGTCGAATAATCCAGCATTATTTCTTACTGCATTATGTTCAGCAGCCAATCCTTCATATTTAACAGGTAATAACCAACCTGCGTAATCTACAACTTCTCCTCCATATGAAATGTGTTTTTCGTACAATGGTGTTTTTTGTGCAGCCATATCAAATTCCTCCTTAAATTTTAATAGAAATCAATTACCTCTCATAAGATAACCCTTTTTCCTTAATGTAATTATAGTATAAAAAAATAAAAAATACAATAGTCTTTTTACAAAAACATAAAAAGTTTTTTATCAAACTAAAATAATTATTTATATAATTAACAAAATAGATTAATAAGAAAACAAAAACGTTTTTATTTTAACTTATAGATTAGTAATATATAAAAAATATACCCTTAATATTATAAAAATTATAAAAAAATAGAGAAGTTTTTTATAATTTTATTAAAAAACTTTATCTACAGAAATATAATTGGTAAGAAATCTTATAACTATTAGTAAAAAAATAAAAAACATTAATTTTTTAAAAAGTTTTTCAAAAAATTAAAATAAATTTTAATATTTTTATAAAATTTTTTTAATTTTACATAAAATATGTTACAAAAGTTAAAATAATCAAAAAATGATGACTATTTGTCAAAAAACTTTTTATTTTTTTATATTATTTTCTTAATGAAAAAATTTAAGATATATATTTTATACACTAAAATTATTTATTAAAAAAATAGAAACGTTATTCAAAAATATTGATTTATTATTTTATACTTGATATTATTAGGGTATAAAACTTTTATAAAATATTAATTCAAAAACAATTTAGTATTCAAATAGAGGAGGTCATTATGAAAAAAATTGGACTTTTAGTAAATCCCATTGCTGGAATGGGTGGTAGAGTTGGACTTAAAGGAACTGACGGAGCAGATATTTTAGAAAAAGCAATTTCGCTTGGTGCTGTTCAAGAAGCCCCTGAAAAAGCAAAGAAAGCTTTAGCTAAAGTTGTTGAATTAAAAGATAAGTTTAAAATTTATACTGCAAGTGGTCTAATGGGTGAAGAAGAATGTAAAGAGCTTGGACTAAATTATGAAGTTGTCTATAATTCAGCTGAAAAATCTTCAGTTACAGATTCAAGAGAGCTTTTGAAATACTTTTTAGAAAATGGTATTGAGTTGATTTTCTTTGTTGGTGGAGATGGAACAGCTAGAGATGTTTATTCTGTTATTGAAGATAAAATAGCTGTAATCGGAGTTCCTGCAGGAGTAAAAATCCATTCACCTGTTTATGGAAATACTCCTGAACAAGCTGGAAGTTTGCTTTTTGAAGTTATAAATGGAGTTGAGCTTCCGGTAATTGAAAAAGATGTTGTGGATATTGACGAAGATGCCTTTAGAGATGATAGAGTAGAAGTTAGACTTTACGGTTATTTAAAAGTACCCTATGATCAAAGGTATTTACAAAACAAAAAATCACAAACTCCTCAATCAGATAGTGATGCTCAAGTTTCAATTGCATGTGATATAATTGATGATATGAAAGATGATATCTTTTATATAATTGGATCAGGAACAACTCCTATGTACATTATGAAAGAATTGGACTTGCCATATACTGTACTCGGTGTTGATATAATAAAAAATAAAAAACTTGTAAAAAAAGATTGTAGCGAAAAAGACATACTTGAAGTAATAGGAGATGAAAGAGCTATTTTGATTGTAACTCCAATGGGTGGTCAAGGTTATGTTTTTGGTCGTGGAAATCAACAATTAAGTGCAAATGTTTTAAGAAAGATAGACAAAAAAGATATTATAATAATTGCTACAAATGGAAAGTTGGAGAGTATAACATCAGGACATCTTGTAGCTTATACAATGGACGAAGAAATAGATAAGAAATTAAAAGGCTATTATAGAGTTAAAATTGGATATGAAAGAGAAAAAATGATGTTGGTTGATAATGAATAAAAAATTGGGCGATAGAAATATCGTCTTTTTTTGTATAAAAGTATAATAAAAAATAATTTTTTATTTTTTCTATTGACACAAATAAAATAAATTGATATAATATGAATGAATATAAAAGTATATTCATTCATATTTGTAATCTTAAAAAAGGAGATAAACCTATGGCAGAGGATAAGAAAGTTCTTTTAAAAAAATCAGCATATGATGTTTTTTCCAAAAAAGGTTATAAAGCTACAGGTATTTCTGAAATAGCAAAAAGAGCTAGAATGGCTGTAGGATCTTTTTATAATTACTATGATAGCAAGGAAGAAATATTTGTTGATGTCTATGTTGATGAAAATAATCGTGTAAGACAAGTTATGATTGATGAAATTGACTGGAAAGGAGATATGGGAGAGCTTGTTGTTCAGATTTTTGCTTTAAGTCGAAAGCTCGTTTCTTCGAATAAAATTCTTAGAGAATGGTATAATCCAATTATTTCTACTGAATTGCATAATTACTATTATTCCAAAGATGGACAAGATAGGAATCCATTCCATAAATTTTTAGTTGATACTTTTACTAATCGTATGTTAGCTGAAAATTATTCAGAGGAAAAAATTCAAGAAATTCTTAAAGTTTATAAACTATTTTATTATATGGATACTCATATAACAGAAAATGAATTTCCAGAAATAAGTAAAACCATAGAACTTTTGGCAACTTATTTTGTAAAAGGACTTGAAAAATAAAGAGTAGAGTTCTTTTTTTAAGAAACTAAATGAATGAATTATAAAATATATTCATTCATTTATAAAATAAATTCTATTAATATAAAATGAAAGGAAAAAATTATGAAAGGACGTTCAAAAATGTTAAAAATCTTAATATCAATCTTGGTAATTGGTGCTATTGGTTGTCTTATTACTTGGGGAGCAATATCATATCTTGGTCGTACAGAAACATTACAAGTAAAATCAATTGAAAATACTGGTGGAGAAGTATATATAATTCGTTTGACAAAACCACAAAACAAGAGTTGGAAAGCAGGTTCGTATTCAAAGATTACTTTGCCAGAAGTTGAAAAGAAAGATAAAAGAACACGTTGGTTAACTATTGCAAGTTTAGATAATGAAGATGAACTTGTATTACTAACAAAAAATAGTGGAACTGCTTTTAAGAAAAATTTAACAAGTTTATCACAAGGGTCAGAAGTAAAAATAAGTTGGATAGGCTCTAAATTAGAAATTAAGGATGAAAATTCACCTCTTGTTTTTTTTGGGTCAGATGTAGGGATTGCTGCTATAAGACCTATTGTAAAAGAGTGGGCAGGAAAAAGAGAAATTATCCTAACTCATTTTGATAAAAATGTTTTAGCTTTTGACAAGGAATTGTCTGACTTATCTTCAAAAAATAAAAACCTAAATTATAGTAGGAGTAGTAGCATTGAACAAAGTAAGGAAAAACTAGAAGAGGTTATAAATAGATATAAAAATAAAGCAATTTATATTTTAACTGGACAACCTGACGATGTTAAATCAATGAGCAAATATCTAAAAGAAAAAGGAATTGATAACAAGCAAATTAAAACAGATAAGTTCACAGGCTTAAAATAAATTTTATAAACCAATTTTTTAGAAAATTTTTAAAATAATGGAGGTTTAATTCTCCATTTATTTTTTATACATTTTTATTTAGTACTACCTTTTTGAGCTAAAGTGTGTTATAATAATATTGTCTAAGGTTCCTGTCTGATTATGCCTACAGAATTAATAAGGGATTACGGAGTTCTTACTTTGATGGCAGCTCCATTGTGGAGAAACCGTGAGATTTAAGACAGTTTGCCCACCTTCAAATGCGAAGGTTTATATAATGGCAGGAGCCAAAAGACATTTTTAATAAAATAATAAATAATTAGGAGGTTTTTATGAGCTTATCAAAGTATATTGAACAAAGACGTTTAGAAAGAGAAAGAGAAGTTAGAAGAAAAATAAGAAAAGAAAAAGCAGTTAGTGCTGCAAAAATTGCTGCAGGAGTTGCTGTTGGTGCAGGGGTAGGAATCTTATTTGCTCCTAAATCAGGTAAAGAAACTAGAGAAGATATCGTTAGAGTGACTAAAGACGGTGTTGAATATGTAAGCGAAAATGTAAATAGTGCAGTTAAAGCGGTTGCTGAAAAAGCTAAAGAAGTTAAAGATGCTGTTGGAGAAAAATATGACGATTTCGCAAATAGAAATATGACAGAAATTTCTCCAGAAGTTGAAGAAATGGATATAAAAGAAGAAATAGAAGAATAGTGAGGGAAAAATGGTAACAATAGATTTAGATTTAACTTTAAGAGTTATTCTTTATTTAGTGGCTATAGTTTGTTTGCTAGCTTGTATTTGTTTCTTTACTAAGTTGATAAAAGTTTTTAGTAGAATCAACAAAATTTTAGAAAAGAGCGAAGAAAGTTTGGTTGCAAGTGCTGAAAAATTACCAAGTTTGGTTGAAAATGCTGATAAAGCTATTGCAAATTCAAACAAAATTCTTGAAAAGACAGATGAAATTCTAGCCGAAACAAAAGAAGATATAACTGATAGTGTAGAAAATGTGAGTTTGACACTTGAAAATGTAAGAGAAATTACAGATGATATTACAACATCTACAAGATTTGTTGCAGAACAAGTTGTTGATACTACAATGGATATTAGAGAAAATGTAGATAGTGTGGTTGATAAAGTAGATATGATTATGAATATCATAGAAACAATTAAATCTTACTTTAAGAAAAAATAATTTTATTATAACCAACTTTTGAAAAATTTCTATTTTTTAAAAAAGATAGGAGGACATTATGGGAGTTATAGGGAAATCAGAATTATTAGAATCGTTGTATAAAATCGGAGAGGGAAAGGCAAATTATAAATTAAATAAAATGCTAATTTTAGCATTTTTAGCGGGGTTATTTATTGCGTTGAGTGGACTATCTTATGTGGTCGTAAATACAGGAATGGCAAGTTTAAATCCAACTTATGGAAAATTTATTTCAGGAGTTTGTTTCTCGTTTGGACTTTTTGCTGTTGTTGTTGCTGGTGCTGATTTATTTACTGGAAATATTTTGATGTTAGCTCCTGCATTAGGAAAGAGAATTACATTTCCAAAAATGTTTAGAAATTGGGTATTTGTTTACCTATTTAACTTTGTCGGTTCTGTTTTTGTAGCGTTAGTTGTTTATTTTGCAAGTGTTATGACACCGGATATGCTTGCATTTTTACATAAAATTACCCTTGCAAAAACTACAGAAAGTTTTACAGTTCTTTTATTTAAGGGAATAGGTTGTAATATTTTCGTCTGTTTAGGAGTTTGGATGTCCTATGCGTGTAAAGATGGAGTTTCAAAATTCTGTGCATGTGCAATATCTATAATATTATTCTTGATTTGTGGATTTGAGCATAGCGTTGCAAATATGTTCTATCTTTCATATTCTTTTATAATATCAGATATAAGTGCAGGTGCAGTGATATATGATTTAATTCCTGTTACAATAGGAAATATAATCGGAGGAAGTATAGTAGCTACTTGTTATTATCTTGCTTATAAAGAATAGGAGTTGTAATTATGTTGGAATTTCCAAAAAAAATTAATATCAAAATAACTTTATATAATGAAGATTATTCATTTGGAAATGGATTATATCGATTGCTTTTATTGATTGATGAATATAAATCAATTAACAGAGCATGTAAAGAAATGAGAATGGCTTACTCAAAAGCCTATAAAATGATAATTCGCTCCGAAAAAGATTTGAACTGCAAACTTCTTGTAGGTAAAATTGGGGGAAAAGGTGGCGGTGGATCAACACTAACACCTGAGGCTAAAGAATTAATAACTTTTTATGAAAAAATAAATTCAAAAACAATGGAATTTGTAGAAAAAGAAATTTTAAACTTTAAAAAAGAAATTACTAAAACGGAGAATTAAAAATTCTTCGTTTTTTTATAAAATTTTTTAATAATATTCATAGAAAATTATTATAATTGATAAGTATTATATTTAAATAAAGATGGGTATGTAATATTACATAATAATAAAAGGAGGTCTTTTAAAATGGATCATGTAAAAGGATTAGAAAATGTAGTTGAAAATTCAAAGAATTTAGCGAGAGCTCTACCAGAAGAAATGAAAGCTTTTAGAGCTTTTTCTGGAGAAGTTTATAAAGATGGAGCATTAACTGTTAAAGAAAAAGAATTTGTTACACTTGGAATCGCAATTGCAGTTCGTTGTGAAGGCTGTATTGAAGCACATGTTAGAAATCTTGTTAATCTAAAAGCAACAAGAGAGGAAATTGCAGGAATTATTTCAGTTGCAATTGTTATGGGTGGTGGACCTTCAACAGTTTATGGAGCAAAGGCTTTAGAAGCATTTGACCAACTATCTAAATAGTTTTATACAAAAGTGGTGATAACACCACTTTTTTTGTTGAAAAAATATTTTATTTGTGATAAAATAATACGGTAATTTTTACAGAGAATAAAATTTAAAAGATTAGTGTTTTGCTTGGCACCCACTTTAAAAATCAAGTGCTGGGGCACATTTGCCCTTTTTTTGTTGAACAAAGCACTCCAAAAAGGAGGAAATATGAACGTAAAAAAAATTACAAGACAGGGAATGGTTGCAGCTATTTATGTTGTATTGACAATTCTTTCAGAATCTTTTGGATTGGGATATGGAAGTTTACAATTTAGACTTTCAGAAACTTTAGCAATTTTACCATTTTTCAACCCAGAATACACAATTGGTGTAACATTAGGTTGTTTTTTAGCAAATATTGCAAGTACAGTAGGAATTGTCGATATGGTAGTTGGAACTTTGGCAACATTTGTGGTTGCATTGATTATGACTAAAATGAAAAACTTTTATTTGGCTTGTTTAGTACCAGTTGTAGTAGGTATGCTTCCAATAGCATTGGAAATATATTTATTGATGCCAAATCCTGTTGGTTTTTGGGGCATTTTAGGAGAACTAGTTCTTTCTGAAGCTTTAGTTATCTATGCAGTAGGAGTTCCTGTTTTTTATATTTTATGTAAAAACAAAGCTTTTACAAAAGCTCTTGAGTTTAAAAAACAAATAAGATAATAAAATTGGTGTTTTACACCAATTTTTTTAAATTAAAATATTTTTTATAAAAAAGAGAGATTAATTTTATAAATATTTTAAAAGCCCTTTTCAAATTTATCAAAATGTGGTAAACTTTGACTATATATTTAATATTAAGGAGAGTTATTATGTGGTTATTAGATATAATCAAAGTCATTATTTTAGGTATTGTTGAAGGAATTACTGAATGGTTACCTGTGAGCAGTACAGGTCATATGATTTTGGTTGATGAATTTTTACAATTAAATCAATCAGCTGAATTTAAAGAGATGTTTTTAGTTGTTATTCAGCTTGGAGCGATTCTTGCGGTTGTAATTATGTATTTTAATAAGTTGAATCCGTTTTCTAAAAAGAAAACTAAGGAGCAACAAAAAGATACAATTAATATGTGGTTAAAGGTTATTGTCGGGGTTATTCCTGCAGGAGTTTTGGGAGTTCTGTTTGATAAAACTTTGGAAAAATATTTTTATAATTTCCCAACAGTTGCATTTACTTTAGTCTTATACGGTATTTTATTTATAGTTGTTGAAAACAATCCGAAATTTAAGAAACAAAATATAAGAAAATTTGAAGATTTAAGCTATTCATTAGCTTTTTATGTAGGATGTTTTCAAGTTTTAAGTTTAATTCCCGGAACTTCAAGATCAGGAGCTACAATTATTGGAGCATTAATCCTTGGACTTTCAAGAAGCTTAGCTGCAGAATTTTCATTCTTTATGTCAATTCCAGTTATGTTTGGTGCAAGTTTATTAAAACTTAGAAAATTTGGATTTGCCTTTAGCTTTTTCCAATTTTTCATTTTAATACTTGGAATGTTTGTAGCATTTGTAGTTTCCGTTATGGCAATTAAAATGTTGATGAGATACATTAAAAAGCATGATTTCAAAGTTTTCGGATATTACAGAATAGTTCTTGGTGTAATTTTAATTCTATATTATATTATCCGTTAATATAATTTAAATATTAATATAAAAAGTTAAATAGATTAGCTCTATTTGACTTTTTTTGTTATATTTGGTAAACTGAGTTAACATTATAAAGGAGGGAAAATCTATGAAAAAAAGATTTCTGATTACTGCTTTAATAATTTGTTTTTGCGGAGCTCTTGTTTCTTGTAAATCAAAGGAACAAACTGAAGAAAAACCAAAAGAAAATAATCAAGTAACTGTTAAAGAAAAACAAGTTAAAGAGAATATTAAAGAAGAAGACGAAAAGAATAAGGAAGAAAAGAAAGAAGAAAAGGAAAAAGAAGAAAAACCAACTGAAGAAAAGAAAGATGAAAAAGGATTGAGTTTTGTTGTTAAAAACTTAGGAAATAATGATGTGAAAAAAGTTGCAGAAAAAAATGATAAAATGTCTTTTGATATATATACAGTTGGAATGAATTTTACTGTAAAAGTAGATGGAAAAGAATATTCAATAAAAGATGCCATTTCAAAGGGAATTTTAGATGAGGATAAATTTATTGAAAAAATTGAACAAGATAAGAAAGATAATAAATGTACAAGTGAATTATCAAAAGATGGAAGTACATTAATATACAAATATAAAGATTATTCTATAGTTAAATATAATGCAGAAGATGAAGATATGTATATTACTAAAGAACAAGATTTAGACTCTTTAGAAAAAATATTGAATAAAAACTAGGTGAAAAAGGTCAACAACTGAGAATTGTTGACTTTTTTAATATCAAAATTAAAAATAATCATAATTTAACTTTTATTAAACTATGATTTTTATAAATGAAAGGATGTGTTTTTATGTGTAAAGAATGTTATGTAAATGAAAGTAGGATTACTCCGCTATTAAATCCTATAGATTGTTTGGAGAACCACACTCAGTACATTTGTGGTACTTGTGGAAGGTGTATTTGTATCGATCACGATTCCGTAAGAGATTTGCAACGTTGGAATTTTCCTTTTAAGTCTTTAGAGATTGCAAAATTATATTTGCGAACTGCAGATTACACGATGAAAAAACCTTGTGGAATTTATGAGATAAAAAGTGAAAATGGAAGACTTTCTTATAAGATTTTTGAAGGGGAAGAAAGTTTAAAGACATATTTAAAAAGAAATAAGGGAAAAACTTGTGAAACTATGAAACCTGCTTTTATAGTTGATGAATACCGTGAATATGAAAATACAGAGATTAGAAAATTAACTTCTGAAGAGGTGAAGAAATATATGTCAGAGAGATAAAAGTTTAATGTCAAAATAACAAGCATAGTCATTCCCCTAATACGTCATCTCGACCGGAGTGAAACGGAGCGGAGAGATCTCCTAAAGTCCCTAGAATATCAAAAAGTTCTGTATTGAAAAATACTTTTTAAGAATTATAATTCCACAAAAAAATCGCAGACTTTTCGTCTGCGATTTTTGTTAAAACTTGTTTTATTACTTAATCAGCTATTATTAAACCATAATTTCCATCTTTTCTCTTATAAAGAACATTTGTTTTTGAATCTTTTGCATTTTTGAAAATGAAAAAGTCATGATTTAAAAGCTCTATTTGTAAAATGGCTTCTTCTTCAGACATTGTAGCTACATCAAAGTTTTTAACTCTTACAATCTTTGATTCTTCTTCTTCCAAAGGTTCAGCTATTTTTTCAAATCTTATAGTTTCTAATGCTTGATATTTCTTTTGTAACTTTGTTTTGTTTTTCCTTATTTGTCTTTCAAGATTATCTAAAACTATATCTATTGAAGTATACATATCATTTGTACTTTCTTCTGCTCTAAGTATTGTACTGTTTGGTAAATAAATTGTAGCTTCAAAAATTTTATCATTTTTAACTGCACTGTAAGTAACTTTACCTTCGATATCCTTAGAGAAAAATTTATCCAATTTCTCGAACTTCTTTGCAGTAATTTCTTTTAAAGCATCTGTAATTTCAATGTTTTTACCTATAAATTGTAATTTCATACCAATACCTCCCTAACATTTTTTATAATTACATAAAATGTAAATATAATGTTACTTATATTATACCATATTTTACCATTAAATAACTAAACTGAACCTTAAAATTTTCGTTTTATATTTTTTTGTGGTATACTTAATTAGTATTTATTTTAAAAGGAGATATTATGAAAAGAGATACTGTACTTATAACTGGCTCATCAAGGGGAATTGGCTCTGCGATTGCAAAGACTTTGGCAAAAGAAAATTATAATATAGTCATAAACTACAAAGAAAATGAAACAGAGGCAAAAAAAGTTTTTGAAGAGATAAAAACATATAATCCAAATGTCTTGATGATAAGAGCTGATATAAGAAAAACTATCGAAGTTGAAAATATGTTTAATGAAATAGAAAAAGTATTCGGAAATGTCGATATTCTAATAAATAATGCTGGAATTGCTAGTGTAAGATTTTTTCAAGATATTACAGAAGAAGAGTGGGAAGATATCTTTAATGTAAATGTACATGGTTCATATCGTTGCATAAAGAGAGCCATTCCTTCAATGATTAATAATAAATATGGGAAAATAATCGGAATAAGTTCAATATGGGGAGTTACAGGAGGAGCACTTGAAGCGCATTACTCTGCGACTAAGGGGGCGATTATTTCTATGAATAAGGCTCTTGCAAAGGAACTTGGATATTCTGGAATAACTGTAAACACAGTTGCTCCAGGTGGAGTCGATACTGATATGTTGAAAGATTTACCAAAGGAGAGCATTGACGAGTACTGTTCAGAATTTCCTCTACAAAGACTTGCTAAGCCAGAAGAAATTGCAAATGCTGTAAAATTTTTAATTTCAAAAGAAGCTTCTTATATAACAGGACATGTTTTAAATGTAAATGGGGGAGCTTTTATTTAAAAAATCTTGAAAAAAACATAAAAAAGCTATTTACAAAAGATAAAAAAAGTTGTATAATCTAAACGTGGCTATAAATTATCGCGGCAAATAATTTATGGGGAGTATGAAAATATGGCAAAAATGATGGGACCTAGATTTAAACAATCAAGAAGACTAGGCTTAAATGTATGCGGACACCCAAAAGCTAACAAAAGAATGGGTAAAGGTCTTGCAAGAAATGACAAAAAATTAACAGAATATGGTTTACAATTACTTGAAAAACAAAGATTAAGAGCTTACTATGGAGTTATGGAAAAACAATTCAGAACTTATGTAGAAAAGGCACTTAGACAAAAAGAACGTATAACAGGGGATGCTCTTGTTATGATGTTAGAAACAAGATTAGATAACCTTGTTTACAGAATGGGTTTTGCTTCTTCAATTAGACAAGCAAGACAAATGGTAGTTCATGGACATATGCTTGTTAATGGAAAGAAAGTTGATATACCTTCATACGCAGTACAAGTTGGAGATGAAATCACTTTAAGAGAAAAATCACAAAAAGTTGAAATGTTCAAAGAAAACTTTGAATCTACATTCTTAGGAGTTGTTCCTTACATCGAAAAGAAAGAAGGATTAAAAGCAACTTTAACAAGAATGCCTGAAAGAGACGAAGTTCCAATTGAAATTCAAGACTCATTAGTAGTAGAATTCTACTCAAGATTAATTTAACAAAACAAAGCACGAATTATCGTGCTTTTTTGTTTGTAAAAAAGGTGATGTTATATTTCGAACATCACCTTTTTCTTTAAGTTTTATTAAAAATTATTTCTTTTTTATAAATAATGCTATTATAAATGCAATAAAACTTGGAATTATCCAGTTAAAACCTACATTGCTCAATGGTAAAATAGTTATAAATTCAAAAAGTCCTGTTTGTTCATAAAATACTTGAATAAAACTAATCGTAACAGCTGTGAATGTAGGTAGTTTAAAGATTAAATCATTTTTAATTCTATCTTTAAAAAATGCAAGTATAATTAAAACAATTGTTGGTGGATAAACAACCGCAAGTATTGGAGCACCTATTTTTACAATTCCATTAACTCCAATTATAGCTGTTACTGCACCAAAAATACAAATACAAAGTACAAAAGTAGAATATTTTACTTTTCCTTTTGTAATATTTACTAAATATTCTCCTGATGCAGAAGTAAGCCCGATTGCTGTTGTTAGACAAGCAAGGAATGAAGCCAAACCTAATGCAACTTTTCCTGCATTTCCTAAAAGATTTTGTGTTACATTTACGATAATTTGTGATTGTTCAATATTAAGTCCATATTCTGCAGAAACAGTTGCTCCTAAATATGTAAGTCCACCATAAATTAATCCTAAAGTAGTACAAGCAATAATCCCTGATTTAAATAACATCTTAACCTGTTGTTTAGGTTCGTTATAACCTTTATTTTTTAATGTTAATAATAAAACTGATCCTACTGCTAAAGATACGAAACAGTCCATTGTTTGATAGCCGTCAATTAATCCTTTTCCTAATACGCTATCTATTTTAGCAGTTTCTGCAGGAACACCAAGTGGGGAAATAATTCCCTTAACGATAATTACAACAAGTGCAAGAATTAAAAAAGGAGTTAAAAATTTTCCAATAATATCAACAACCTTTGACGGTCTTACTGTTAAAAAGTAAGTTAAAGCATAAAAAATAATTGCTACTATAGATATTGTAAAGATATTATGGAAACCTAATATTGGCTTAATTCCCATTTCATATGCAGTCGCACCTGTTCTTGGAATTACAAGAAGTGGCCCAACACACATAATAACCATAAAACTTAAAACTAAAGCAGGTTTCTTTCCAATTGGACTAAAAAATCTCATTATATCACATTCATAATATGTAACAGCCATTAAAGCTACAAGAGCCAAGCCAACAGCAGTAACTGTGAAGCCTAAAAATGTGATAAACCAAGAGCTACCTGAAAGAACTCCCAAATATGGGGGAAAAATCAAATTTCCTGCACCAAAAAACATTGCAAAAAGTGCAAAACCAAACGTTAACATATCAACTATGCTATTCTTTTTGTTCATTATATTCTCTCTCCTTAAAAATAAAAAAACTAAAATAACAAAAAAATACAAAACTTCGTATTTTGTCTAAACATATTTTACAAGAAATTAAGAAAAAACTCAATAGGAAAAACGGTTTTTTATAAAGATTTTTTGTGATTATTCTTAAATTTAAAGAAATTTATTATATTTTTTAACATATCAATTTAATTCAATATTACTTGAAAACAGAAAATGTTATATGGTATAATTTAATTAGGATGGAATGTTTTAGTATTTGATTGATTGTAGGAGGATTTTTATGAAAATAAAAAGAATTATAATATTTAGCTTTTTCTCCATATTGGTATTATGGTCTTTTAGTACAAATAAATCCATAGCTAAAGATGTTCAAGATGAAATTCAGGATAAAGATAAGGCATTGTCAAAAGAAGTAGATTTTGCTTCTGATGCCATTGTAAAATTTTATAACAATAGAGATTTGGGAGAAAAAAATAATTTAGAGCTCTATTTTTCAAAGGATGTCCTAAAACTTATGAATTATAAAATTAAGTATAATAATTTAAAGAGTAAAGAATTGGACAATTATTATTATAGATACGAAGTTACAGTAAAACCTGTAGATGTTGAAAAGTGGAAGCAAGACGGAAATTCTTTTAACTTTAATTTGCAGGTTATAACTGAATTTACTTATTCTAAATCTGATGAAATTAGTGATAATTCTTTAGTTTTAGAATTTACTGTTACTAAAGATAAAGAAGGTAATTTAAAGATTACAAGATGCTATCAAAGAATTCATTCTGAAGTTGATGAAGCAAAATTCTATGATATGCTTTCTAAAAACGAAGATGTAGATAAATGGTTAAATGAAAATTTTGAAGAAGCAAAAAAAGATTTGGAAAAATCAAAGGATTATTTTGGATTGGATTATTATAGGATTATCGCTGTTTGTTATTGATAAAGCGAAAATTTCTATTAAAATCGAGATTATTATTTATATCTTAATCTCGATTTTTTGTTAAATATTATTAAATATTTTATAATAAACTAATGAAAAAACTTTTTAAATATGGTAGAATAGATATTGTGGAAGAAAACATTTTTGGAGGTATGATATGAAAAGAAATGAAGTAGATAAAAGTTTAACTTGGGATTTGACTGATCTTTTTAAAACAGAAGAAGATTATAAAAAAGCCCTTAAAGAAATAGTAGATAAAACAGATGAACTTGTAAAGATTTATGAGGGGAAACTTGACTGTTATTGTACTATTAATAGTTGTTTGGAAGATTTAAAACCTATTTATGTATTGATTGATTTAACTGCAAATTATGCAAGTTTGGACTATGAAACAGATTTAGGTGGAAAAGAACAATTTGAAAGAATGGTAGATTTTGAAAATACCATTGCTCCAGTTTATGCCAAACTTAGCTTTGTAGAAACTGAAATTTTAGCAAACGACAAGAGAATTATAGAAAAGGCTATGAAAGAAAATTCTGAAAATAGAAGATTTTTAGAAAAACTTTTAGACAGAAAAGATCATACTTTATCAAAAGAAGTTGAAAGTACACTTTCAGCTTTGTCAGGAAGTTTTGAAACTCCTTATAGAGTTTATCAACAATCTAAAATGCAAGACTTATCTTTTGAAGATGTTGAAGTAAATGGTGTAAAAACTCCAATGACTTACAATGTTTTTGAAGGAAGTTTTGAAGTTGATTCAAATACTGAATTTAGAAGAGATGCTTTTAAGAAATTCTACAAGACTTTAGCAAAATATGAAAATACATTTGCAAGTGCATATTATAGCAATGTTCAACAAGATAAGGCAATGTCTAAAGTTAGAAAATACGACAGTGTTTTTGATTATCTTTTGTCTTCACAAGAAGTTACAATGGATATGTATAATAGACAATGTGATGTTATTATGGAAAAACTTGCACCACATATTAGAAAATATGCAAGACTTCTAAAGAGAGTAAATAAATTAGATAAGATGACTTTTTCAGATATGAAAATGCCATTAGATTCTGAATTCCAAAAAGTTTATAGTGTTGATGAATGTAAAAATATGGTTATAGAAGGGTTGTCCGTTTTAGGAAATGATTATAAAGCATATTTGGAAAGAGCTTTTGATAATAGATATATTGACTATGTGGATAATGAAGGAAAAGCATCAGGGGCTTTCTGCGCAAGTCCATACAAAGTGCATCCTTATGTACTTTTAACTTGGTCAGGAAATATGTCTGATATTCTTACTATTGCTCATGAACTTGGACATGGTGGCCATTTCTCACTTTGCCACCAAAATCAAAATATTTTAAATGTTGATTGTTCAACTTATTTTGTAGAAGCACCTTCAACAACAAATGAATTGATTATGGCTCATTATCTTCTTGAAAAAGCAAAGACTGATAGGGAAAGAAGATGGATTCTTTCTGAAATAATTTCAAAAACATATTATCATAATTTCGTAACACATTTCTTAGAAGCATATTATCAAAGAGAAGTTTATAAAATTATAGATAAAGGTGGAGCTGTTGATGCTGAAACTTTAAATACTATTTTTAAAGAAACTATGGAAAAATTCTTTGGTGAAGATGTTGAACTTGTAGATGGAGTTGAAAGAACATGGATGAGACAACCTCATTACTACATGGGACTTTATTCATATACTTACAGTGCAGGTTTAACTATCGGAACACAAATGTGTCTAAATATCCTAAAAGATAATTCAAAGGCAAAACAATGGATTGAAGTTTTAAAAGCCGGTGGAAGCAAAAATCCTGTAGATCTTGCAAAAATGGCAGATGTTGACATTACAACAGATGCACCACTTCTTAATACAATTGAGTACATTGGAAGTCTAATTGACGAAATGGAAAGATTAACTGATAAGATAGAACAAGAATAATTTACAAAAGATACTGATTAAATCAGTATCTTTTTTTGCATGAAAAAAGGAGCTTTGAGCTCCTTGTTTTTTTAAATAAATAAATTCATATAAAGAAATGTTGTAAGTATTGATGCAAATACAGTCAGTACCATATTTCTAGTTATATATGAAACTACTGAAGCAACCCCAATTGTAACTACATACATTAATTTATTAGCTGATTCTGCAACTAAGACTTCTCTTAAAATTAGTACAGACATTGAAGTATAAGGTACAATTTTAAAGAAAGTCATCAATTTTTTATTAAAAGTTTTTCCCTTAAGAAAGAATAATGGAAGAACTTTTGGAATTATAGTTACAGCAGCGGCAATTAATGTACCAACTATATAATAGTAATATTTGTCCATAATTTCTTATTATTCTCTCCTTATTCTTTTATTTCTTCTTCATCTTCTAAAGTTTCATCGCCGATTAAGAATATACCTACTATTGAAGAAAGTATTATTGAAAAAACTATATCCCAGCCAAGAGGAAATAATTTTGTATAATAGATAATAGCATATA
This sequence comes from uncultured Parvimonas sp., assembly GCF_963524015.1. Lineage (NCBI taxonomy): Bacteria > Bacillati > Bacillota > Tissierellia > Tissierellales > Peptoniphilaceae > Parvimonas > uncultured Parvimonas sp. The sequence goes on along the minus strand of NZ_CAURDT010000003.1, from coordinate 83,987 downwards.
TTATTGCTGTTACGATGACAACTCTTACTGTTACTAGATGTTTTTTTACGTTTGGAACAAGTAGTGCTACAAAAAGTCCAAGGAGACCAACACTAAAAGCAACTTTTATATTTTGTGGTAAAAAGTCTCCCAAAAAGTAACCTACTATCGTGAAAATTCCCCAGATAAAATATGGAGGAATCTGTACTCCAAGTGTAAAAGGTGTATTTACTTTTTCTTTATTAAATGAAAGTATAGAAAAACTTTCATCTGTTAATAACCATCCTACGATAGGGAATGCTTTGTGATTTACCTTATCTACAGTCGCTCCAAGTGTAGCAGACATAAGGAAAAGTCTTGTATTCAATAAAAAAACGGAAACTGCAATTCCAAAAAGAGGAACACTTGATGTTAAAAAACCTACCAACATAAATTGAGCAGCTCCTGAATATAAAACAAAAGAACTTAAGAAAGCATGCAATAAACCTAGCGAATTAGTATTGCAAAGAATACCAAAAGTTATCGCTGACGGAATATAACCTATCCATATAGGAATTGAATGACGAACTCCTGATAAAAAGTTATTATTTGTCGATTTCATATTTTCCCCCATAAACATTAGAAACCTAATATTCTATCTCTCTTCTATCTTCTAATGCCTTTAAAAATGTTAATTCATCATAATTATCTACACTTCTACCTATAGGAATTCCATTTGCAATTTTTGAAATTTTAAGATTTTTGAATTTCTTTAGCAAATCGACAATATAAAGCTCAGTCAATTCGCCGTCAATTGTTTGACTAATAGCAAAAATAACTTCTTTTACATTATCTTTTTCAATTCTATCTAAAAGTGAATTTACATTTAAGTCATCCAAAGTTATGCCCTCTCTTGGAGTAACAAGACCATTTAAAATATGATAAGTTCCTTTATAAGCCTTAGTTTTTTCCAAACTAATAACGCCTTGCATATCTTCTACAACAGTAATAATTGACTTATCTCTTTTTTCATCAGCACAAATATTACAGATTTCATCTTCTGTTAAATTTCCACAAATTTTACAATGATGAGTATTCTTTTTCATATTTATAAGACTTTTTGCAAATTCAATTGTGTAATCATCATCCATTTCTAAAATCTTTAAAGCCATTTTAGTTGCGGATTTTCTTCCGATAGTTGGAAGTTTTGACAAATAATGAATAACTTCATCTATAGATTTAGTATAATTGTTCATTTTTATAATCCTGGAATATTAATTCCGCCTGTTATTTTATTGATTTCTGAATCGTGTTTTTCTTGAGCTTTTCTATTAGCTTCATTTATAGCTGTCATAATTAAATCTTGTAACATTTCAATGTCATCTGGATCAACAACTTCAGGATCAAGTTTAATGCTTAAAACTTCTTTTTTTCCATTGACAGTTACTTCAACTGCTCCACCACCTGAAGTAGCAGAAACTTCTTCTTCATCTAACATTTTTTGAGTGTTTTCAAGTTCTCTTTGCATTTTTTGCATTTGTTTCATCATATTACCCATATTCATACCGCCACCGTATTTAGGGAAACCACCTTTAGCCATAAACTACCTCCTAAAAATAACTTAATTATTCTAAATTAGTTTTACATTGTTATTGAAATTTTTTTGTTAATCAAATAACATAAAACTTTAAAAATCATACTTTATAATAGCATTTTTTTGAGTAGAAATCAATAATTTACAATAATAAGATAAAGCAAATTCAATAAAGTAAGAAAAAAAGACAATATCGGATTCGCTCCGATACTGTCTTTAAATTTATTTTTTACTTGGATCTACAATATAAGCAGAAAAAGTTATCAATTCAGTCTTACTATTTTCATCATAATCTTCAATGAATATATAGAAAGGTCTATCCATTTTAATATCAATATTTTTATTTTTTACTGGCATACTTGTTTCTTTAACATCTACTTTTGTTACTGCTTTAGCTTTTGCACCTTTTTCATCCATTTTTAGTGTAGAAGTTTGTTTAGCCTTACTAACCTTAACATTCATATCTGGCAATAATCTTTCTATTTTGAATTCATTTAATAATTTTCCAAGTCCAATCTTTGGAAATAGATTCATAAAATCAACCTGTGATTTAATATCTATCTTTGGCAAATAGAAATTTACATCATATCTTTCCTTACTTTCTTTAAAAGTATTTATAAGATTATATAATTGTTCTGCAGAAAAATTTTGTTCTTCTTTAGGCTTTATAAAATAAATATTTGAATGATTAGACCTAATACAAAATATTTCCATTACATCATTAGATATAGCTGTTACATTTTCAAAATGATTATACATTGTATCAACTTGTATTTTTGCACCGTCAGATTTTGTAAAATCTCTTTTTTCAGTCTTTTTTTCATCAAATGGTTGTTTCCATTTTACCTCGTAATTAATTGTGTCGATAAAACTTGCTACAACATCATCAGATATTTTTTCCTTATCCAAAACTTCATCTAAGTTGGATTTTTGAAATTTTTGATAAACTTTAGTTCCTTCTTCTGCTGATTTAACTGTTTTAATATTGCCATAATTAATATTTTTCGTTTCGCCTTTGATATTTTGTAAGTTTATCAAAATTAAATTCGCCAACTTTGTGTTTTTAAATTTTAAATTTTGAAGGTGAGCTTCGTCATAAAATTTAAAAAGTTGTAAATTTTCTCTATCATCAGTACAAAGAGAAATTAAATCCAAACATCTTTGGATAGAAAGAGGGGATAAAACTAAATTATCATCAGTTTTTTTGTTCTTTAATAAAGCTGTAAAAATATCCATATTTACTTTATTTATCTGCTTTGTCTGTGATGCATCAAATACCAGTTTGTCTCTGTTTTCTGGAAATAATTTCTCCGTCTTATTGCAAGATACTAAAGATACTAAAATGAACATTAAAAAAATTGTTTTTAATAGTTTTTTCATAGCATACCTCCGTTCTTAATACTACGATAACTTAAAAATCAACATTCTAACCGATAAAATTTTTAATTACTTGGATCTGTTATAAAGGCTGAAAAAGTTATTAGATTTGATTTACTTTTTTCATCATGGTCTACTATGATAATATAAAAAGGACTATCCATCTTTATAGTTATCTCTTTTTTACTAGGAATAGCTGTGGCCTTATTAGTTATTTTTGTAACAGCCTTAGCTTTTGCACCATTCTCATCAATCTTTAGAATTGAATTTTGCTTTGCATCTGTTACTTTAACTCCAACATTTTTTAATAATTTTTCTAATTTATAACCATTTAACATCTTCTCAAGCTCAAGCTCAGAAAATAATGATTTAAAATCAACTTCTGATTTTGTTTCTATCTTTGGCAAGAAGAAATTTACATCAGCTTTTTCGCTATTATCATTAAAAGCCTTTATACATTCCATCAATTTTTTAGAAGAAAAATAATTTTTAGTTTTAGGCTTAATAAAATAAACTTTTGATTCGTTTGCACTTAGTACAAAAGCTTCTTTTTCATTATCTGATATGGCTAAACTATCCTTAAATTGATTATACATTGTATTGACATTAATTACAGAATCATCTAATTTTGTGAATTCCTTCATTTTTGTATTTTTTTCATCGAACTTTTTATCCCACTTTGCATCATAATTCACAGCATCAATAAAAGATATAATGAAGTCGTTCTTGAATTCTTCTTTATCTAGAATTTCTTTCAAATTCTTTTTTTGAAAATCTTGATATACTTTAGTAGCATCTTTTCCGTTTTTAACAGTTTTAATATTATCATAGTTTAAATTTTTTGTATCTCCAGTAAAAATTTTAGTATTTATTAAAATTAAATTTGCTAAATTAGAATTTTTTAATTTTAAGTTTTGAAGATGAGCATCATCATAATTCTTTAAGAACTCTAAATTTTCTCTATCCTCCGTACAAAGAGAAATCAAATCCAAACATCTCTGAATTGAAAGGGGAGATAAAACAAAATTTTTCCCCTCATTAGATTCTAATAGCTTAGTAAAAATCTCTAAATTTAATTTGTTTATGGAATCTGTCTTGTCGACATTAAATGCAAGTTGTTCTCTATTTTCTGGAAATGGCTTCTCAGTTCTTAAACAAGAAGTAAGTGAAATAGAAACAAAAAGCAATAAAATAACTTTAAATAGTCTTTTCATAAGATACCTCCGTTCTTAATACTACAATAACTTAAAAATCAACATTCTAACCAATAAAATTTGCATAAATTGTCAATGAGTTTTGAACAGGCATATTAACTCTTGTAAAGAAATCATTCAAAACAGCTGTTTCTTTTAAAGCAAAACAATTATTTTCATCTAATTTATAACTTCCAAACTTAAATAAATATTCTTTACAATCAATATGCAAGAAATTATCTTTTGGAAAATAGAAAATTTCTTTTACACTTTCATCAAAGAGTTTAGAAACTGTTTTTTTGAAAATAGTTTCTTTTAAAACATCCTTAAAAGAAGTTAATTCAATTTTTTCGTGAATCTCATTATTTTCTTCTATAGGTTGTTCAACATCTTCTATATTTTCTTCTTGTTCTGTTTCTTCGATATTTTTTATATCATCTGTATTTTCTGTATTTTCAGTATTTTCTATATCTTCTATAATTTCCGTATTTTGAACAGATTCAATATTGTTTTCTGCTACTTCATTTGAAATGTCTTCTTTTTCTACAATATCAACTTTTACATTTCCACTTTTAATAATTGTTTCAAGGGTTTCAAGTCTCTTTTCAATTTCAGATTTTTCTTTCTTAAATGAACAGATTTTTATAATTAAAAGTTCAGCTAGAGCATTTTGCATATCACTTTTTTTCATTTTATCTTCAACATCTAAAAGATTTTCTAAAATGAAAATAAGCTCATCCATTTCAAATTTATTTGAATGTTCTAAATATCTCTTATACTCAACATCATTTAAAGTTGTAAGCTCTTTTTTTATACTCTTTACTAAAATTATATTTCTAAAATGTTTGATTAAATCAATGATTATATTATGTGGAGTCTTTCCATTTTTTACCAAATTTCTAAAAGTTTCAATAGTTTCGTTTTTAGATGAATTTAAAATTGACTTAGAAAGCTCAAATAACATATTTAAGTTCACAAGTCCTAAACATTCATTAATATCATCAATAGTAATTTTTTCTTTTCCGGTTGCAACAACCTGATCTAAAAGACTTAAAGCATCTCTCATTGCCCCTGAAGAAAGCTCAGAAATTAAATTAATTCCATCTTCTTCTATCTCAACATTTAGATTATTTAAAACATAATTTATATTTTCAACTATGTCTGAATTATTAATCCTTTTAAATTCAAACCTTTGACATCTTGAAATAATTGTATCAGGAAGTTTGTCAATTTCTGTTGTCGCAAGAATGAAAATTAAATGCTTAGGAGGTTCTTCTAAAATCTTTAAAAGAGCATTAAAGCCTTCATTTGTAATCATATGGGCTTCATCGATTATATAAACTTTGTATTTTACAATTTGTGGGGGATAGATTACTTTTTCCTTTAATTCCCTTATATCATCAATACGTCTGTTACTTGCGGCATCCATCTCCACAACTTCAAGAGCCTTGTCTTCTAAAATCATTTTACAATTTTCGCATTCGTTGCAAGGATTTCCGTCAATTGGATTTAAACAATTTACTGCACGAGCGAAAATTTTAGCACAACTTGTCTTTCCGGTTCCTCTTATTCCTGAAAAAAGATAAGCATGGCCTAAATTTCCCGTTCTTATTTGATTTTTTAAAATTTCAACAATATGAGCTTGACCAACTACTCTTGTAAAATCTTTAGGTCTAAACTCTCTATAAATAGCTTGTTTCAAAATTGCACCTCTAATATTTTAATTAATGTACTATATATATTATATCATAATTCCATTTTTATAACTAAATTAAGGTAATTATGATGAAATATTAATAGCTTTATCATTAGGCATAAAGTTATTAATATTATATCATAGTTCCTTTTTTATAACTAAATTTATGTAACTATGATGAAATATGAATATACTTATTATAATGCATAAGCATATTCATATTATATCATAAAAACAATTTATTATCATAAATAAAAAAGAGATATTAAAAAACAAGTTTTTTAAATTGTAAAAATCTAATATTTATAAAAATTAACAAAGTCCTTTATAAATCCATTTTTAAACATTGACAATTATTTCTATTTTTTATAAAATAACCAAGTAGGAGAGATAAAAATGAAAAAAGATAAATTATTTATTAGAATTGCCATGTCAATAATCGGAATGATTATTTTGGGGATAGGTGTATTTTTTACAATTAAAGTAAATTTGGGAGTTGACCCTGCAAGCACAGTTGACCTTGGAATGTCTAAACAATTAGGACTAAGTTATGGAAATTGCGCAGTAATTTTTAATATAGTATTTTTAAGTGCAATATTTCTTATTGATAGAAAATATATAAATATATCATCAATTTTAGCTATTTTTGTAATAGGTTATACAGTTGAAGCTATGAATGTTCTTTTTGGTTGGCTTAATTTACAAGATTTAGATATGATTTACAGAATTATAATTTGTTTCATTGGAACATTTATTATAGCTAATGGTGTTACAATTTATATTTTTACAGATTTAGGAGTTGGTGCAACTGACGGAATTTCTGAATTAATAAGTGATAAGACAAAATTTTCCTATAGAACTGTAAGGGTTATTTCTGATCTTGTGCTTGTTATTATAGGATATTTGATGGGTGGAGTTGTCGGAATTGGAACTTTGATAATAACATTCTTTGCAGGACCTTTTATTCAATTCACAAGAAAATTGCTTGCTCCTTCTCTTAAAAAAATATTGGGAGAAGAGTTAGTTGAGTCTGTTAATAAAGACGAAGAAAAATTTGAAAAAGAAGTTATTGCTTAAATTAAATAGGGGAAACCCTATTTTTTTTTATTGCAAAAAGTGGTATTATATTTCTATATTATTCTATTAAAAACAAGGAGGTTTTTATGGATATTTTAAAATTAGTAAAAGAAAAAGAAGAAAAAGTTATAAAGATTAGACGAGATTTACATCAAATTCCAGAGCTAGAATTGGAACTTCCAAAAACTATGGAATATATTTCAAAAGTTTTAGATGAAATAGGAGTAAATTATAAAAAATTAGTAAATGGGAATGCAATTGTGGTTCAAATCGACGGAGAGCAAAAAGGTAAATGTATTGCAATAAGAGCTGATAGCGATGCACTTCCTGTCGTTGAAGACACAGGACTTCCTTTTGCTTCTACAAATGGAAATATGCATGCTTGCGGACATGATGGACATACTGCAATGGCACTTGGAGCTTGTATGATATTAAATGAAAATAGAGATAAACTTAAGGGAACTGTAAAAATATTCTTCCAACCTGGAGAGGAAACACCGGGAGGAGCTTTACCTATGATTGAAGAAGGCTGTATGGAAAATCCAAAAGTTGATGCAGTAATTGGACTCCATGAAGGTTGTTTGATTCCTATTGAATATGGAAAGATAGGCGTAAAAGCAGGAGCTATAATGGCATCAGCAGATATTTTTGAAATAAATGTAAAAGGAAAATCCTCACATGCCGCAACACCTCATCTTTCTGCTGATCCAATTGTAGTTTCATCAGAAATTGTTCTTGGACTTCAAAAGATAATTTCAAGAGAAATAAATCCTATTTCAAATGCAGTTTTGACTATTGGAATAATTAGAGGAGGAAATGCTCATAATGTAATTCCTGAATCTGTTTACATCAAAGGAACAGTTAGAACTTTAGACGAAAAAGTAAGAGAATTCATCGCAAAGCGAATTGAAGAAATTGCAGGTGGAATTGCAAAAGCTTATAATTGTGAAGCTGAAACAATTTATCACTTTATGTATCCTGTAGTTATGAATGATGAAAAATTTACTGAATTTTTTATAGAAAATACAAAAGAAATTTTAGGAGAGAATTCAGTTGAAATTATAAAAAATCCGAGCATGGGTGGAGAAGATGTTGCTTACTTCCTACAAAGAGCAAAAGGAACTTACTTTATGCTTTCAAATCCAAAGCTTCACGAGGGAGATAAAATATATCCTCATCATCATAGTAAATTCGATGTTGAAGAAAGTTTGTTTTACAAGGGAATGTGTGCAGTTTTGGGAACTGTTTTTAAATATTTAAGCTAGAAAAATGGATTGTCGAAAACGACAATCCATTTTGTATTCTCAAATTTATTTTTTATGTATCTCCGATACATTCATTTTTGTTTGCAACAAAAATGTGAGATTTCTCCACTACGGTCGAAATGACGTATAAGGAAAAATCTTCGTATAATAGCTTAACGTGAACAGTAAATAATCTTTAGAAAATCGTTAAGTAAATAAAAAGTTTCACGTAATAACAACTGGCAAAGAAATTCCCCTAATACGTCATCTCGACCGGAATGAGCGAAGCGAATAAAGTGGAGAGATCTCATAGTTTTGCGTGTTTACAAGCAAAACTAAATGTATCGAAGATACATCCAAAAAATATAACAAAAAATCCCCAACATTTGTTGAGGATTTATTTTAAATATCTACTATTTAACTTTTTCTGCAACTGCTTTTGCAACTGTATCAGCTACATTTTCTTCAAAAGCTGAAACAATAATATAATCTTCTCTAATTTTGTCATCAGGAATCATACTTGCAAGTCCGTATGATGCAGCTAATTTCATTTCATCAGTAATTTTCTTAGCCTTTGCTTCTAAAGCACCTTTGAAAATTCCAGGGAAAGCAACTACATTGTTAATTTGGTTAGGCATATCGGATCTTCCTGTTGCAGCAACTCTTGCTCCAGCTTCTTTTGCATCTGCATAAAGAATTTCAGGTTGAGGATTTGCCATTGCAAATACAATCGCATCTTTATTCATTGAAGCGACCATTTCTTTAGTAACTAAATCTTTTTGACTTACACCAATGAATACGTCAGCACCAACAAATGCTTCTTTCATAGTCATATCTTTTTGTTCTTTATTTGTAATTTCAGCTAATTCTTTCTTTACAAAATTATAATTTTCTGAATGTTTTTTATTAATTGCACCTTTTGAGTCGAATGCAATTACATTTTCAACACCTAACATCATAATTAATTTTATGATTGAATATCCAGCAGCGCCAGCTCCTGAAACAACAACTTTAATATCCTTAGCTTCTTTTTTAACTAATTTTAATGCATTGATTAATGCAGCTGTAACAACTATTGCAGTACCATGTTGGTCATCGTGGAATACTGGAATATCAAGTTCATCTATTAATGTTCTTTCAATTTCAACACATCTTGGAGAAGAAATATCTTCAAGATTAATTCCACCAAATGTAGGAGCAAGAGCTTTTACAATTGAAATAATTTCCTTTGGATCTTTTGTATCTAAAACTATAGGAACAGCATTAACTCCACCAAATTTTTTAAATAAACAGCATTTTCCTTCCATAACAGGCATTGCGGCTTCAGGACCTATATCCCCAAGACCTAAAACAGCAGTTCCGTCTGAAATAACAGCAATAGTATTAGCTTTACTTGTATATTTATAAGCTAAAGAAGGGTCTTTGCTTATTTCCATACAAGGTCTTGCAACGCCTGGAGTATATGCATAAGTTAAATCCTCAGCATTTTCCAATTTTGCTTTTAATTCTGTTGATAATTTTCCTTGCCATTGTTCGTGAAGTAACAATGCTTTTTCGTAAACATCCATTTTTTTCTCTCCTTTATAATAAAATTATTCATTCGTTGTTAATATACTACAAAGATTTCTAAAAGTCAATACAAGCAAATAATTCAATTAATAATTTAACTTGCAAAAATTATTCAAATTTCGCCTATTGCTTTTTGAAATTTTTTACATTAAAATATAGTTGGTGATTAAAATGAAAACAAAGAAAAAATATATATGTTCAAATTGCAAGAAAGAGTCATTGGGCTGGCAAGGAAAATGTAGTTTTTGTGGTAGTTGGGGAACGATAGAAGAGATTGAAGTTTCCGACGTGAAGAGTTCAACTGACAAAATTGTTGCAAAGGGAAAAGTTGAAAAGTTAAAAAATGTAAATGTAAATGAAAATGATAGATTTATAACTGGAATTGATGAGTTAAATCGTGTTTTAGGTGGTGGAATTGTAAGGGATAGTGTAAATATTTTAACTGCAAGACCTGGTTGTGGTAAAAGTACATTACTTTTACAACTTGCATTAGACTTTGCAAGTAGAAATGTAAAATCTATCTATATTTCTGCTGAGGAAAGTTCCTCACAGATAAAGTCAAGAGCAAATAGAATTGTAAAAGAAATCCCTGAAAATATTTGGATACAATCTACACAAAGTATGGATGAGGCTTTGAGTTCAATTGAAGAGGTTGATGCTGAAATTGTAATTTTAGATAGTATTCAAACTGTTATGTTAAGTTCAATTCCCTCAAGGGCTGGTTCTCCAACACAAACTGTTGAATGTATAAACGAATTAGTTAGAGTTGCAAAAAATCCTAAAAGGCCAAGAGCAATTTTTATAGTTTGTCATATGACAAAGCAAGATGAAATGGCAGGACTTAGGACTTTGGAACATATGGTGGATTCTGTTTTGCTTTTAGAGGGAGAGTCTGACGAAAGTTTAAGAACTCTTACAAGTACAAAAAATAGATTTGGAAGAACTGGAGAAATCGGACTTTTTAAAATGGAAGAGTATGGACTTTTAGAAATTAAAAATCCATCAGAATTTTTTGTAACTCAAAGAGAAAAAGATATTTGTGGAAGTGTACTATCTGTTGTAAAAGAGGGAAGCAGAATGTTAGTTGTTGAAGTTGAAAGTCTAGTTTCTCAATCTTTTACAAGTTATCCTGCGAGAATTGGAGATAGTCTTAAAAAAGATCAATTAAATACATTGCTTTCTATTTTAGAAGAAAGAGCTGGATTTAATTTATACAATAAAAATGTAATTTTAAAGACTACGGGAGGACTTAAAATTTCAGAGCAATCTGTAAATTTAGCTGTAATTATTTCCGTTGCATCTTCAATTTTAAATAAATCAGTTCCAAGAGATAATGTATTTATCGCAGAGGTTGGACTTACTGGAGAACTTAAAAAAGTTCCTAATTTAAGCGAAAGACTAATGGAACTTGACAGAATGGGCTACAAAAAGGTCTATATTTCAAATGAAGTAGTGGATATTAAAAATTTAAAAACATTAAAAGTCGAAAAATCTAAAACACTAAAAGAAGTTATTGATAAAGTTTTCAGAAATGTTTAATATAAAAAACAAGGTTGTGTAGCGCTACACAACCTTTTAAATATTTGTATTAACATAGTCATTAATCTTTGAAATTCTAATCTCATCAATAAATATATTCTTTTCTTTTAACTTCTGTAGAATTTCAACATTCATTGAATGAAAAATTGCAAATTCAACATCTTTAACGACAATTTCAAAAAGAGAATTGTTAAGTCTTTTTGAATTCATATCTATAAAATACGCTTCTGTAGAATTTTTATCTAAGAAATCAATCATCTTTAAAAGAAATTTATCTTTTTCAGCATAATAATTATTAGATTTCATAAGATTTTCATTATATTTTTTTTGTTTTTTCTTATTATTTGAATACAAAATTGATTTTTGTTTAAAAAATTTCGCGAGAATGTTGTAATATTGGTAATTATACATTCCTTCTTCCAGCGATGATATATTTAAAAGTGGTTTCATATTTAAATTTTGTATCAATTCATAATTTTTTTCTAAAAAAGATATTTTATCAATTTTTCTTATCGAAAGTTCTAAAATCAAATCATTTCTCTTTTTGAAAAAAGTTTCAAGTTGTTTTGTTGGAATATTCATATCACAAAAAAAGCACCTTAACGATGCTTTTTAAATTTAGTCTAACTTTAGTTCGACACAAGTTGCTTGAGCTCCTTCGCAAAGTTCTTCTTTAGGAATATTAATTCCCATGAAAACTTCAAGATTGTGCTTTTCGCAAAATGTTTCGACATCCTTTTTAAATTTGCAAAGCATATCGCCATTCATTTCAATTATTGAATATATACCGTCGATGTAAATTTTTTCTACATCGTAGTCTCTTGAAACAATTCCGAAGATAAATCCGAATAATTTATCAAGATTTTCAATGCCATATTCCTTAGCATTTGTTAATCTAACACTGTGGTCTAAGCTGAAAATATGAGAATCATCTGTGTCAATAAAAATTATATTTCCATTTCCCTTTCTCACTTCTTCATTTGCTTTATCTATCAACCATTTAGTTTTTCCAGATCCTGATGGACCAAGTACAAAATTTAACATTTAAACCACCCCTTAAACTCTTTTTCTCATTATACCATTTTGAAATAAATAAAACAAGTGTTTTTTTATAAAAAAGATTAATAAAAACTATTGAAAAATAAATATTTTTTATTAAGTTTAACAAAAATTCTGCAAACGATATTAAGATTGTATAAAATTAAAATTATAAAAAAATAAAATTTTGATAGTTTATTTGAAAATATACTATTTTGCGACCTTGATTTTTTTTCGCTTTTGTGCTAAAGTACAATTAGATAATTATGTATAATTTTAATATTTGAATATAAAAATATATTAAATAGGAGGAATTATGGCTTTTGTTGAATTTAAAAATGTTTATAAAAAATATAATGAAGGAAAAAGTTCAGAGATCGTTGCAAATAGAGATGTTTCTTTTGAAATAGAACATGGAGAATTTTGTATTATCGTAGGACCTTCAGGAGCTGGAAAATCTACAATCCTTAATATATTAGGTGGAATGGATGATGCAACAAGTGGTGAAATCTTTATAGATGGAAAAGATATTTGTAAATTTAATAAAAGACAACTTAATGATTACAGAAGATTTGATGTAGGTTTTGTTTTTCAGTTTTACAATCTAATTCCAAATTTAACTGTTTTGGAAAATGTAGAACTTGCAGGGCAAATCGTGAAAGAAAGTTTAAATCCGGCAGGAGTTTTGGAATCTGTTGAATTGTCTCATAGACTTAAAAATTTCCCAAGTCAATTATCAGGAGGAGAACAACAAAGAGTTGCAATAGCGAGGGCTCTTTGTAAAAATCCTAAACTGCTTTTATGCGACGAACCTACAGGAGCTTTGGATTACCATACCGGAAAGAGAATTTTAGAACTTTTACATCAAAGATGTAAAAGTACGAATACAACTGTAATTTTAATAACTCACAATCAAGCAATTACTCCAATGGCAGACAGAGTTATTGAAATTAACGATAGTACTGTAAAAAAAGTGATATTAAATGATAGTCCTAAGAACATAAAGGAAATTGAGTGGTAGTATGAAAAAATCATTGTTTAAAAATTTTTACAGAACAATCTTTAGAACATTTCCGAAATTTATTTCCATTGTTTTTATGATTGCTCTTGGAGTAATGGTTTTTGTTGGACTTAAAATAACTCCATACATTATGAGAAGAAGTGTCGATGAACGTGTAAAAGAAGGAAATTTATATGATTATAAAATTTCTTCTAATTTTGGCTTGCAAAAAGAAGATGAGGACATAATTTCCAGTTTAAAAAATCTAAAAGATGTAGAATATGGTTACAGTATAAATCTTAAAGACGAAGAACGAGAAGTTGACCTTACCATAGAAAGCAAGGCAGAAAAAATTAGTACCGTTCAAGTAATAGAAGGAAATGACATCGAGTCTGACTCTGATATTTTGTTGGATGAAAGACTAAAAGATAAATATAAAATTGGAGATGAAATAGACTTTAAAAATGTCGAAAAATTTGGAATTTTTAAAGATGAAGTAAAAAAATTAAAACAAAATAAATTTACAGTAAAAGGCTTTATTAAAAGTTCAGAAGTTTTAGCTACATTGCTAACAGGGACTACTGAAAATGGATATTTGGCAATAATCTCAAAAAATGCTTTTGATTTTAGCTATTATTCTTATGCAAAAATTACTTTTTCTGACCTTAATGACTTGAATAGAAATAGTAAAGAGTATAAAAAGATTTCAGACGAAAGAAAGACTGAATTACAAGACTTGTTTAAAAGTAGAGCTGGAGAAGTTTACAATGTAATTTATGCTCAAAAGAGAGAAACTTTAGATGATAGTAAAGAAGAAGTTAATAAAAATAAATTCGACATTGAAGAAAGTGAAAGAAAATTACAACAAAATCTTGAAAAAGTTCAAAGTGGTCGAAAAGACTTAAGAAGAGCTTTTGCAGATTTAAATTACCAAAAAAATCAATTTATTACTCAAATAACTAAAAATAAAGAAAAATTGACAACTGCTCTAAACAGTTTGAATTCAAAAAAGAGTGAATTAAATAAAAATAAGACAGAAATAGTTGAAAAAAATAAAACTTTAATAAAAAGTAAAGAAGATATAGAAAAAACAAAAGCACAAGTTGATGCAGGAATAAAAACAGTAAATGAAGAACTAAGATTGCTCGAAGAAAATTATCAATCAAAATTAATTGAGGAAAATGAATATAAGGTAAAGAAAGAAGAAATAAATAAAAAATTAGCTGAATTAAATTCATCTTTACAAACAGTTCAAAATAATTTAGACTCAGTTAATTCAAATCTTTCCAGTATTTCTGCTAAACTTACAGAATTATCAGGAGCCGAACAAAAACTAACTTCTGAAATAAAGACTTTAGAAAGTCAAATGTACCAATTGGAAAAACAAGCCAAACAAGGAATACTAAAATTTGATGAATACTACGCAAAATTAGTTCAAAAAAAATCAGAAGTCGAAGAAAACAACTTAAAATTGAATAAAGGTAAGGGAGATTTAGAGGATGCTAAAGAAAAAGTCCTTGATGCAAATAGTAAAATTTCTGACGGCGATGAAGTTTTATCTAAATTGATAGAACCAAATTACAATATTGAAGAAGGATTTGTTTCATCAATGATGTCAAAAGTTTATTTTGCAGCTAATGGAATCTATGGTGTTTCAAATGTATTCTCACTATTTTTCTATTTCATAGCCCTTTTGGTATCACTTACAACAATGACTAGAATGGTAGATGAAAACAGAATACAAATAGGAACTTTAAAGGCTTTGGGATATAGCAATATCGACATTGCAAAACAATACTTTTACTATGGATTTTTAGCAAGTATCATTGGAGGAATAATAGGTACTATCTTAGGTTTTAAAGTGATTTCTCCACTTGTTTACAGATCCTATCTAAAAGCATTTATATTTAAAAAAGTTTTTGACAATTACTACCCACAAATAATTGTTGTCGGAATTTTAATTGCAATTTTCTGTACAGCTTTTGTGTCATATGTAACATGTATAAGAACTTTAAAAGAAAAAATTTCATCACTTATGAGAGCAAAGGCTCCAAAGTCAGGAAACTTTGTTTTTCTTGAAAAAATACCTTATATTTGGAAAGAACTTTCATTTTTGCAAAAAGCAACTCTAAGAAATGTCTTTAGATACAAACTAAGACTTACAATGACAATTATAGGTGTAATGGGTTGTATGGGACTTTTAGTGCTAGGATTTGGAATAAAAGACAGCTTAGACGGAGTTTCCGATTTACAATACTCAAAATATACAAAATATCATTCATCAGTTATCTACAATCCAATGTCATTGTCAAAAGATTTAGATAAATTCAACGAAGATATAAAATCAAACAAGGATATTAAAGAAAGTCTTGATTTATCTTTAGTATCTGTAAATATAAAATCCAAAAAGAGCTTTGATGAAAAAATAGGTGTCTTTACAACTGATAATTTGAGTGAGTTTTCTAAGTTCTTTGGACTATATAATGGAGACAAAAAAATTGAAAAATTAGATGACGGAATTTATATAAATAGAAAATTAGCCGAAAAATTTTCACTTTCCGTTGGAGATGAAATAACCTTTATAAATAACAATAAAGAATATAAGGGAGTCGTTGCAGGAATCTTTGAAAATCATGTTGGCAATTTCTTTATAATGAACGAAAAAACTTATGAACAAACTTTTTTCAGAAAACCTATAAAAAATACAAAGCTACTAATTTTAAATGATGGAAGCAAGAGCAATATCGAAAAAGTAATAAATGAATTAGAAAAAGATCCAGTTGCCGTAAAAGGCACAAACATACACTCATTGAAAAGGATAATTGATGACGCATCTTACAGCATAAACTCAATTATTTTAGTAATCGTAATATGCTCAGGCTTTTTGTCAATCGTAGTTTTATACAACTTAAGTAATATAAATATCTCAGAAAGAAAAAGAGAAATTGCAACACTTAAAGTTTTAGGATTTTATCCTTTAGAAATTGACAACTACATCTACAAAGAAACTGTAATACTAACAATAATAGGAATAGGGCTCGGAGTCTTTGTAGGTCACAGTCTGCACATAAATATAATGGAACAACTTGCTATGGACTCAATCAGATTTTTCAACAAAGTAAAATTAATAAGCTACATTTACTCAGCCTTAGTAACACTATTTTTCACATTCATAGTTTACTTCGTAGTAAAAATAATGCTTAGCAAAGTTCCGATGATTGAATCATTAAAAGATGTTGAATAGAAATAATCAGGAGTGATAATCTTGGAATATTTTTTGAATATAGAAACAAAAAGGTGTAGGATAAGACAATTTAAACAATCAGATGTAGATGACCTATATTTGATATTAAGTAACCCTAAAGTGATGGAGTACATTGAAGCACCTTTCACTTTGGAAAACACACAAGACTTTTTAAACAAAAATGCTCTGTCTTATCCTCCACGAGTATTTGCTTTGGAATATAAAGAAAACAAAAAGTTAATAGGGCATATTATTTTTCACGAATACGACAAAGACAGTTACGAAATTGGCTTTATTTTAAGTCAAGACTATTGGGGATGTGGCATAGCAAACGAAATAACAAAATTACTCATTGACTATGCAAAAAATAAAAATATCCATTCACTCATTATCGAATGTGATAAAAGGCAATTAGCAACACAAAAAATCGCAACAAATAACAATTTTAAGCTAATAAGTAGCGAGAAGTTGCTTGTTTATGAATTAGTTTTATAAAAAATGTAGTAAATAATATAATGATAAAATAATGAATTAACTATATTTAAATACAAAGGTATATAAATAAAAAGTAGAGTGGATTATTTAAATTATCACATTACAGGGCATATATAAAAATATATTAAAAATTATGATATTTTAATTAAAGTTTAAAAGGAGTTGTAAGAACATGAAGAGAATTAGAACTATATTAATATTGGCTATTTTTTTGACAGGAATTACAATTTTAATGTGCTTTATAGGAAATATTAAATTAGAAAATGCTATAAATAATATTTTATTTGGTAGTACTGCATCTGTTATTACCGCATTTGTTTTGGAAATATTAAATAACATCCAAGAACAAAAAAAAGTATTAAATACATTTTTTTGGCAAGGAATAGTAATATACAAAGAAGACTTAGAAGAATTGTTTTTATATTCAAGAGATTTTTACATTTTAGAAGAACTTTTCAAAGATATTCAAAGAGAAGATAGTGATTGGAATAATTATTATAGTGTATATTTAGAAAATAAAAAATTACTTGATCCTATGATTGATGGGTGTATAAGAGAAATAAAAAATAATGGTATAAAATACCAAAATCATGTTGCTTATTTAAGTAATTTATTAGGTAATATTGACAGAAAAAGATTGTTTTTTAATAGAAATAATATATATAATAAATGCTATAATTTATACAATTTAGTTGAAAATATTAATTGGACTTTGTGTGAAGCTGGCAAATATGTACAAAATACGAATTTGATAGAAAATAGCGATGAAAAAAAATGTAGACAATTAATAATATGTAGATGGATTGCAGATGTATATTGTGTTGATTATGATAGAAAAATAGAGGATATTGATATTAAAGATAACAGTATCTATGAAGAAAACAATGATATTAAAGCAAAAAAAGATTTTGATAAACTGGTTATTGAATTTATTAATGATATTTAATATAAACTAAATTCAAAAAAGCTATTTTTATTGGATTAAAGTTAATTAGAAGCTAAGGAAGCTTCAATAATGATTACTTGTTAAACTTGTATAATTTATTATAAATCATATGCTAAATGTAGTGTATGAGTTATATCATACTGGAGCAAAAGAAGATTTAGTTATGGAGTTCATTAGCAAAACAAGATTATCAGAGTTGAAAAATACTGATGATATTATTGAAACTTTTTATGAATTTGCAAAAAAAGAAAAAGTAGTTAAAATTAATCAACTAATTTCTGAAGAAAATCTAAATGAAAAAGCCAACAGATTTATTGAAAAATCTATATCCAAAGGATATGTTGAATATGCTGGGGATGAATTAGGCGGCATAATCCCACCACTATCCAGAAGAGGTGGAGTAAGAGAAAAGAAATAGTCTTAGAAAAAATAAGAAAAGTTGTCGAAGTTTTTGTTGGAATTTAGAATAGTTATAAATAGACGGTAGAGATACCGTCTTTTTGTTTGAGAGCAAAATGATAATTCATTTTATGTATCTACGATATACATTTAGTTTTGCTAAAGCAAAAGTATGAGATTTCCACAGTCGATTGTTACCAAATCAAAGATTTGAACAATTTTACATTGTACCAACTTTTTGCTGTTTAAAAATAAAATGAGATTTCTCCACGACACTTCGCTTCGGTCGAAATGACGTGTTAGGGAAGCTGTTTAAACTAGGGGCTAGACGTTAAAAATAAAAAAACTTAAAAATATTTTTAAATGAGATTCTTATTATTAAATATACATTAAAAAAGAGGCTGATAACAGCCTCTTTTAGTATTTTACCTAAATTATCTACCACTATGGTCGAATCCCTTGCCAGGTTTTGCATTCTTTTCATTATCATGAAGAACAACTCTTGAACCGTTTAATATTTCAATTTGTTTTTTCATTTCGTTTATACAAAGAATTGCTAAAGGCATACCGAAGTCTTGACGAAGAACAAGTCTTTGTACATCTACATCTTTTAAATTTTCAGGCATAGGATATGCAGGAATCATCCAACCATGCATACGAAGTCTATCTTCTAGGTCATATAATGTCCAATCGACATTTGCATCTTTTTTTAGTCTCCAACATACGATTGGTATTTGGTTTGCTTCTTCAAGCAATTCGAAGATTCCCATTTTTTTGATTTCATCTGCCATATATCTAGCGACATCTATTGTCCTTTGATGAATTTCTTTATAACCCTTAAATCCATTTCTCATAAGCATATAGTATTGACCAACGATTTGAGATGCACTACGAGAGAAGTTGATTGCCATAGTAGCTTCTTCTCCTCCTAAGTAACTAACCCAGAAAATTAATTCTTCCGGAAGAGCTTTTTTGCCACGCCAGATTACCCAACCTACTCCCGGATATACAAGACCATATTTATGTCCAGAAGTACTAATTGACCATACATTTTTCAATCTGAAATCCCATTTTAATTCAGAATCTATAAAAGGAGCAACCATACCTCCGGAAGCAGCATCAACATGTATTCTAATTGGTAATTCAGGTTTCTTTTTATTGTATTGTTCAACTAGTTTGTCAAGAGTTTTTACATCATCATATTTTCCTGTGTAAGTAATACCTAATATAGCAACTATACCTATTGTATAATCATCAACGTAATCCATTACTGTATCCATATTGAGAGATAAATGTTCCATATCTAGTGGAACAGTTCTCATTTCAATATCCCAGTAGCGACAGAATTTTTCCCAACATACTTGGTATCCTGAAGAAATTACAAGATTAGGTCTCTTTTTGGTGAATCTATTAACTCCTGCTTTATCTGCAAGATGTTTCCATCTGAAAAGCATAGCTAGTCCACCTAGCATACAAGCTTCTGATGAACCGACAGTAGATGTTCCTATAGGTTCTTCTTTTGGATTCATATGCCATAAGTTTCCAATAATATCGACACATCTGTTTTCAAGGTCTGCAGTCATTGGATATTCATCTTTATCAATTGCATTTTTTTCAAAATTTTCTGCCATTAATGCTGTTGCAGTTGGTTCCATATAAGTTTGACAGAAAGTTGCAAGGTTTTGTGTTGCATTTCCTTCTGTTTTTAGATATTCTCTAATAATTTCTGCTGCAACTTGAGGAGAAACAGGATTTTCATTTATTTTTTTGTTTGGCATTTCAATATCACTAGCTTCTGTTCCGAAAATCGGTGTAAGATATCTTGTTTCTTGATTCATTGATTCAAGAATATCACTGATATGATTAGTGCTTTTTCTACTTGATTTTGATGTTTTTTTACTCATATTATGCTTCCTTTCTTTAAATAAATTTGAACTATATCAATGTATTTAATAATTTATAATAACTACTTACTTTTATCATCATATTTTGTTGCCCATCTATGTTTATTTGAATAAATAATTATAGGAACTATTAAGGAGATAATAAAGCATATAATTAGCACAATTTGATATACTTGATTATCTGCAGTTGTTAATTTTGATGATGGGAAAAATGAAATAATTAAAGTTGCTATTGTAATAAGCAATCCTACTGTAGCAACAATTATTTTAAATACTTTTCCACCAGGAACTTGGAATGTACGTTTTAAATTAGATTTTTTCAATATTAAAACGAAATATCCTAAGAAGAATAATATATATCCAACCAAATAGATTACAACTGTAAGTCCTATTGCTGTTAAATAACCAACTGATGAATCAGAACCTCCTGCCAATGCTATAGAACCACATAGAACTGCATCCCAAATTGTTACTATAATGGCTTGAATGATAACTGTTTTTACTGACACTCCATTTTTATTAGTTTTTGCAAAAGATGGAGGGAGAATCTTATCATTTGCAGCTTCTAAAAGCGCTCTGGATGGGCCAACAATCCAAGAAGATATTTCTGCTAATACACCAAGAGCTAATAGTATTGCAACTATTAAAACAAGCCAATTATATTGTGAACCAAAATGTTCTGTAAAGATTGCTTCAAATGCCTCAATAACTCCATAAGATAGATTACCATTTAATATTTTGTCTGGAAGAGTTGTAGCTATAGCAAGTCCGCCAAGAGCATCAAGTACAATTGTAAGTATAGTTAAAACAATCATAACTGAAGGATATGTTCTTGTCGGATTCTTAAGTTCGTTAACGTGAGATGCTGACGCCTCTACGCCCATATAACCGAGAATAAAAGAAGCAAAAATTACAAGAGTTCCCGTTTCCTTGAAATTTGGAATTAGAGTTTCTGTCGTAATCTTAATTTGAGAAACACCACCAGTACTAAAGTATGCAATTAAGCCAATGAAAAGTATAATAACAGGAAGAACTATTCCTCCAAGAAAACCAATCTTAGAAATTCTTTCTGTATATTTTGTTCCACCTAATTGTGTAAATGTTAGAACCCACACAATGATTGCAACTCCAAAAAACATAACCATTGGGTTATTGTAAAGTGCATCAAATTTAAATACGTATGCCAATGCTGCAAGTATAAAAAATGACATGGTAACAAATCCTACTGTTATTTGAAACCATTGAAAGAATAAAGCTGAAAATCCCCATCGTTTACCTAGAGTATTTCCAACCCATGAATAAATACCTCCAGATTCCCATCCTTCTACTGTTGCCATTTCTGCAGAGCATAATGCAACAGGCAAGAACCAAAAAAGTCCTCCGACAATTAGAAAGAATACAAGTTGAAAACCAGAACTAGCAAAAGACGGATATTCATATACCGTCATTACCATAGATGCTGTTATAGCAAAAAAACCAAAAAATCCTAGCTTATGCGCTGATTTGTTATTTGATTTTACTGATGATGTTGTCTTATTATTAGTCATAAAATTCCTCCTTTCATTCATCATAATCAAAATATCTTTTGGTGGTAATTTATACCATTGCTCTTTTTTTAAAAATATTAAAAGTATCAAAATTTAATTCAAAAAATCGAAGTAAATTTATAAAACTTTTATGTTAAATTATATATATGTAATATATTATGTAAAAAACTACTTAATTATTGTAATTATACCATATGAATATTATTAAATCAATTATTTTAAAATTTACATTTTGTTTGATTTGATTGGTGAAATAATGTAAATCATAATTGAGTATATTTATTAAAATAAGTTATTATCAATGATTTTAATTTTGTTAGCTAAATTTGGCAAAGGGTATATTTAAAATAATGTTACTAAAGTTGAAAAGAGGCGAACAGATATGAGTAGTGCTATGGAATATAAGAGTCATCAAAATTTCGATTTTTCTTTAGATGATAATATTTTGGATGAGAGAGAATCTTTTTCTCCAAAAGTTAAGGTAATTTATTTTTCACCTACAGGAACTACTAAAAAAATAATTAAGAATGTAATTAAAGGGATTGAGTCAAAACAAGTAGAGTATGTTGATTTAACAGAGGGTAATAGAATTTCAAAGAAAGAAAAAATTGACACTACTAAAGATGATTTAATTATTTTAGGGGCACCAGTTTATGGTGGATTTTTGTATAAAGAGTATAGAAATTATATAAAGAATATTGATTTTAATAATAAAGCTGTCGCTATAGTTTTACTATATGGAAATGCTGCAATTATGTTTGCTAAAAGAGAGATTGTTTCTATAGTAAAAAAGAATAATGGCAATGTTGTGGGTTATGGAGAGTTTGTTGGAGAACATTCTTTTTCAACAAAAGAACTACCTGTTGCTATAAATAGACCGAATGCAGAAGATATTAATATGGCAATTTCATTTGGAAAGGCTATAAGAGAGGAATTAAAAAATAATATAGAAAAGAATAAAAGCTTAAGCTTATTTGATAGATTTATAGGCAAAGTTGCTGATATAAAACCTGTACACACTGGGAGAAGAATATTTACTATTCCTAAAACTGATTATGAGCTTTGTGATAATTGTGGGGTTTGTATAAAAAAATGTCCTAAAGCTTGTATTGATAATCACATTATAACGGATAAAAAAGCTTGTATTGTATGCATGGCTTGTGTAAAGGCTTGTCATAAGAATGCTCGTATAAGCAAGGCAAAAAATCCATTGATAAAAATAGGATTGAAAAAAATTAATAGAAATAAAAATGAATCAAAGTTTGTTGTTTTTTAGAATTAATAGATTGTGTGTTTTAATTAAAAGAAATTAGATGGTAGAGATACTGTCTTTTTTGTTGTAAAAAATAATTTATTATTTTATGTATCTACGATACATTTAGTTTTGCTTGTTTGCAAGCAAAACTATGAGATTTCCGCAGTCGATTGTTACCAAATCAAAGATTTGGACAATTTTACATTGTACCAACTTTTTGCTGTTTAAAAATAAAATGAGATTTCTCCGCTACACTTCGTTTCGGTTGAAATGACGTATAAGGAGAAATCTTCGTTTAATGGCAAGACGTCAAAAGTAAATAATCTTCAAAAATTCTAAAAAATACCAAGTGTTTGAAAAAATTTTTTAATCATTAAAAAAATTATATGAAACTAAATATTTCACGTCATAGCAACTTGTAAAGTAATGCCCCCAACATGTCATCTCGAGCGTAGTCGAGAGATCTCCTAAAGCTCCAATAAAGATTAATATACATTTTTGTATAAATTTTTCTAATTTGCAAGCAAAAAACTATTTGAGAGAGTGAGAAATCACTCTCTTTTAAATTTATATATAGATTAGAATTGTAACAAGTGGTATAATAGAATTAAATTAAAAAGATTATTGATAATACGGAAATTAAGGAGCAAAAAATGAATTTTGTTGATATTAATGAGGGTGGCGAAAAGGTAATATTACTTATTCATCCTATGTTATCTTCTGCTGAGGGAATGAAATTTTTAATTGCTGACAATATATTAGGGGATTATAGATATATAATTCCGGACTTATCAGCACATGGAAAGTCAAGAGAAGTATATAAGTCAGCGGAAATGGAAGCTAATAAAATAAAGAATTATTTAATTGAAAACGGAATAGATAAGATAAATTTAGCTTTTGGAGCCTCTTTAGGTGGAGTAGTATTGTTAAATTTATTAAATAGCAAGGATATAATTGTAGATAAATGTGTTTTTGAAGGAGCTAGTTTGTGGCAAAAAGCCTATTTTTTAGATTTTCTTTTTAAGAAAATTTTTTTGAGAAAACATAAGAAAGCTCTTAAAGATAAGAATTTTGCTGTAAAAAAAATGACTACTCTATATGGAGCGGAATTTGGTAAAATAATGGCAGAGTCTTTTATAAGGATGGATGATGAAAGTATTGTGAATATAATTCACGACTGTTCTTTTGTAAAAATTCCAGATTTATCTAAGGATGAGCAAGAAAAGCTGATTTTTTGTTATGGTTCTAAAGAGTTTGATTATAAAGAAGCGAAGAAGGTGATACCCAAAAAACTACCTTATGTTAAATTAAAAGTATGGGAAGGTTATGGGCATTGTGATAAAATTACAGAAGATAATTTAGAATATTGTAAATTTTTAGAAAGTCAAATATAAAAAAAAGTACTATTTTTTGGGGGAAAGTATGAATATAGAATTATCACGATTTCGTGTCAGAAAAGGGAAGTCGGAAGTAGTAGATAAGTGGATGAATTTTTTAAATGAAAATATGGAGGAAGTATTACTTACTTTGGACGGAGAGAGAATGTATGTAGAAACTATTTTTAGAGAAAAATGTGATGATGAAGAGTATCTTTATTGGTATTCAATTCAGGGAGAAAATGGAATAAGAGTGGAAGAGTCTGATTCGTGGATAGATAAAAAGCATCTTGAGTATTGGGATGAATGTATAGATAAAAATTATCGTGTTGAAATGTCAATGCAAGTTTCTATGATTCCTCATCATATAGCTAATTTGATGACGGATAATTCAATTGTTAGATAAATAAAATAGATATTTAAGGAGAAATATATGGATAAAAAGACACTTTTAAATGAATGGTTGCATGAGCAGGACATTGCTCATATTAAGGGTTGGGATTTTTCTCATATTAGAGAAAGATATAGAGAAGAAGATGATATTCCATGGGATTTTGGGAGCATTATAAAATCTTATTTAAGAGAAAGTGATTATTTGTTGGATATGGAAACAGGTGGTGGAGAATTTCTTTTATCTTTTCTACTAAATCCTAAAAATACTTCAGCAATTGAAGGTTATGAGCCAAATATTAAGATATGTGAGGAGAGACTTATTCCTTTGGGAATAGATTTTAAACCAGCCGATGGTCGTGATGAACTTCCTTTTAAAGATAATTATTTTGATATTATTACAAATAGACATGGTGAATATAATATTAATGAACTTAAAAGAGTTCTTAAAAGTGGAGGATTATTTCTTACACAACAGGTTGGTGCAGAAAATGACAGAGAATTAGTGGAACTTTTAATAGGAGATGTTGATATTCCATTTCCTAAAGCTTATCTGAATATTTCAAAAGAAGAATTTATAGAAAATGGTTTTGAGATTGTTGAAGAAGCAGAAGCTTATAGACCGATAGAGTTTTATGATGTTGGTGCTCTAGTTTGGTTTGCAAGGATTATAGATTGGGAATTTCCTTATTTTGAAGTTGAAAAGTATAAAGAAAACCTCTTCAAAGCACAGGAAATTCTTGAAAAAGAAGGAGTAATTAAAGGGAGAATTCACAGATATTATTTTGTTGCAAGAAAGAAATAGTTAAATTATATTTTTAGGAGGAATGAAAAATGTCTAAGTTATCTTTGAAATATCGTTTTTTAAAAGTGATTATTAAACTTATTGGAGTTAAAAGATATTTTAATAAAAGTGAAACAGAAATTATTTCAAACGCTAGAAAGAGAATGAAAAAAACAAAAATTCCAGTTCTTTCTCATAATGAAATCAACTATGAAATCAAAGAGTTTAATGGAGCAAAGGTTGTGTATATAACACATAAAAAGCCAACAAAAAAAGCCTGCCTATTTATAATAGGAGGAGGGATGATTATGCATCCAAGTAAGAATTCTATTAAGACAGCTTTAAAAGTAGCTCTTGAAAGTGGTCGCAATATGGTTATTCCATATTATCCGCTATGCATAAATCATACAATCGACGAAGTATATGAATGGATGTATAGTTTATATAAGTCAATGCTTAATGAATATAATATTTCAGATATTCTTGTTACAGGAAGTTCTTCCGGTGCAACTCTTGCATTAGGACTTGTATCATATATAAATATTTCAAAGAAAGATATTGAAGTTCCAAAGAGAATATATGCATCATCTCCAGGAGAATGTTTTAAAGATGAAGATTTGATAAAAAAAGGAGAAATTCTTGATAAAAAAGATATTTTATTGACTTTATCATTTGTTAAAATTTTTGGTAAAATTATGGCTCATGGAAAAGATATGCCAGAGTATATGCTGTATCTTGAAAAGGGTGATTATCACGGAGTAGAGGAAGTCTATCTTTCTTATGGAAGTGATGAAGTGCTTTATGCTGCATATGATACGATAAAAGATAAACTTGAGAATGATGGAGTTAAGGTAATTTCAGAAATAGGAGAAAATTTGTTTCACTGTTATCCGTTCTTTCCTATTGTAAAGGAAAGCAAGTCCGGTTGGAAAAATATGTTACAATATCACAAAACTAATGAATAAATGTATTTAGTATTTATGTAATTTAGAATTTAATGAAAGCAGAGAAATTATGGATAATAGAGATATTTTATATATATTTTTTAAAGCTGAAAATGAGCGTAATTGGGAATTGTACAAACAGTTTTTACATCCAGAAGTATGTTGGGAATTGTTCAGCAAAGAAAAGAAAAAAATTGTTGGAATAGAAAATTATATGAAAACTATAAAAAATGCATATCTAAATACGGATTCTAAGTTTTCGCGTATAGATATGCAGATTTCTAAAAGCAGAAATAGAATAGCCACTTATTTAGTAAATAATTTTGGTGTTCGTTCTTTGGATATTTTTGATTTTAAAGATGGAAAAATATATAGAGAATATGAGTTTATTTTAGATTGATAAATTAAAATTGTTAAATATAAAAAAATTACAGAATTTTTGACGGTAGATATGCCGTCTTTTTTATTGAAAAAATAATTTATTATTTTATGTATCTTCGATACATTTAATTTTGCTTGTTTACAAGCAAAACTATGAGATTTCTCCATTTCGCTAACGCTCCAGTCGAAATGACGTATAAGTAGAAATTTTCGTTTAGTGGCTAGACGTTAAAAGTAAATAAACTTAAAAAATTCAAAAAGTATAGAGATTATTTGAAAAAATTTTATAATTATTAAAAAATTTATATGAAAATAAATATTTCACATCATAGCAACTTGTAAAGTAATGCCCCTAACATGTCATCTCGACCGTAGTGGAGAGATCTCATTACTATTATTTGTTTGCAAATAATAGTAAGTCATGTAAATGACTTAAAAAAGTTATAGCAATCTATACAAAATTTCTAAAGTTTCATTTAGTATGAAAATTTTATATCTGATTTATCTTCGATACATTTAGTTTTGCTAAAGCAAAAACATGAGATTTCCACAGCCGATTGTACTCAAATCAAAGATTTGAACAATCTTTGCATCAGACCTACTTTTGTTTACAAGTAAACAAAGTTAGGGTTAGATTCACTACACTCAGCTACGCTTACACTCCAATCGAAAAGACGTATAAGGAGAAATTTTCGTTTAGTGGCAAGTCGCTAAAAGTAAATAGGTTTTAACTTATTTTTCAAAAAGTTGAGTACTGTTTTTATGTGTGAATTTAAGGTTAGTTTTTTGTTAGAAACCTTTACAAAATAGTGCAATTAATATATAATTATTGTAAGTTTATGTTTATTTTTTAGGAGGGAAAAAGGAATGGTTAGATTACGTTTTGCACCGAGTCCAACAGGATATTTACATATAGGAGGACTTAGGACTGCTTTATATAATTATTTATATGCTAAGCAAAATGGAGGAAAGTTTTTGCTTAGAATTGAAGATACTGATAGAACTAGATATGTTGAAGGAGCTATCGAAAATTTAATTCACGAACTTAAATGGGCAGGAGTTGAGGCAGATGAAGGTGT
Source organism: uncultured Parvimonas sp. (assembly GCF_963524015.1). NCBI lineage: Bacteria > Bacillati > Bacillota > Tissierellia > Tissierellales > Peptoniphilaceae > Parvimonas > uncultured Parvimonas sp. Next base: position 55,958 of record NZ_CAURDT010000003.1, on the reverse strand, counting down.
TTGTCTTGATGAAAATGATAAAATTACAGAAATTGGAGATTGTGGTCCATATATTCAATCTGAAAGAGTTGAAAAAGGAATTTACAATAAATATGCAGAGGAACTTATTGAAAAGGGATATGCTTATTATTGTTTTTGTAGCAAGGAAAGACTTGATGATATAAAAAATCAACAAAAAGCTGATGGAAAAATTCCAAGATATGATGGACTTTGTAGAGGAGTTAGCATTGAAGATGCTAAGAAGAGAATTGCAAATGGCGAAAGCTATGTAATCAGATTAAAATTACCTGAAAATAGAGATATTGTTTTTGAAGATGTTATTAAAGGCAAAATTACAATAAATACAAATGATATGGACGACCAAGTTCTTATTAAGGCTGACGGATTTCCAACTTATCATTTTGCAGTGGTTGTTGATGATCATTTAATGGGAATTACTCATATTGTAAGAGGAGATGAGTGGATTTCATCAACTCCTAAACATATTTATCTTTATGAAGCTCTTGGCTTTGAAAAGCCTACTTTTGTTCATTTACCAACAGTTTTGAATAAGAGCGGAAAGAAATTATCCAAGAGAAATGATGATGCGTCTGTTGAAGATTTTAGATTAAAAGGATATTTACCAGAAGCACTTATAAATTATCTTGCTCTTGTAGGTTGGAGTCCTGAAAGCAATGAAGAAATTTTATCTTTAGATGAAATGGTTAAACAATTCTCTTTCGATAGAGTTTCAAAATCCGGCGGAGTTTTTGATGTAGATAAATTAGATTGGGTTAATGCTCAATACATTAGAAAGATGGAAGTTTCAGAACTTGCAAAACTTGTTAAACCTTATTTGGTTGAAGCTGGTTTTATAAAAGAAGATATTTGTGAAAAGAGACTTGAGCTTATCACAAAGACTTTCCAAGAGTCTATTTCAAGACTTCCTGAAATTGTAGATCAATCAAGATTCTTATTTGAAGAAGTTGAAGTTGAGGCTGATGCTTTAGAAATGAGAAATGTAGAACATATAGGAATTTTAAAGGAAAAAATAAAAGAAGAATTATCTCAAATTGACGAAATTGATGAAGAGATTGCTAAGGGCTTTATGAAAAAAGTTCAAAAGGCATCAGGTTTTAAGGGCAAAAACTTGTATATGCCTGTTAGAGCATTACTTACAGGTCAAGTTCACGGACCTGAACTTTCAAATATTTTAGAAATTTTAGGTAAGGGAGAAATTTTGAGAAGATTGAAATAGGAGGTTAAGTCTTATGAAAAATCTTAAAAATTTAGTAAAAAAAGTTTTTACATTTTCCATTGTTTTATTAACTTTGTTTGTAATACCTTTCAATAATTCTTTTGCAGACACTTTTTATAAAAATGAAATTAATGTTAAGATTAATAAAGACGGAAGTGCCGATGTTGAAAGTATTATGGATTTTGAACCATCTAAAGGAACTGAATACTATATTCCTATAGAAAACTTAGGAAAAAAGTGAAATTTTAAACTATGATGTTTCTGAAATTATAGAAGGAAAAGAAGTTCCTTATGAAACTTTAAATACTTGGAATGTAAAACAAACTAGAGAACAAAAAGCAAAGAAAGCGGGAGTTGTAAAGACTAAAAATGGCTATGAACTCTGTTTTGGATTTGGTGAGTATCAGAGAAAAACTTTTGTTTTAAGATATAGGGTTACAAATTTTGTAAAACTTTTAAAAGACTCTGATATGGTTTATTGGCAATTTGTCAATAAGGGATTGAGTTCTGCCCCACAAGAAGTGAAAATTACTATTTCTAAAGCTGAAGGTAAATTCGACAATTCAAATTCAAAGATTTGGGCTTTTGGAAATAAGGGAAAGATTGAATTTTTAGATGGAAAAATAGTTTTTAATAGTTTAATAGGTCTTTCTAGTTCTAATTATGTAACTATTTTAACTCAGATTAATAAAGGAGAATTTACCTCTGGTGAAACTATAAATAAAGATTTTTCATATTATCAAGATTTAGCTTTTAAAGGTTCAGATTATAAAAAACCTAATACTAAAAACAAGTTATTTAAAAATATTATGCTTTTCGTTGTAACTCCAATAATTGTCTTTGGTGCAATTATTACTATATTGTTTTTAAGAAAAAAGAAAGGATATAGTAAGGGAGATTTTAAAGGAGAATATTATAGAGATATTCCTGAAAAAGAATGGTGGAAATTATCCTACATTTTGGAAAATGCAGGATTTGATGGTAATGAAGCAATATTTAGAGCGTATTTCCTAAAATGGATTCAAGCTAAACGATTAATACCAATAACCGAAGAAAAGGGTCGTATTTTTAAAAAGGAAGTTTTAGCTCTAAAAATAAATGAAGATGCTCCTAAACAATTTGATAATAAAATAGAGGAAAAATTTTACTCTATGGTTGTAGGTGCTTCTCAAGGTGATGGAATTTTACAAGAAAATGAATTTTCAAAATATTTAGAAGATGAATTTAAGCAACATAGATTTGAAGAATTATCAGAAGAATTGGATAATTTATCTATTGACTATGCAAGAAAAAATGATTTTTTTGAGAAAAAAGAAAGTGGAGAATGGACAGAAAAGTATAATGATAGGGGCAATGAATTTGTTGCTCGTTTAATAAAGTATTATAATTATTTAAAAGATTTTTCTTTGTTAAGTGAAAGGGAAATTTCCGAGATAAAAGTTTGGAAAGAACTACTAATTTATGCGACACTTTATGATGTTGCTGACGCTGTTGAGGAACAGCTAAGTAAATTATCTCCAGAACTTTTAAATAATATAGATGTTGATTTAAACTCATTCCATACAGGAGTTGTTTATTCCGATGTTTTCACTAATAATTTTGTAGATGCTTATTCAAGTAATGTATCAAATTATTCAGATGGAGATGGGGGATATTCAAGCATCGGAGGTGGTGGAGACTCCTTCGGTGGCGGAGATGGTGGAGGAACTCGTTAATAGTATTTAAGACAAAATAGATAATGATTTTAAGGAAATATAGGAGGCTTATGAAAAATTTTAGAAGTATTATCAGGAGACTTTTTATATTCTCATTTATAATAGTTGGCTTTTTTATAATATCTTCCAATAATTCTTTTGCAGACACTTTTTATAAGAATGAAATTAAAGTTAAAATTAATAAAGACGGAAGTGCTGATATTGAAAGTATTATGGATTTTATGCCAACCAAAGGAACGGAATACTATATTCCTATAGAAAATTTAGGGAAAAGTGAAATATTAAATTTTACAGTTTCTGAAATTCAAGGAGGAAAAGAAGTTCCTTATGAGAGTTTACAGACTTGGAATGTAAAACAAACAAGAGAACAAAAGGCAAAAAAGTCTGGAGTTGTAAAAACGACAAAAGGGTATGAGCTTTGTTTTGGTTTTGGAGAATATAAGAGAAAGACTTTTGTATTAAGATATAGGGTTACGAATTTTGTAAAACTTTTAACTGACTCGGATATGGTTTTTTGGAAGTTTGTAAATGACGGATTAAGTGCATCACCAAAAGAAGTAAAAGTTACTATTTCAAAGGCAGAAGGAAAATTTGACAATACTAATGCTAAGATTTGGGCATTTGGTAATAAAGGAAAAATAGAATTTTTAGATGGAAATATAGTTTTTACTAGTTTATCAGCACTTTCTGGCTCTAATTATGTAACTGTTTTAACACAGTTGAATAAGGGAGAATTTACTTCTGGAGAAGTTATAGATAAAGACTTTTCATATTATAAAGATATGGCATTTAAAGGTTCAAGTTATAAGAAAAATACAACTAAAAATACAAAAACATCTAAAGCTACTTACAGAACAATAATTAAAGCCATAATATTTTTATTTATTGCTCTTTTTGGATCTTCTGCTGCAATCTCATCTAGTAAGAAATTTAAAGGTGGATACAAAAAAGGAGATTTTAAAGGAGAGTATTACAGAGATATTCCTGAAAAAGAATGGTGGAAATTATCCCATATTTTGAAATGTGCGGGTTTTGATGGTCCAGAGTCAATAATTAGGGCTTATTTTCTAAAGTGGATTCAAACTAAACTTTTAACACCTATGACTGAAGAAAAAGGATTTATCTTTAAAAAAGAAATTTTATCTTTGAAAATAAATTCTGAATCAAATTACGAATTTGAGACTTCTACAGAAAGAAAATTATTTGATATGGTTAAGGCAGCTGCTAGAGATGATGAAATACTACAGGAAAATGAATTTACTGCATATTTAAGAAAGACAAAAAATCAAAATGCGTTTAAAGCTATACAAGAAAGTCTGAAACAAGAATCTGTTACTTATGCAACACAAAATGACTTGCTTGTTAAAAATAGTAGAAATAAATATGTATATACTTATAGTGACAAAGGTAAAGATTTTACTGCTCGTCTAATTAAGTATTATAATTATTTAAAAGATTTCTCATTATTAAGTGAAAGAGAAGTTTCTGAAATAAAAGTTTGGAAAGATTTATTAATTTATGCAACTCTTTTTGATGTTGCAGAAGAAGTTGAAAAGCAATTAAAGAAATTATCTCCAGAATTTTTGGAAAGTTACGATGTTGATGTTTATTCGTTGCATACTGCTATGATTTATTCTCATGTATTTTCTAGTAACTTTTTAGACGCTTACTCAAAAAGTGTTCAAAGTTCCTCTGGCGGAGGCGGAGGCTTTTCAAGTATCGGAGGTGGCGGAGGCTCCTTCGGTGGTGGTTCTGGTGGCGGAACTAGATAGTTGGGTATATATTCAGTGAAATATATAAATTTAGAAAGGAGAAAAATATGACTGTTTTATATGTAGTACTTGCAGTAGTAGTCCTACTTGTATTGTGGATTATCTCAAGTTATAACAGATTAATAAGACTTAGAGAAATGGTAAAAAATGCTATGGGGCAAATAGCTGCAAATGTTGAATCAAGATGGGATGCTTTAAAATCTTTGATTGATGCAACTAAAAAATATTCACAACATGAAGCTGAAACATTGGAAAAAGTTGTTCAAGCAAGAGGAGGATTAAATAGTAACAGTTCTGTAAAAGATATTGAAGCTGATGATAATATGTTTACTCAAGCTCTATCAAGACTTGCTGTTGTAGTTGAATCATATCCTGAATTAAAAGCTAATACAGTGTATTTAAATACTATGGATAAAATTGACTCTTATGAACAAGATGTAAAGAACTCCAGAATGATTTACAATGACACTGTTACTAGATTTAACAGATCAATGTTAACTTTCCCAATAGTTTTAGTTTCAAGAATGTTAGGATTCCATGAATATCAATATTTCCAAAATACGGAATCAAAAGCAAACCCACCAAGTTGGGATTAGTAGGAAAATATTATTATAGTTTAAAAAGCACTTGTAAGAGTGCTTTTTAGTTGAGTTTTTATAAAATTTTTTTACAATAAGTAATTGAAAAATTGATTGATATGTGATAAAATTACTTATATATTTTTTATGGAGGAATATTATGAAAAGATTAAGAAATGTTATGTTATCTTTAGCAATGCTTTTTGTTATAGTATTATCAACTGCTTGCTCAAGTAAAGAAACTACTGCTACAAAAACTTTTGTAAAGGAACAAAATGGTGTTAAGGTAACTCTTGTCTATACTTATATTGAAAAGGACGACAAAGTTGTTAAACAAACAAGTAAAACTGAGGCTCTATTCTCAGCTTTTCAAGGCAGAGACATAGAACAATTAAAGAAACAAATACAAGATGTTTCTGCTAAATATCAAGGGATTAAAGGTTTAAAAGAAACTTTAGATATTCAAGAAGATAAATTTGTTGAAGAAGTTGAAGTAGATTATACAGACTTTGATTATGAAAAGGCAAAAGGCCTTCCAGGAATGGTGTTCACTGGAAATCCTAGCACGAATAAAGTTAGTATGGAAAAAAGTGCAGAAATGTTAAAATCACAAGGATTTGAAGAACAAAAATAATATTTGTACGATTTGAAAGACGGTATATAATATCGTCTTTTTCATTTTAGATTTAGTGATAATATGATTAGTTTAGAACTTAAACTAGATTGAAAAAAACTTTTTAATATGTTAAAATTAATTATAAAATTTTTACACGGAGGAAAATTATGAAAAAATTTAGAAAGATACTATTATCAGTAGCTATGCTTTTAGTTGTAGTTTTAGCAACAGCTTGCTCAGGTAAAGAAGCTAATGCAACTAAAACTTTTGTTTTGGATAAGAATGGCTTAAAAACAACTATTACTTATACTTATATAGAAAAAGATGATAGAGTTATTAAGCAAACAACTGTAAATGAAGGTATATATGAACAATTGCCATCTACTAAGACAAAAGAAGCAGTTCAAAAGGTATTAGATCCAATTGCTGCAAAATACCAAGGAATCCAAGGAATAAAAGAATCAATTGATTATCAAGATGATAAATTTATTGAAAATTTGGAAATTGATTATGAAAATATTGACTATGAAAAAGCAAAAACTGTTCTTGGAAGTGGATTTGCAGATCCTTCAAAGACTAAAATTAGCATGAAAAAAACTGAAGAAATGCTATTAGGCAAAGGATATAAAGAACAAAAATAGAAAAATTTTAGAACAAAGAGTAGTATAATTGTTATACTACTTTTTTATTGCAAAATTGTAATATAATTTTAAAAGATAATCTTTTACAGTAATTTAGTGGGTTTGTGAAAATTTAGTTTATATTATAGAATTTATGTCTAATTTGCACTAGTATAAATTATGAAAATATACAGTGTTTTATCCTGAGTCTATTTGAAAAAAATATGTGTTTATGATAAAATAAACTGAATTATTTTTTATATGGAGGTAAATTATGAGAAAATTAAAAAATATTCTTTTATCATTATTAATGATATCTGTTGTAGTATTATCTACTGCTTGTTCAAGTAAAGGTAGTAATCCTACAAAAACTTTCGAATTAGAAAAAGATGGTATGAAAACAACTATTACTTATACTTATATTGAAAGTGAAGACAAGGTTATTAAACAAAATACTGTAGTTGAAGGCGAATATGCAAAATTAAAGCCAGCTAGAACTAAAGAAGAATTTCAAAAAATAGTTGGACCTATCGCAGAAAAATATCAAGGCATCCAAGGTATAAAAGAATCTATTGATTATCAAGATGAAAAATTTGTAGAAAATATCGAAATAGATTATGAAAATCTTGATTATGAAAAGTCAAAAACTGTTTTAGGAAATAATTTCCAAGACCCAGCAAAAGTTAAGATTAGTATGAAAAAGACTGAAGAAGGCTTGACTAAACAAGGATATACAGAAAAGAAATAATAAAATTTTAGAATGAAAAGTAGTATAATTTTTATACTACTTTTTTGTTTTAAAAGAAAATGTATCACTTAAATTATATAGCACATTATTATTGTCATATTAGAAATCCATTTAATTATAGTCAAAAATAAAAATAAAAAAATTTTTATGAAATAGATAATCATTATTGATATTTTTAAAAAAATGTGGTAATATATATGAGTAAGAGAAATTAAATTCTTTACAGATTTTTTAGGAGGGAAAAAATGAGAAAAAAAATTATATTATTACTTGCATTGGTACTTTCCGTTGGGGTTTTGGGAGCTTGTACCAAAAAAGATGATAGTAAAAACAAAGAGGGAGAAAAGAAAACTGAGCAAAAGACTTCAAAGAAAAAAGTTGTTGCTACAAGTACAATGCTTACAGATTTGGTAAAGCAAATCGGTGGAGATAACTTTGAAGTTGAAGGAATGATGAAAGCGGGAGTTGACCCTCATCTATATAAGCCTACAGCAGGCGATGTGGAAAAACTTGAAAAAGCAGATGTTGTAGTTGTAAACGGATTACATTTGGAAGGACAAATGGGAGAAATCTTACAAGGTTTAGAAAAACAAAATAAGAACGTTGTAACTGCAGCAAAAAATATTCCATCAGATAGATTACTTCCTTGGGATGAAGAAGGAGCAGGTCCTAATGATCCACATATTTGGTTTAGTGTTAAGAACTGGAAAATAGCTGCGAAAAATGTAGCAGAAGGTTTGAAGAAAGCTGATAGTTCAAAAGCTGAAGAAATCGATAAAAATCTTGCTAAATATGAAAAAGAACTTGATGAACTTTCTGATTATATAAAGAAAAAAGTTTCTGAATTACCTGAAAATCAAAGAGTTTTAGTTACTGCTCATGATGCTTTTAACTATTTTGCAAAGGAATTCGGATTTAAGGTAGAGGCTATTCAAGGAATCAGTACAGAATCAGAAGCAAGTGCAGCTGATATAAAGAAACTTTCAGATTTCTTGGTTAAAACAAAAATAAAAGCAGTTTTTGTTGAATCTTCAGTTCCTAAGAAAACTATTGAATCTTTAGTTGAATCTTGTAAAGCTAAAGGACATAATGTTAAAATAGGTGGAGAGTTGTATTCTGACTCATTAGGAGATGATAATACAAAAGAAAATACTTATATCTCAATGTTTAAATATAATATTGATACTATAGTTGATGCTTTAAAATAATACTTGAAAAAAATCTCCTAAATATATATACTTATGTTATGGAGATTTTTTGTTTTTTGGAGGAAAAAATGGACGAAATAGCTGTAAAAGTTGAAGATTTAACTATTGCCTATTATCTTAAACCTGTAGTTTGGGATGTGGATTTGGATATTAAAAGAGGTAAACTTACCGCAATTTTGGGACCAAACGGTGCAGGTAAATCGACTTTGTTAAAGGCAATGTTAAATTTAATCCCCATTTCATCCGGAAAAATTTCATTTTTCGGCAAGCCTTATAAGGAATTTAGAAAAGATATTTCTTATGTGCCACAAAGTGAGTCTGTCGATTGGGATTTTCCGACAGATGTTTTGGATGTTGTTATGATGGGAACTTATGGGAAGCTCGGTTGGATAAAAAGAGCAGGTAAAAAAGAAAGAGAATTGTCTTTAGAGGCTTTAAAGAAACTTGGAATGGAAGAGTTTGTCGATAGGCAAATAAGCGATCTTTCCGGCGGCCAACAACAGAGAGTTTTCTTGGCGAGAGCATTAGTTCAAGATAGTGAAATTTATTTTTTAGATGAACCGCTAAAAGGGGTTGATGCTAAAACGGAAAAAGAAATTATGAAAATTTTGAAAGAACTTAGAGATAGCGGAAAGACAATCATAGTTGTTCATCATGATTTGAGAACTGTTGAGGAATATTTTGATGAGGTTGTACTTTTAAATAAATTGGTTATCGCTTCAGGTTCTGTTAGAGAAGTTTTTACTGAAGAAAATATAAATAAGGCATATAGGGTGTAGATTATGAACGGAATTTTAGATTTACTTACTGACTATACTTTTTTGATGATAGCTTTAGGTTCAGGACTTTTGGGACTTTTAAGTGGAATTATGGGAGTATATGTTACAGTGAGAAAACAAGGACTTATCTGTGATGCAATCAGCCATTCAACTCTTCCCGGTGTTTGTATTGCTTTTATGGTACTTGGAATTAAAAATTTGGAATTTTTACTTCTTGGAGCTTTTATCGCAGGAGTTATAGCGGCACTTTTTATTTTCGGAATTGATTTAAAATCAAAAGTAAAATTTGACAGTGCATTGGCAATTGTTTTGTCAACATTTTTTGGGCTTGGCGTTGTTTTACTTGCACTTATTCAAAGAGAAGCAAATACTAATCAAGCGGGTCTTGATAAATTTATATTTGGGCAAGCTGCCGCTTTTTTGAAAAAAGATATATATTTTTTAATCGGAATAATTATTTTGGTGTTGTTTGTAATTTTACTATTTTGGAAAGAATTAAAACTTTTTTCCTTTGATCCGGAGTTTGCACAAACAAAGGGATTTTCTATAAATTTAATGACCGGAATATTAATAGTTTTACTTGTAATTTCAATAGTTATGGGAATTCAATCAGTTGGAGTAATTCTTATGAGTACAATGTTAATTGCACCACCTGTTGCTGCAAGACAATGGACGGATAAGTTCAATGTTATGATGATTTTATCAGGAATTTTTGGAGCTTTCTCAGGAATTACCGGTTCATTTATAAGTATGTACTATAAAGGACTTTCAACAGGACCGGTTATAGCGATAGTTGCAAGTTTAATTGTATTTTTTAGTATATTATTTTCGCCTAAAAAAGGAATTTTATTCAGTAAAAAGAGAACTATGCAAGGAGGGACTAAATGAGACAATTAGAAATTTTAATAGCTGTAAGTTTAGTTTCAGCTGCTTGTTCACTATTGGGACCATTTTTAATTCTTAGAAAAATGTCTATGATGATAGATTCTATAACTCATACAATTTTACTTGGAATCGTAATTGCTTTTTTCATTACAAAAGATTTGACAAGTCCTTTGCTGATTGTCGGTGCCGGACTGGTTGGAATACTTACTGTATTTTTGACGGAGCTTATAAATCAAAAGACAACTTTGCATGAAGATGCGTCAATAGGGCTTGTATTTCCATTTTTGTTCAGTATTGCTATAATATTGATTTCAAAATTTTTAAGAGGAGTGCATCTCTGTATTGACTCCGTTTTAGTTGGAGAAGTTGCATTTTCAATAATTCCGAGAATCGAGTTTTTCGGTTATGAAATGTCAAAGGTTATTTTTGTAATGGCAGTAATATTTTTAATTGATTTGATTTTTATTTGGGTGTTTTTTAAAGAATTAAAAATTTCTACATTCGACAAAAATTTAAGTTTGATTTCCGGATTTGCACCGGCTGTTATTTATTACGCTTTGATGAGTTTAGTTTCTATAACAACTGTAGGAGCATTTAATGCGGTAGGTTCAATACTTGTAATTTCATATATGGTTGTTCCGTCTGCAACGGCATATCTATTAACACATGATTTGAAGAAAATGATATTTCTAAGTGTTTTCACGGGAGTTTTAAGTAGTGTAATAGGATTTTATATGGCATATATTTATGACCTTTCTATTGCAGGAACAATAGCCATAGTTAACGGATTGATATTTTTATTAGTATTTATATTTGAACCGAGAAACGGAATTATCAAAAAAATATTAAATGAAAACAGAAAAAGAGCTGAATTTGCAGAGGTTACAATGATGCTTCATATAATAAATCACGAAAAAACTGAAAGGGCTAATATTGAATGTAATGTTGTTAAAATAAATGAACATTTATGTTATGCAAAAAATAAATTTGAAAGAGTTTTAAAGAATTTATTGAATAAAAAATTTGCATATATAGAAAATGATATTATTAAAGTTACTGACATTGGTAGAGAGAAAACTTTGAATAAATTTAATGAGTGGATGAAGTAGAATATAGGTAAATTAATTTTTTGATTATTATTTATCTTTATTTAAATTTGCAAAGTGATTATTTCAAAAATTTAATATTTTTTTAAAAGAGAGACAAATTTTCATAAAATATCTCTCTTTTTTGTGTAAATTTACTTTTTGTATAATTTAGATAAGAACTAATAAATAGGGATAATATTTTTTATAGGGACAGAATAGTCCCTTATTTTTTTTAGAAAAATTTTAAATTATTTAGAAAATCACCAAAAAAATTGTAGATTTTTTTTAGAATTTTGAATATAATTAGTTCTGGAGTGTGTACTCGAAAAAGATATTATTTCTATTTAGGAGGATTTATGAAAAAGAAATTTTTGGCACTTATGTTGTCAGCATTAATGATTGGTGCAACTGCTTGTGGTGGAGGCTCTGATAAGAAAGATGATACAAGTAAAGATATGAAGGCGAATGAAGAAGTTTCTGGAAAAGTTAGAATTTATACTTCAATGTATGAAGATATAATTGCTAATATGAAACCTGCACTTAAAAAGAAATTTCCTAACTGTGAAATTGAATTTTTCCAAGGTGGAACAGGAACTTTACAAACTAAAATTGCTGGGGAAATCGAAGCAGGAAAACTTGCTTGTGATATTATAATGGTTGCAGAACCTTCCTATGCTTATGAATTAAAAGAAAAAAATGTATTACATAAATTTGATATCGAAAACAAAGATAAATTAGCTTTCGAATATGATAAAGAAGGATATTGGTATCCAGTTAGAATTTCTAATATGGTTTTAGCTTATAATCCTGAAAAAACAAAGAAAGAAGATTTAGCTCAAACTTTTAAAGAATTTGCTGAAAAAGAAAGTCTTACAGGAAAAATTTCAATGTCAGATCCTTTAAAATCAGGTACAGCTCTTGCAGCAATCAGTGGATTAAAAGATAAATATAATGATGAATATTTCGCTAATTTAGCTAAGAGAAAAGTTGCTATTGAAGCAGGTAGTGTTGCTTTAACAAAACTTGAAACTGGCGAAATGGATGAACTTATGATTCTTGAAGAATCTGTTTTAAAGAAAAGACAAGATGACAATTCTTCATTAGAAGTTATTTATCCTAAAGATGGAACAATTGTAGTTCCTTCACCAATTATGGTTGTAGATGAAAAATTAACAGAAAACAAGAATACTAAAGCAGCAGAAGCTATTTCAAAATGGTTCTTATCAGAAGAAGGTCAAAAATATATAGTTAAGGGATGGATGCATTCTGTACTAAAAGACTTCCCTGAAGTTCCTTTTGATGCAATTAAAACTTCTGAAATTACAGCAAATAGTATAAATGTTAAATGGGAACAATTAGTTAAAGATAGAGATTCTCTAAGAAAGATGTTTACAGATACAATTGGTAAGAAATAAATTTACAGAATAATTTGAAATTATTGTTTCAAAATAAAAAAATATAACGGAGGGAGGAAACTCCCTCTTGTTAATGAAAGGTTATTTTATGCAAAAGACAGAAAGAAAATTTAGATTAGATATAAAGTGGATAATAATGCTTTCTATTGTTGCACTTTTACTTATTTTTGAAGTTTTCCCACTTTTATATCTCTTTGTTAAATCCGTATTTCCTAATGGAAGTTTTACTTTTGAGGCATTTAAAAGAGTTTATAGTTATGATGCCAATTTTATAGCTATTAGAAATACTATTGTTACTGCGGTTGCAACAACATTCTTTGGAATGTTAATCGCTTTTCCACTTGCTTTTTTAGTTGGAAGAACTAATTTATATGGCAAAAAAATATTTAGAACTATGTTTGTTATTACATATATGGTTCCTCCTTATGTAGGAGCAATGGCTTGGCTTAGACTTTTAAATCCAAGAGTTGGAACTTTAAATATGTTTCTTCAAAAGATTTTTGGATTAAGTGAACCAATCTTTAATATTTATAGTGTATGGGGAATGATTTGGGTACTTACTTGTTTTTATTATCCTTATGCTTTTATCACAATTTCTCGTGCAATGGAAAAAATGGATCCTTCTTTAGAAGAAGCTGCTAGAATTTCAGGAGCAAGTCCTTTAAAGACTTTATTTACTGTTACAATTCCGATGATGACACCAAGTTTAATCGCTGCAGGACTTTTAGTTTTTGTAACAGCCGCTTCTTGTTATGGTATTCCGTCAATAATCGGAGCTCCAGGACAAATTCATACAGTTACAACTAGAATAATAGAGTTTGTTCATATAGGAAATGAAGAAGGGATAATTGATGCTACGACTTTAGCAGTATTTTTGATGATAATTGCAAATTTAGTTTTGTATTTTTCAACATTTGTACTAGGAAAGAAACAATTTATAACTATGAGTGGGAAATCAACAAGACCTACAATAGTTGATTTAGGAAAATGGAGATTGCCTCTTACAATATTGGTTTCAATTTTTTCTTTTGTAGTAGTAATAGTTCCATTTATAACAGTTGCTCTTACTTCTATAACTATAAATATGGGTAAGCCTTTATCTGCAAGAAATATCTCATTCAGATTTTGGCAACAAATGCTAACAAGAGATAGTATATTGAGTTCTACAATAAACAGTTTAATTGCAGCTTGTGCAGCAGCATTTTTAGGAATAATAATCTCTTGTATGATGGCTTATTTGCTTGAAAGAACAAAAGTAAAGGGAAGAAAAATTCCAGACTTTTTGATAACTGTAGGTTCAGGAACTCCTAGTATTGCAATAGCACTGGCTCTAATAATGACAATGAGTGGAAAATTTGGAATAAATATTTATAATACAATTTATATTATGATAATCGCATATATGATTAAGTATATGTTGATGGGAATGAGGACTGTAGTTTCAGGAATGAGTCAGGTTCATCCTTCTTTAGAAGAGGCATCACAAATTTCAGGAGCAGGTTGGCTTAGGATGATTAAAGATGTTACAGCACCGCTTATAATGCCTTCAATTGTTGCAGGTATATTCTTAATATTTATGCCTTGTTTCTATGAACTTACTATGAGTACAATTTTGTATTCATCTCATACTAAGACGATTGGTTTTGAACTTTACAATTATCAAACATATCATAGTCAACAAATAGCAAGTGTGCTTGCTACTGCAATTTTGATTTTTGTATTGGTAGTTAACTGGATTTTAAATAAACTTACAAAAGGTAAGTTTTCAATTTAGGAGGAAAAATGTCAACAATTACTATAAAAGAATTAAGTAAATCTTTTGGTGATGTAGAAGTTTTAAAACCTTTTACAGATACTTTTAAAGATGGTGAATTTATAACTCTATTAGGACCTTCTGGTTGTGGAAAAACTACAATGTTAAGACTTATAGCTGGATTTGAAAAACCTACAAGTGGAGAAATTTTAATAGGAGATAAAGTTGTTTCAGGCGGAAAAACATTCCTTCCACCTGAAAAGAGAGGAATTGGAATGGTATTTCAATCATATGCAGTTTGGCCTCATATGAATGTTTTTGACAATGTTGCCTATCCTTTAAAAATAGCAGGAGTTAAAAAAGAAGAAATTAAAGAGAGAGTTGAAAAAGTTTTGGAAATAGTTCACTTATCTCAATATAAAGACAGAGCTCCATCAGAACTTTCAGGTGGACAACAACAAAGGGTTGCACTTGGACGTGCTTTGATTGCTAAACCTAAATTGCTTTTGCTTGATGAGCCTCTTTCAAACTTGGATGCAAAACTAAGAGAAGAAATGCGTTTTGAAATAAAAGAGATACAAAAAAGACTTGAAATTACAGTTGTTTATGTAACACATGATCAAATAGAAGCTATGACAATGAGTGATAGAATTATTTTAATTAATAAAGGAGTTGTTCAACAGATAGGAACTCCAGAAGAAATTTACAGAAATCCTGTAAATCCTTTTGTTGCAAACTTTGTTGGTCGTGTTAATTTCATCAAGGGAGTTGCAAAAGACGGCTTTGTTGAACTTGCAAATACCGGAAAGAAATTACCTTATGACGGAGATAAGACTGGAAATGTTATAGTTGCTATAAGACCGGAAGCTCTTAGAATTGATGAAAGAGATGGAACAATTGATGCTAAGCTTGTAAGTCAATTCTATCTTGGAGATGTAAATGACTGTAAAGTAGATTTAGGAAATGACAATGTAGTCAGAGTTATAGACCATGTTGAAACTTACGGAGTTTATGAAGAAAATGCAAATATCAAATTGAGAATTAAAAATTTTATGGTATTTGATGATGACGGAAAAGATTATACAAAGATAATAACTTAAGAACAGAAGCTATTGAATTTTTTCAATAGCTTTTTTGTGTATTATTTTCAATTTGATTTTTGCGGTTTAATGTAATATAATAAATTATAGAGATAAGAAGGGATGTGAATATATGGAAACTGTAAGATTATATACTAGACAAGATATTAGATCTTTAAAAGAAATTGAAGAGAAAGGTTACTTTACGAATAAAATTTCTTATGTTAAAGAAAATTTTGGAGTGATTTCTGACTATATTTTAAATTGTTATAATTATTTTGTAAAAGAGGCAAGTAAAAGAGTTCCAAAACCAGAAGAAGTTGAAATGCCGGTTTGGTGTGGAGTAAGTAATAAAAATTGTATGCCTCCAATTGAAAATTCAGTTCTATATGTTTTGGATGTTCCTAAAGAAGAAGTAATCTACTTTGATGGAGTTAAATGGGATTATGTACTTAATCATCATTATATTCCATTAGATGAAGAAGATGATAAAAAGTATAAAAAAAGATTAAAAGATAAAGGTATAGATAATGGTTTTGAGTTTTTTGAAGGAAAGTACAAGAATTTTTATCCCGAAGAAAGACAAATAGTTATAGACAGTTGGACTAGAATATTCGATATTGATGAATGGGATATTTACAGAGTTCAAGCAAATATTTGGAAAATAAAAAAAGAATGGATTTTTGCTATGGTAAAAAAAGGAGATATTATTCCTTAAATTTAAAAGAATTTCAAGGAGTATGTTATGAATAATAAATTTAAAATTTTAGTTCTATCTTTCATTTTGCTGACTTCTTGTAGTAAAGAAAAGAATAAATCAACTGAGAATAATATTAGAAAAAATCAATATGGAAATCATATTATTGTAGAAGCTAAGATTGATTCTTATAGAAATTTGAATGATGTTGAAAAGGAATCGGAAATAATTGTTTTAGGTAAAAAAGTAAAGCAAAATCCTTCAATAATACAAAAAGATAAGGGAAATGTTAATGGTTTTTACACAATCTCAAAATTTAAAATTAAAGAGGTCATAAAGGGAGATTTTAAAGCAGGAGATATTATAGATATTTTCGAAAGTGCTGGAATAGATGAAGAAACTGGAAAGATATACCATATCCTAAATTATGAATTAATGGAGACGAATACAGAATATTTGTTATTTTTAAGACGTTCGGAAACTGATTCATGGTATATGATATCAGGATTAAAATATGGAAAAATTTCGCTTTCAGAGAAAAAGGGAGAGTTGAGATTAGAACTAGAAAAAGCAAATGAGTATTTAGAAGAATTTGAAACTGAAGATAGGATAAGGAATGAGGCAATAAAAAAATATATAAAAAAATAGTGATTTTATAAGTATAAGCATTAATTCAAAGGTAGTTTGTCAAGAAAATTGGTTAACTACCTTTTGTTTTTTAGAATTAAATATAAATTATAATCTTGACAAAAATATTTTTTTATGGTCTAATTCTTATGTAAAAATTATAATGAAAGGAGATAAAATGAAAATAAGTACAAAAGAGCTTAATTTAGTAGCCTTGTTCAGTGCATTAATTGCAGTTGGAGCATTTATAAAAATTCCATTTTTGCTTGTTCCAATTACATTACAAACTCTATTTGTTGTTTTATCAGCATTAGTACTAGAACGAAGATTGGCTGTTTTAAGTGTAATTGTATATATAATGATTGGACTCGTAGGATTTCCTATATTTGCGAATGGTGGTGGAATAAATTATATTTTTAGTCCAACTTTTGGATATTTGTTAGCATTTATATTTGCAACTTATTTTATTTCTAGCTTTAAGGAAAAAAATATTTATATAAGTACTGCAATTGGAATGTTAATCATTTATTTTTTGGGAATGATTTACTTTATATTTATACAATATATTCTTAATGGAAAAGTATATTTATTTAGTTATTTATTTTATAATTTATTTTTAGTTTTTTTACCGGGAGATATACTTTCTTGTGTGGTTGCAATCATTGGATATAGAAAAATACTTAGATTAAAGAAATAGAACTTTTTAACGATTTTTAAAAACAATACTCTTAGTGATTTTTTATCATATTTTAAGGGTGTTGTTTTTTATTGCTCAATTATGTGTTTTTATAAATTATTTTTCATAAAAATTTATTTTTTATAAAAATGCTTGACATTATAAAATAAATAATATATAATTTGACTGTCAAAACTTTGACTGTCAAATATTTGATAATCAAAATAAAAAAGGAGATAAAATTATGTTAGAAAAAGTTAGAGAAATTTTAGTAGAATCATTAAATATCGAAGGAAGCGAGGTAGTTCCCACTGCAAGATTAAATGAAGATTTAGGAATTGATTCTTTATCATCTATTGAACTTGCGTTGGAAATAGAATCAGAATTCGATATAAAAATTGAAGATGAAGAATTAATGAAATTACAAACTGTACAAGATGTAATAGACATTATTAACTCAAAGACGAAGTAGTAAGCTATCAAAATTAGCTTACTAAATTTTTAGGAGAAATTTATGGATATTGACAAGATAAATAGTATTGTTGAATTGTTTAAAAATTCAGGTTTAGATGAAATGACTTTAGAACTTAAAGATTTTAAAATCAATTTGAAAAATAATAAAGTTGAATATGTTACTAAAGATGTAGTAAATGTTGTAGAGAAAAATAATCCTGTAAAACCTGTAAAAGAAGAAAAACAAGTTGATAATACTAATAGTGAATGGATTAAAGCTCCTTTTGTTGGAACTTTTTATGCTGCACCAAGTGATAATGAGGCACCTTATGTAAAAGTTGGACAAAAGATAAATGAAGGTGATATCATTTGTATTTTGGAAGCTATGAAAGTTATGAATGAAATAAAGTCCAATAAGAGTGGAACTGTACTTGAAATTAAAGCACAAAATGGAAATATGGTTGAATTTAATGAGGAGCTCATCTTGATAGGAGATTAAAATGATTAGAAAGTTACTAGTTGCTAATCGTGGTGAGATAGCAGTAAGAATAATTAGAACTTGCAAAGAAATGGGGATAACCTCTGTTGCAGTTCATTCAGTTGGAGATAAGGAAGCATTACATGTTAATTTGGCGGATGAAGCAATATGTATAGGTCCTGATAATCCTTTACAATCATATCTTAATATGAATAATATTATTCAAGCTGCTTGTAGTAGCGGATGTGATGCAGTTCATCCAGGATTTGGATTTTTAAGTGAGAATCCTAAATTTGCAAAATTAGTTGAAGAATGTGGTTTAATTTTTGTAGGTCCTAATCATGAATTGATAAGTATGTTAGGGGATAAAAATGAAGCCAGATTACAAATGGAAAATATTGGAGTTCCAGTTATTCCTGGAACTAAAAATGTTATTGAAAATGCTGAGGAAGGGCTTTTAGAAGCAGAAAAAATTGGCTATCCAGTTATCATCAAAGCCTCTAGTGGTGGTGGAGGTAAAGGAATGAGAATAGTTTGGGATAGTTCTAATTTTATTGAAAATTTTAATACCGCAAAATCTGAGGCAAAAGTTAGTTTCAATGATGATAGAGTTTATATTGAAAAATATATTGAATTGCCTAAACATATTGAAGTGCAAGTTTTAGGGGATATGTTTGGTAATGTAATTCATCTATATGAACGTGATTGTTCAATGCAAAGGAAAAATCAAAAAATTTTGGAAGAGGCACCTTGTCATGTTCTCGATAAAAAAATTCGAGAAAAGTTGATTGCAGATGCTGTTAAAATTTGTAAGCATTTGAAATATTATTCAGCTGGAACTATTGAGTTTTTAGTTGATAAGTCATGCAATTATTATTTTATGGAAATGAATACCAGAATTCAAGTAGAGCATCCTATTACAGAGATGATTACAGGGGTTGACATAGTAAGACAGCAAATTCGTATTGCGTCAGGATTAAAGCTAAATATAAAGCAAAAGGATATAAAAATCAAAGGATATTCTATTGAGTGTAGGATAACAGCAGAGGATACTAAGAATAATTTTGCACCTTCTCCAGGTAAGATTAAGTTTTTGAATCTACCTTGCGGGAATGGAGTTCGTATTGAAACTGCTGTATATAATGACTACACAATTCCACCTTTTTATGATTCTATGATTATGAAGGTGATAACTTATGCTCCTACCAGATTAGCTTGTATTAAGAAGATGAGAGCTGCTCTTGAAGAATTATTTGTTGATGGAATAAGTACGAATATAGAGTTTCAATATTTGTTATTACATAGTCCAAAATTTATTAATGGCAGATATGATACTGGATATGTTGCAAAATATATAAAGGAGTTAAGTGAAAATGCAGAGTATATTTAATACTAGAAAAAATAAAATAAGTAAACTTAAAATTTATAGAAAAAATAATACTACATTTTTACCAAAGGAAATTCCGGATAATCTTTTTAAAGCTTGTCCAAATTGTAATGAGAATATTACTAATGAAGAGTGGGAGTCCAATTTGTATGTCTGTAGCAAATGTGGACATCATTTGAGAATAGGTGCACCGGAGAGAATTAGAGAGCTTTGTGATATTAACTCCTTTGATGAATTTGATGCAGAAGTTACTACCTTTAATGAAGAAAATTTTTATCAATATGACGAAAAACTTGAAAAAGCTAAAGCAAATAGCGGAATAAATGAGGCTGTAGTTTGTGGGATTGGAGAAATTTCAGGAAAAAAAGTCGTTATTTGTGCTATGGATAGTAATTTTATGATGGGTAGTATGGGAAAAGTTGTAGGAGAAAAGATTACACGTTCCATTGAATATGCAACATTAAAAAAATTACCTTTAATCATTGTTACTGCAAGTGGTGGTGCCAGAATGCAAGAAGGAATTATTTCTTTAATGCAAATGGCTAAAACCAGCTCAGCTTTAAAAAAACATAATGATAAAGGTTTATTATATATAACTATTTTAACGGATCCAACTACAGGAGGTGTAAGTGCTAGTTTTGCAATGCTAGGAGATATTATTATTGCAGAACCCAATGCTCTTATAGGTTTTGCTGGAAAGAGAGTTATTGAAAAAACTATAAATGAAAGTTTGCCAGAAGAATTTCAAAGAAGTGAATTTTTGTTGGAAAAAGGCTTTATAGATTTTATAGTAACTAGAAATAAATTAAAAGAAACTATACATAAACTTTTAATTTTACATGGAGTGAAGTAATGGAATATAAAGATTATGAAGTAATTATAAAGGATCTTTTAAAGAAAAAAAGTAGTGCAACAGATGAAAAAGAAAAAGAAATTTTAAAAAATAAAATAAGAAAATTTTGTTATGAAGCAAATCAGAATTTAACTTCATGGGATAGAGTTTGTATTGCAAGAAATAAGTCTCATCCTAAAGCAGAAGATTATATAAAAAGATTATTTTCAAATTTCATTGAATTACATGGAGATCGCTATTATGGAGATGATAAGGCTATAATTTCGGGAATTGGGATGTTTCACGACATTCCTGTTACTATAATAGCACAAGCAAAGGGAAAGACTACAGAAGAAAATATTGAAAGAAATTTTGGAATGAGTAATCCAGAAGGTTATCGTAAAGCAATTAGACTTGCAAAACAGGCGGAAAAATTTAACAGACCAATTATAACTTTTGTTGATACTGCTGGAGCTTACCCAGGAAAAGATGCAGAAGAAAGAGGACAGGCAGAGGCGATTGCTAAATGTTTATTTGAATTTTCGACAATTGAAACACCTATAATATGTGTTGTAATCGGAGAAGGTGGAAGCGGTGGAGCTCTTGCTCTTAGTGTGGGCGATAGTATTATTATGCTTGAAAATTCAATTTATTCTATTTTATCGCCAGAAGGCTTCTCATCAATTTTATGGAAAGATGAAACAAAATGTAAAGAAGCTAGTGAAATGATGAAACTTACAGCTTCAGATTTAAGAAATAAAAATATTGTTGACGAAATTATTAGAGAACCTTTTGGTGGAGCGCAAAATAATTTTCCTGAAGTGATAAAACTTTTGGATGATTGTATTTATAGAAAGCTTAAAGAATTGAGAAAAGTTAGTAAAAGTACTTTGCTTTCTAATAGATATAAAAAATATAGAAATATTGGAGTTTATTAATGAAAATTTTAGGTTATGGGAAAGCTGTTCCTAGAAAAATTGTTACAAATGATGACCTTTCAAAATTTGTTGAAACTAGTGATGAGTGGATTTTTCAAAGAACAGGAATAAGAGAACGTAGAATTTCCGATGAAAATACAAGTGAATTAGCATACAGATCCGCTTTTGAGGCGATAAAAAATTCAAATATCGATAAAAATGAAATCGACTTAATTGTTTGTGCAACAATGACTCCTGATAATTTTACTCCATCGGTAGCATGTATGGTACAAGAAAAGTTAGGACTTAGAGATAATGTTACTGCATTTGATGTAAATGCTGCATGTACAGGTTTTGTATTTGCCTTAAAAATTGTAGCTTCCATGCTTAATACATATCATAAAAGAGCATTAGTAATAGGCTGTGAAACACTTAGTAAAATAATAAATTTTGAAGATAGGAATACTTGTGTTTTGTTTGGAGATGGAGCTGGAGCGATTGTTGTAGAAAAAGACGAAAAGAACGAAGAATTTTATACTTGTAGTTTTGGAAATGACAAAGATCTCGTTGCAGAAAATGTAGAAATGAATTTTGAAATGAAAAATAAAGTTCTTAAATCAGGATTTTTAAAGATGAATGGTAAAGAAATTTTTAAATTTGCAATAAATGTTGTAGAAAAATCGATAAATAAAATTTTAGATATGAATAATTTAAAAATTGAAGATATTAAATTGATTATTCCACATCAAGCAAATCAGAGAATAATAAATAATGTTGCAAAGAAACTTAATGTAGATAATGATAAGTTTTTTGTTAATTTAGAAAAATATGGAAATACAAGTGCTGCAAGTGTCCCAATGGCACTTTGTGAAGCCTTTGAGTCAAAAAAAATTACAAAAGGAGATAAAGTAATTTTAGTTGGCTTTGGTGGAGGATTGACTTGGGGTTCTACAATTATTGAAATATAGGAGAATATAATGATAAATGAAATATTAGGAATAAAATATCCGATTTTTCAAGGTGCGATGGCAAATATTTCAACTGCAGAGTTTGCAGCAGATGTTAGTAATTCAGGTGCTCTTGGGATTATCGGAACGGGTGCAATGGATGCCAAAATGGTAAGGGAATCTATAAAAAAATGTAAAGAACTTACGGTCAAACCTTTTGGGGTTAATGTAATGCTTATGAATCCTTATTGTGATGAAATAATTGAGGTTATTTTAGAAGAAAAAGTTGCAGTTGTTACAACAGGAGCTGGGAATCCTGGTGTTTATGTTGAAAAATTAAAAGCACAAGGAATAAAAGTTATTCCAGTTGTCCCAAGTGTTGCTCTTGCAAGGAGAATGGAAAGTGTCGGTGTTGATGCAGTTATAGTAGAGGGAACTGAATCTGGAGGGCATGTTGGAGAACTTTCAACTATGGCTCTTGTTCCACAGGTAGTAGATGCGATAAATATTCCAGTAATTGCCGCAGGAGGAATTGCAGATGGTAGAGGTTTTAATGCTGCTATAAGTTTGGGAGCGATTGGTGTTCAAGTTGGAACTTGCTTATTAGTTGCTAAAGAATGTCCAATACATCAAAATTACAAAAATGCTGTAATTAAAGCAAAAGATATAGACACAGTTGTTACTGGTCGTACTATAAATACACCGGTTAGAATTTTAAAAAATGATATGAGTAGAAAATTTTTACAATTAGAAAAAGAAATTTCATCAAGGGAAGAATTAGAAAAACTGACTTTAGGTTCTTTAAAAAGAGCCGTGGTTGAAGGCGATGTTAAAAATGGTTCAGTTATGCTTGGTCAAATTTCAGGTATGATAAAAGAAGAAAAAACATTGAAAGAAATTTTTGAAAATATTATGCAAGAAAGTAAAGTAGAATTTGAAAGATTAAAAAATTTAATAGGGGGAGATAATGCTTAATTCTATTAAATTAAAAGATAAAATTTTAGAAGTACCGATTATTCAAGGAGGTATGGGAGTTGGAATTTCCTTATCAAATTTAGTTGGTAATGTTATGAAAGAAAATTGTATGGGAGTTTTAAGTTTTGCCCATCCAGGCTATAATCGTAGTACTTTTATAACAAAAACTTCTGAAGATAATTTTATTGCAATGAAAGAAGAGGTTGATAAGGCTAGAAAGATTTCTGAAGGAAAAGGACTACTTGGAGTTAATATAATGGTTGCTACTTCTCAATATGCACTTTATGTTAAAGAAGCCGTAAGACTCGGAGTTGACGCTATAATTTCAGGGGCAGGTCTTCCTCTTAATTTGCCTGAATTGACTAAAGGAAGTGATGTTCTTATTGCGCCTATAGTTTCAAGTGCAAAGGCTTTAAATCTTATCATTAGAAGATGGGATCAACATCATAATAAAATTCCTGATTTTGTTGTTATTGAGGGAAGTGAAGCCGGAGGACATCTCGGATTTAAAAAAGATGATGTTTTAAATGATAGTTGTGAGAGCATAGATGAAATTTTGGAACAATGTTTGAAATTAGTTGTTGATTATGAAGAAAAATATAGTCAAAAAATTCCTATTTTTGTAGCTGGTGGAATTTTTACAGGAAAAGATATAGCAAAATATGTTAAACAAGGGGCAAGTGGAGTTCAAATCGGAACTAGATTTATTGCAACAGAAGAATGCGATGCTAACGAAAAATACAAAGAGATGTTTGTAAAAGCTAAAAGAGAAGATATCATTATAGTTAAAAGTCCAGCAGGGTTTCCCGGAAGAGCTATAAGAAATAAATTTACAGAAAGATTGGATAAAGAGGGAAGAATTCCAGTAAGATACTGTGTTGATTGTATTTTACCATGTAATCCTAAAAATACAGTTTATTGTATAACAGATGCTCTAATTAGAGCGGTCAAAGGTGATGTGGAAAACGGATTAATATTTTCAGGAACTAATGCTTATAGAATAGATAAGATAACAACTGTTAAAGAATTAATTTCGGAATTGGTTTCTGAAGCGAATAATGAATTGAGGTGATTATATGAAGATAGCATTTTTATTTGCTGGTCAAGGGGCTCAATATGTAGGAATGGGACAAGAATTGTCAAATAGTTCGGCATTTAAAGGAGTATTTGAATATCTACCTTCAAATCTACAAAAGATTTGTTTTGAAGGTCCTGCAGAAGACTTAAATAATACTTTAAATGCCCAACCTTGTATAGTAGCAGTTTCTTTAGGAATAGCAAAAGTTTTAAAAAGTAAAGGTGTTGACTGTGAATATGCAGCGGGCTTAAGTTTAGGAGAATATACAGCTTTAGCCTATAGTGAAGCAATTTCCGTTAAAGATGTTTTAGAGCTTGTAAAGAAACGTAGTGAGATTATGTCTAATGCTGTGCCTAAAAATACAGGAATGGCTGCAATATTTAATTGTGAGGCAGAAATAATTGAAAATGTAATAAAAGATATAGAAAATTTAGAAATTGCAAATTACAATAGTCCTAAACAAATAGTAATTACTGGCAGTATGAATAGTATTGACGAAGCCATTTTGAAATTAAAGGATTTGGGATATAAGTCAAAAAAATTAAATGTAAGTGGTGCTTTTCATTCAAGTTATCTAAAAAATGCAAGTGAAGAATTATTTTCCATATTAAAAGATGTTGAATTTAAAGAACCTAATAAAAAAATAGTTTTTAATACAGTTGGAAAGATAAGCGATGAGGATGTTAAAATCCTTTTGAAAAATCAAATAAAATCTAGTGTAAAATTCATGCAAAGCATTGAATTTATGATTGAAAATGGAGTAGATACTTTTATTGAAATAGGCCCTGGAAAAGTTTTAAGCGGATTGGTAAAACAAATTAATTCAGAAGTAAATATTTATCCAGTAGAAAGTCTTGAATCCATTGGAAAGGTGGTTGATTTATTAAATGAATAAAGTTGCATTGATTACAGGGGGAAGTGGAGGAATAGGCAGAGCTATTTCAATTAAACTTGCCCAAGAGGGATATGATGTAGTTATAAACTACAATTCCGACTATGAAAAAGCAGTAGAAGTAAAAAAGATTTGTGAAGAATATAATGTTAAAGTTATGTTATATAAATGTAATATTTCAAAATTTGAAGAAGTTGAAATTATGTTTAAAGAAGTTGTAAAAGAAATGGGAAGAGTTGATGTTTTAGTCAATAATTCAGGAATTACAAGAGATACATTGATTTTAAGAATGAGTGAAGAAGATTTTGACAAAGTAATAGATGTAAATTTAAAGGGCTGTTTTAATTGTATAAAAAATGTTTCAAGAATTATGATGAAACAAAAATCTGGTGTTATTGTAAATATTTCAAGTGTAGTTGGACTTTCCGGAAATATCGGACAGGTTAATTATGCTGCAAGTAAAGCAGGAATTTTAGGAATTACAAAATCTGTTGCAAGAGAATTGGTTTCTTTAAATGTAAGATGTAATGCAATAGCTCCAGGTTTTATAGAAACAGAAATGACAGATAAACTTTCCGAAAATGTAAAAGAAGGAATATTAAAATCAATTCCTATGAATAAGATGGGAAGCCCTGATGACGTTGCAAATTTAGTTAAATTTTTAGTTAGTGATGAATCAAAATATATAACTGGTCAAGTAATCAATGTTGACGGTGGAATGATAATGTAGGTGTGATATGAAAAGAAGAGTTGTTATAAGTGGATTGGGAGTTGTTTCTCCAATTGGAAATGATAAGGAAGAACTTTGGAATTCCATAGAAAATGGAAAGTGTGGAATTGATGAGATTACTTTTTTTGATACGAGCGAACACAAGGTAAAACTTGCAGCAGAAGTTAAAGATTTAGATTTTGAAAAGTATTATAATAAACGTGATTTAAAATTTAATGATCGTTTTGTAAAATTTGCAAGAATTGCTACTAAACAGGCTTATGAAGATTCAAATCTTCAAGATTTTGATAGAGACAGAATGGGAGTAATTTTAGCAAGTGGAATAGGTGGAATAGAAACTATTTCAAATTGTGAAAATGTATTGAAAGAAAAAGGGCCAAGTAGAGTATCACCATATTTTATTCCTATGGCGTTGATTAATATTGCAGCAGGAACAGTTGCGATAGATTTAGATGCGAGAGGATATTGTAGTAGTGTTGTTACGGCTTGTGCAGCTGCTACAAATGCAATAGGTGAGGGATTTTTGAAAATTAGAGATGGATATTTAGATATTGTTGTCGCCGGAGGAAGTGAAGCTTCAATTACTCCGCTTGCTGTAGCTGGATTTGCCAGTATGAGAGCTTTAAGTGAAAGTACAGATAAAAATAGAGCGAGTATTCCTTTTGATAAAGAAAGAAATGGGTTTGTAATGGGAGAAGGAAGTGCGGTATTAATTCTTGAAGAATTGGAACATGCCTTAAAACGTAATGCAAAAATTTATGCTGAAGTTGTGGGATATGGAAATTCTTGTGATGCTAATCATATTACAGCCCCCTTAAGTGATGGTAGTGGAGCGGGAAAAGCGATGCTAAATGCGATTAATGATGCAGGGTTAGAGCCAAAAGATATTGAATATATCAATGCTCATGGAACGAGTACTCCTCTAAATGATAAGTCAGAAACTTTAGCAATAAAATACGCTTTTGGAGAAAAATATAAAGATGTGCTTGTTAGTTCGACAAAATCTGCAACAGGACATTTGCTTGGCGCAAGTGGAGCCGTTGAAGCATTAATTACAACTTTAGCATTAAAAAATTCTTACATTCCAGCAACATTGAATACAAATGAAATTGATGAAGAATGTGATTTGAATATCGTAAAAAATAAAGGATTAGAAAAAAATATAAAATATGCAATGAGTAACTCTTTAGGTTTTGGTGGGCATAATGCCAGTTTAATCTTGAAAAAATGGGAGGACTAGTATGGTTTATAATTCAAATGAAATTCAAGAAATAATACCACATAGATATCCATTTTTGTTAGTTGATAGAATTGATTATATAAGTGAAGATAAAACTGAAATAATTGGGACAAAATGTGTAAGTGCAAATGAAATGCAATTTATGGGACATTTCCCGAATAAACATGTTATGCCGGGTGTTTTAATTGTCGAAGCTTTGGCTCAAACGGGCTGTGTTCTATTACTTAGCAAAGAAGAAAATAAAAATAAAATTGGATATTTTGCAGGAATTAATAAAATGAGATTTAAACAAATGGTTCTACCGGGAGATGTACTGACTTTAAAGGTAAAACTTATGAATAATAAAGCGAATATTTATATTGCAGAAGTTTGTGCAACAGTTGAAAACAAGATTGTTTGTAGTGGAGAAATAATCTGTTCGGTTGGAAATTAAAAAACTGATATAAGTATAAGTTATCTTATACTTATATCAGAACTGATTAATTTGATGATTTTTTCTTGTTCTTGGACAATTAGAGAGCCACTATCGTCAATATCTATTGCCTTTGCATAGAATTGTTTATCATTTTGAATTACTTTAATATCTTTTCCAAGAACATAGGAATTTTCTTTATAAAGGTCTATATAATTTGCTTTTTCTATAAAATATAAATCAAAAAAGTTTATTATTTCTGAAATTAAAGCATTTCTTGAAATTTTAAAATTTATATTATTTTCAATAGATGTTGCGATATTTTTTAAACTTGGAAGAAATTCAAATTCTTTTACATTTATTCCTATTCCAACAATCATATTATCAATTATGTTGGTACTTAGGTTTATTTGACTTTCACAAAGAATTCCTCCAACTTTTAAATCATTTAAAATTATATCATTGACCCATTTTAGTTTTACATCTAAATTGCAGATAGACTTTATTGCAGATAGAATGGCAACACTCGTTAAAATTGTGATTTTTAAAGATTCTTCGATTAAACAATTTGGATTAATTAAAATGGACATATATATTCCTACATCTTTATTTGACATAAATTGTCTATTATTTTTTCCATAACCATTAGTTTGTTCATTACTTATTACAATAGTACCATAGTTTTTTTCATTTATCTTTGATTTTAAATATTTGTTAGTTGAATCGATACTATCGAAAATTTCAATATTATGTTTATGCTTTAGATTGTTTTGAATTTCTTGTATATTTAAGTTATTTTTTAAAGTTTTCATATGCTAATTATATATAAATTTTATTAAAAATACAACTATATTGATTTTCTATATTGACTAAAGTAAAATACTATTATATACTTTTAATATAAATTGGGAGGTTAAGAATGGCTGAATGTAAAACTAGACAGACATTAAATGAATTATTGGTTGATTTATTTAATTTTATACTGTATATACAAGAAAAATATATGAAAGAAAAAGGTGTGCCTTTGACAATGTATGAAGTTCATTTACTTGAAAATGTTTCAAAAATTGAAAATAATACAATAGGTAATATTGCTGATGCTATGTTAGTTACAAAGGGAACTCTTTCAGTTAATGCTAGTAGACTTATAAAAAAGGGATATCTAACAAAATATGTAGATAAGGATGATAGAAGAGTTGTTAGAGTTGAAATAACTGATAAGGCTAGAGATATTTTAAAAATTCATGATGAATTCCACGAAAATTTAATAGATAGAGCATTAGAGGACTTAAATTTATCAGATAATGAAGTTTTAAATAAAAGTTTTGAATCTATTTTGAATTATTTTAAAACGGAATATAAAAAAATGACTCAAAAAACTGATGAATCTAAAGTTAATAAACAAAAATTTAAAAAGATTAAGAAAATAAATATGACTAAAAAGAAGTTAAAATATTCTGATTAGGCTGTGAATATAGGGCTGATTTAAAGCGGCCTTTTTTTGTTTTTTTAATTAAAATATGTTAAAATTATACTTGATAATTAATATTTTAGATAGGAGATTTTTATGGTTAGTAAGGAAGAAGTAAAGAAAATTTATTATCTTGCAAACTTGAATGTAAAAGAAGAAGAACTCGATTCCATTGCTAAAAAGTTTGACGATGTTCTTGTTTTTGCCAATGAAATTATGGAACTTGATACTTCAGATTGTGAAGCACTAGAAATTGTTGTTGAACATAACAGTCCTTTGAGAGAAGATGTTGTTGAAGAAAGTATTTCAAGGGAAGATGCACTTTTGAATGCAAGTGATAAAGAGTATGGATATTTTAGATTACAAAGGGTTGTGAAATAATGGATATTTTAAGTATAAGAGAAGATTTTATCAGTGGTAAGGTGAATTTGATTTCATTTTATACTGATGTTATAAAGAGAATTGAAGATAAAAAAGAGTTGAATATTTTTCTTGATTTTTCTAAAGAAAAAATTATGGAAAGAGTTGAATTTTTAAATAATAAATTAAAAAATAAAGAAAAATTGGGCTCTCTTTTTGGAGTTTCAGTTTCCGTTAAAGATAATATTTTAGTTAAAGGATATAAAAATACTTGCGGTTCAAAAATTTTGGAAAATTATTATCCGATTTTTAATGCTACAATTATTGATAGACTTTTGGAAGAAGACGCTGTTATTCTAGGAAAAGTTAATATGGATGAATTTGCAATGGGTGGTTCAGGTGAGACTTCTTATTTTGGAGCAACAAAAAATCCTCTTGACGAAAGTTTAATTCCTGGCGGTTCATCTTCAGGTTCTGCAAGTAGTGTAAGTGCAGATTTAGCTATGATTAGTTTAGGATCAGATACAGGTGGTTCTGTTAGAAATCCTGCATCTTTTTGTGCTTGTGTAGGATATAAACCTACTTATGGGATGATTTCAAGATATGGAGTTGTTTCTATGGCAAGTAGTTTAGATCAAGTAGGAATTTTATCAACTGACGTTAAATCAATTCTGCCTGTTTTAAATACAATTGGCGGGTTGGATAAAATGGATGCAGTTACAATGAGAGATGCTTTAGATATTAAGGAAGATAAAGATTTTTCTTTAAAGGATATTAAAATTGCAACAGTTTCTAATATCGAAAGCTATGAAATTGATGAAATTATTTTAAAAGATTATAAAAAGGCGATTGAAAATTTAAAAAATCAAGGAGTTATAATTGAAGAAGTAGATTTTAAATATATTAAACATTCTACAAATGTGTATAATGTTGTTATGAGTTCTGAAGTTTCAAGTAATATGTCAAGATTTGACGGTATCAGATATGGATATAGAACTGAAAATTATGACTCAACAAGAGAACTTTTTACAAATACTAGAAGTGAGGGTTTTGGAGAAGAAGTTCAAAGAAGAATTGCAATGGGAACTTTCTATCTTGCAAGCTCAAATAATCAAATTCTTTATAAAAAAGGCTTGGAAGTTAGAGATTTGATAAGTAAAGAGGTAAATAAAGTTCTTTCAAAATATGATTTTATTTTAACTCCTACAACAACTTGTCTGCCAAGCAAGATTGGAGCTGAAAAGGATAATGCTTTAAAATCTTATGCTGGTGATACTTTTAATGTACCTGTGAATTTTGCAGGGCTTCCAGCTATTTCAATTCCTTTAAATCTTAAAAAAATTGGTGGAAGTGTTCAATTTATAGGTAAGAGATTTGATGATGAAAGACTATTAAATCTTGCAATGAATTTTGAAAGGGGGCTTTAATATGAGTTTAAAAACAATAATAGGACTTGAAATTCACGTTGAGTTACAAACTGATACAAAAATGTTCTGTGGTTGTAAAAATGAATATGGTTGTCCTCCAAATACTAATGTTTGTCCTATTTGTTTAGGTCATCCGGGAACTCTTCCAAGAATAAATAAAAGAGCGATTGAATATGCAATAATGGCAGGGAATGCTTTTAATTGTGAAATTTCTATGGATATGAAAATGGATAGAAAAAAATATTTTTATCCAGATTTAGTTAAGGGATATCAAATAACTCAAGAGAGAACTCCTATCTGTAAAAATGGATATATAGAAATTGATACTGAAAATGGAGTGAAGAAACTTAGACTACAAAGAATTCATATTGAAGAAGATACAGGAAAGTCAATTCATAATGAAAACGGACATACTCTAATGGACTACAATAGAGCTGGAGTTCCACTAATTGAAATTGTATCTGAGCCTGACATGAACAGTCCTGAAGAGGCTATTGCCTTTTTGACAAATTTAAAAGAAACTATAAAATATCTTGGAATTTCAGATGTTAAAATGGAAGAAGGCTCACTTCGTTGTGATGTAAACTTAAATGTTGTTGATGAAGAAAGTGGATTTAAGACAAAAATTACTGAAATTAAAAATCTAAATTCATTTAAGGCTGCACTTCGTGCTATGGAATATGAACAAAAAAGACATATAGAAAATGTTAAAAATAATATTGTCGGAGAAAAAGAGACAAGACGTTGGGATGAATCAAAACTTGAAACTATAATTATGCGTCATAAAGAAGAGGGAAATGATTATAGATTTAGTGTTGAGCCTGATATTCCTTATATCAAGCTTGAAAAAGACTTTGTTGAAGCTATCAAGGAAAAAATGCCAGAGCTTCCAAAGAATAAGAAAAATAGATTTTTAAATGAATACAAACTTTCAGAATATGATGCAAATGTATTAACTCAAAATAAATATTTATCTGAATATTTTGAAAGAGTAGTTAAAAAAGTTGATGATGCAACTCTTGTTTCAAACTGGTTGCTTTCTGATGTTTTAAGAAGAGTTAAAGATTTAGAAATTGAATTTGAAGAAATTCCTCTAAATATTGAATCTTTTGCAAGTCTTTTAAAATTGGTTAAAGAAAATAAGATAAATGCAAATGTCGGAAAAAAGCTTCTTAGAGAATTATTTGAAGAAGGAGATTTTGATCCGCTAAAAGTTGTTGAAGAAAGAGGATTAATTCAAATTTCAGATGACAGCGCATTGATTGAAATAGTTGAAGAAGTTCTTAAGAATAATCCATCTTCAATTGAAGACTATAAAAATGGAAAAGACAGAGCATTAGGATTTTTGATGGGACAATGTATGAAGGCTTCAAAAGGTAAAGGAAATCCACAAAAATTCAATGAATTGATTTTAGAAAGGTTAGTTTAATGAAAAAGGTAGCACTATCTACGGATAACAAGAATAAAGTCAAGGAAATGCTTGCGATTTTAAGTAAATATAATTTTGAAATAGTAACTAAAAGCGAATTGGGTGTAAATGAAGAATTTGAAGAAATTTATGATACACTTGAAGAGAATTCAAAACTAAAAGCTGAAAAACTAAGAGAATATTGTTCCTTTGCCGTTTTAGCAGACGATACAGGACTTTTTGTAAATGCTTTAAATGGAGAACCTGGAGTGCTATCTGCAAGATATGCAGGAGAACATGGAAATAGCGAAGCAAATAGAGAGAAGCTTTTAAGAAATCTTGAAGGAAAATTCGATAGAAGCGCATATTTTAAAACAGTAATTGTCTTTGTTGATGAAAACGGAAAAGAATTTATAGCAAAGGGAATTTTAAAAGGAACTATTTCAGAAGTTGAAAGAGGAGAAAATGGCTTTGGGTATGACAAGATTTTTATTCCTGAAAATATGGAAAAGACTTTGGCTGAAATCAGTGCGGAAGAAAAAAATAAATTTAGTCATAGAAAAAGAGCATTAGAAGATTTAAAAAATATTTTAGGTGATAGATATGATAGTAGCAGTTGTTAGTGATACTCATGGAATTGTACTTCCTGTTGCATACAGTTTACAAAGAAATAAGGTTGATATAGTTCTTCATCTTGGAGATGATGCAGAAGATGCAAGAAAAATAGAACAGATAACTGGAATGGAGATTTATGCAGTTTCAGGAAATTGTGATAAAAATTCAAAAGATATTCCGGAAGAATTAGTTTTAGAAATTAGAAGAAAAAAATTCTTTTTAACTCATGGGCATAAATATAATGTTAACAATGGAATTGATAAAATAGTTGAAAAAGCAAAAGAAGTTGGGGCGGATTATGCTCTTTTCGGACATACTCATGTTCATTTAAGAGAAAGAGTTGATGGAATAACAGTTTTAAATCCTGGTAGTACGACAATGCCAAGACAAGGAGACACAAAGGGATATTATATCGTAAACTTGATTGAAAAAAGTGTAAATAGAATAAATTTAAAATAATCGGCTTTATAACCGACCATTTGGTCGGTTCTTTAGCTGATTTTTTCTATGGAGGAATATATGAAAGTAAGAAAAATAGGAATTGTAAGTTTATCCAGCGGAGTATTGGGAGAAGATTTTGTTGCTCATGAAATTAAAATTGGAATTGAAAGGCTAAAAGAATATGGAATTGAAGTTGAATTTTTACCTAATTCAAAAAAGGGTATTGAATTTATAAAAAATAACCCAGAAGCAAGGGCGAAAGATTTAATAAAAGCTTTTAAAGATGATTCAATAGATATGATATTATGTGCGATAGGTGGAGATGATACTTATAGATTATTGCCTTATTTGTTTGAAAATAACGAATTAGAAAAAGTAGCAAAACAAAAGATATTTTTAGGCTTTTCAGATACTACAATTAATCATTTAATGCTCAATAAAGTAGGAATAAAAACATTTTATGGACAGGCATTTTTACCCGATGTTTGTGAATTGTCAAATGAAATGCTGCAATATTCAAAGCATTTTTTTGAAGAATTGATTAATAACGGGAAAATTAAAGAAATATATCCTAGTGATGTTTGGTACAATGAGAGGGAAGACTTTAGTGAAAAGTCTATTGGAATTTCAATGGAAGCACATCCAAATAAAGGTTTTGAACTATTAAGAGGAAAAGCAAAATTTAAAGGTCAAATATTGGGAGGATGTATAAATACTATATTTGATATTTTTGATAACACAAGACATGAAGATTCGGTATATCTATGTAAAAAACATGAATTATTTCCAAGTTTAGACGAGTGGGAAAATAAAATATTGCTTCTTGAAACTAGCGAAGAAAGGCCTAAACCTGAGCTATTTAGAAAGATGATTCTTAAACTTCAAGAATATGGAATATTTGATGTTATTTCAGGTTTGATTATAGGAAAACCACAAAACGAAGAATATTATGAAGAGTATAAACAAATTCTTCTTGATGAAATAAAAAATCAAGATTTGTCAATTGTATATAATATAAATGTTGGACATAGTACTCCAAGATGTATCATTCCTTTTGGAGTAAATGCAAAAGTTGATGTCGAAAGGCAAATTATAGAATTTGAAGAATAAAGATATGGAAAAAAGTATTGAAAAGAAAAGAGATAGAGAGAAAAAAGTAATAACTGAAATGGTGAAATTGTATTGCAAAAAGAATCATAAAAATCAAGAACTTTGTGATGAATGTAAGGAGATTTTAGATTATTCTTTAAAAAGAATTGATAATTGTAAATATATGGATACGAAAACTTTTTGTTCAAATTGTAAAAATCCATGTTATAGTCCAAAAATGAAAGAAAAAATAAAACAAATTATGAAATTTTCAGGACCTAGAATTTTATTTCATCATCCATTATTAGTTATTTCTCATATGTTAAGTAGATCAAAAAAATAGAGATTTTATATTGTTATATATAAAAAATTTTTATGCTGAAAAAGAAAATGAAATTCTGTCGTAAAAGTTATCGTTTTTCTTGAAATTTGAGCATTTATTTAACATATTTCTTTTATAATTATCATTGACTTTAATTGATTTTTATAATATATTTAATCTAGTAAATTAAAGCGAATTTTTTTATAAATTAGGAAGGCTTTTTATAAAAAAAGTGCTTGAAAAAATGAAAAAAAAAGTTTATAATAATCTTACGATTAAAATGGGGGAGATTTTTTTGTTTTTGAAAATGTCGTTACTTTATTTTAACGTAATAGAAAACTTAGTGTTTTAAATTACATAAATTTTATACATTTATTATGAAAATGTTATTTTGTAAATTTTAATTTAAAATTCTATTTAAAATTAGGAGGTGATGAAATGACTACTGATGCTATAAACAGAGTTAAAGAGGCAGAACTGGAAGCAAAATCTTTAGTTGATGCAGCTAAACTTGAAGCTACGAATTTGAAAAAAACTTCAGGAAAAGAATGTACTGAAATTTCTGATAAAGTTATAAGTGAAGCGAATAAAAAAGCTGATGAAATCAAATTCGGATTAATCAATGAAGGTGAAATGTTGGCAAAACCTGTTATTGAAAAAGCTAAAAGAGAAGTTGAGCATATTAAATCTGTTGACGATAAAAAGTTAGAATCTGTGGTTAATTCAATAGTAGAGAGGATTGTGAGTGTAAATGGCAATAGTTAAGATGAAGAAATTCACTTTGTTTGCTTTTGAAGCTGAAAGAAAGCGATTGTTAGAAGAACTTCAAAGATTTGGTTATGTAAACTTTTCAAAATCTGACTCTATTGAACAACTTGATTATCTTAAAGATGTGGAAGTATCTACTCTAGATAATAATTATATTGAAGAATCCACAAGAATTAAATGGATGATTGATTATGTAGGGAGATTTGTCGAAAAGGAAAAAGGTTTATCCGCTTTGAAAAAAGGTCCCGTTGTTTATACATTTAGTGAACTTGAAAAAGAAGCTAGTTCTTATGATTACATTCCAGATTTTAATATTTTGAGTGAAATAAGTAAAAAGGTAGATTCAAATAATCAAAGATTAACAGCTATAGATAATACAATCAAAGAATTATCACCATGGAAATCTATTAAAGAACCTATTGACGACTTAAATTCATTTAAAAAATCAAAATTCATTATGGGATATTTACCGACTAAGAATCTTGAAAAATTTAAGACATCTACTGTAGATTTGAATTTTACTTATTTTGAAGAAGTAGATATAGTAGGAAAAAATTCATATTGTATTATCTTCACTAATGAGTTAGAAAAAGAAATGGCTCTTGAAAACTTAAGATTAAATGGTTTTTCTGAAGTTAATCTTGAATTTAAAGGTGTTGTTTCTGAAGAGATTGAAAAGTTGGAAGCTGAGAAGAAAGTATTAGAAGATGATAATTCTAAGTTGACTGAGGAAATTAAAAAATTTACTGTTAATATTCAAAAGATGCAAAGTGTTTATGAGTATTATCAAAATTTAGCTCTTAGAAATACAGTTGTTTCTAATTTTAAAGCTACGGATAAGCTAGACATTATTCAAGGCTATATACCTGCAGATAAAGAAGCAAATTTTAAAGCTTTACTTGAAAAAGTTTCTGCATCAAAGATATATTTGGAAATTGAAGATGCAAAAAAGGATGACCCTAATGTTCCTATTATCCTAAAGAATAATAAGATAGCATCACTTTTTGAATCAGTTACAAATATGTATGCTCTTCCAAAGTATGATGAAGTAGATCCAACATTTATATTGTCAATATTTTATTGGATTTTCTTCGGAATGATGGTTGCAGACTTTGCTTATGGATTAATTTTATGTATAGGCTCAGGAATAGCTTTAAAAGTATTCAAATTTAAAGATTCAACAAAAAAATTCTTAAAATTTTTCTTTGCACTTAGTTTTTCAACTATGATATGGGGATTGATTTACGGATCAGCTTTCGGAGATTTGATTACTTTGCCAACTCAAATACTGGACTCATCAAAAGATTTTATGAAAGTTTTGATGTTGTCTTTAGCATTTGGTGGAGTACATTTAGCTTTTGGATTAGGAATGAAAGCTTATGTTTTAATAAAGAACGGAAAGCCTATGGATGCATTCTACGATGTATTCCTTTGGTACTTAACTTTAACAACTGTTATTTTAGTCATTGTTGGTAAGGTAGTAACTTTGCCAAGTATTGTAAATACAATAGCATTTTATGGAATGATAGTTGGTATGTTAGGAATCATAGCTTTTGGAGCTAGAGATTCAAAAAGCATCGCTGGAAGAATTGCTGGTGGATTGTATTCACTTTATGGAATAACATCTTATATAGGAGATTTTGTTTCATACCTTAGACTTATGGCTCTTGGACTTGCAGGTGGGTTTATTGCAGTAGCAATCAATATAATTGTAAAAATGCTTGTAAGTGGAGGAATTGTAGGAATAATTTTCGGAGTAATAATTTTTATATTTGCTCAAATGTTTAATATATTCTTAAGTTTCTTATCAGCTTATGTTCATACTTCAAGACTTATGTATGTAGAATTCTTTAGTAAATTCTATGAAGGTGGCGGAAAGGCATTTAAGAAATTTAGAAGTGATAACAAATATATAGAAGTAAAATAAATCTAAAATAAAAAATAAAAAAACAAACGAAAAGGAGATTTTGTAATGAAAGATTTTATGGCTGTATTAGCACAAAATGGTGGAGTTGTATTTGGTATATTAGGGGCAGCACTTGCTGTATTATTAGCAGGAATTGGCTCTGCAAGAGGTGTTCAAATGGCAGGGGAAGCTGCTGCTGGATTAGTTATTGATGAACCTGAAAAATTTGGTAAAGCGATGGTATTACAATTATTACCAGGTACACAAGGTCTTTACGGATTCGTAATTGGTCTTTTCATAATGTTCAAATTAAGAGTTGATATGAGCTTAGTTGAAGGTTTGTATTATGTTATGGTTTCTCTACCTGTTGGTATCGTAGGATTAAAATCAGCTTACTATCAAGCAAGAGTTGCCGTTGCTGGTATTAATATCTTAGCTAAAAACGAAGAACATCAAACTAAAGGTATTATCCTTGCAGTAATGGTTGAAACTTACGCTATCTTAGCATTTGCAATGTCATTCTTATTACTTTCAAGCATTTCATTCAGTTAATAAGCATTAAATAATTTAAAAAGGATGTGATTGAATGTCTAATTTGGACAATATTATAGATGAAATCCTTCAAGATGCTAAAAATGAATCTAAAAAAATAGTAGAAGATGCTAAAAGTGAAGTTGCGGATCTTGTTGGAAAAACAGAAAGTGAAGCTCAAAAAGATGCTGATAAGATCATTGAAAAGGCAAAAGTAGAGGGCGCACAATCAAAAGATAGAATAATTTCAAACTCAAGTTTAACAGCAAGAGATATGATTTTAGTTGCAAAACAAGAAATGATAAATAAAGTTTTTGAACTAACTAAAGAAAAATTAAAAACATTAAATCATGAAGATTATTTAAAATTTGTTGAAAATTCACTAAAGATTTTAGATGTTAAAGAAGATAGTGAAATTATTCTTACTGAAAGTGAAAAGAAACTTGCAGGAGAAAAACTATTTGGAATTAAAGTAGCAGATGAAACTGTTGAAAGTGGATTTTCATTAAAGAATGGAAAAATAATATTAAATAATGAATTTTCAAGTCTAATAGATTTACAAAAGGAAGACTTAGAGAAAGAAGTAGCGATTAGATTATTTAGTTAATAGGAGGTGTATTATGGATAGAGAAGATTTTATCCAATCAAGTGTTAGAATTCGTTATGCTGAGAAAAAACTCCTTACTAAACAACAACTTCAAAGGCTGGCGGATGCAAAAAGTCTTGAAGATGCTATTAAGCTACTTAATGAAACTTCTTATTCAAGCGAAATTTCTAAGTTGGATAGGCCTGAAAATTATGAAGAAGTTTTATCCGATGTTTTAAACAAAACATACAGAGATGTTATGGAAATTTCTCCTGATAAGTCTTTGGTTGAGATACTTTCTTGCAAATATAATTATCATAATCTAAAAGTTTTGGTAAAAGAACATATTTTAAAAGAAAAGTTTGACTCAATGTATTGTATGTTAGATGAAAGTAGTATTGAAACATTCAGAGAATTAGCCTTAAAAAATGATGAGGGATTGTCAAAAGATTTTAAGGAATGTTTAGAATTTTATGATAAAACAAAAGACCCTCAAGATATTGACATCTTTATAGATAAAAAGTACTTTGAAAAAGTTTTGAGCTTAGCGGAAGAATTTAAACTTGATATGATTTCTGAATATTTTAGAGCAATGATTGATTTTATTAATCTGAGAACTTTTATAAGATGTAGAAAACAAAATCAAGTAAAAGAAACTTTGGAAAAAGTTTTAATAAAAGGTGGAGATATCGAAACTGAAAGGATTTTAGATATGTTCTACGATGATATAGAAGTTTTACCAATTAAGCTTAAGTCATATAAGATTGGTAGAGTTCTAGCAAAAATAGTAGATGAATATAGGAATACTAGTTCTCTTAATAGTTTTGAAAAAAATATGGATGATTATTTAATTGAAATAGTAAGAAAAACTAAATCAATCCACTATGGAGCTGAAGTTATTTTTAGTTTTCTTTTTGCTAAAGAATTGGAAATTAAAAATTTAAGACTTATTTTAGTAGGAAAGGTCAATGGTTTATCTCCTGAATTTATAAAGGAAAGGTTGCGTGAAGTTTATGTATAAAATAGCTGTAATTGGCGATAAGGATTCTGTTCTTGCCTTTAGAGCTCTTGGAGTTCATGTTTTTACTGCAATCGAAGGCAATGATGCCAGAAGAATTATTGACAAACTAGCAAAAGAAGGATATGGGATTATTTATATTACTGAGCAATTGGCAAAAGATATTCCCGAAACTATTCAAAGATATAACAATGAAGTTATTCCAGCAGTAATTTTAATACCTAGCAACAGGGGTAGTTTGAATATAGGCTTAGAAAATATCAACAAGAATGTTGAAAAAGCTGTTGGATCAAATATATTATAGAAAGCGAGGGCTTATATTGAAAGTCGGTAAAGTTATTAAAGTTTCCGGACCTCTTGTAGTAGCAGAAGGAATGGAAGACGCGAACGTATATGATGTTGTTGAAGTTTCTGATAATAAGCTCATTGGAGAAATTATAGAAATGAGAGGTGATAGAGCCTCAATTCAAGTTTATGAAGAAACTACAGGTATTGGACCTGGAGATGATGTTTATTCAACAGGTAGTCCACTTTCTATTGAACTTGGACCTGGAATGTTAGAACAAATGTTTGACGGTATACAAAGACCTCTTGAAGCTTTACAAGCGAAAGCAGGAGATTTCCTTTTAAGAGGAGTAAGTGTATCACCTTTAGATAGAGAAAAAAGATGGGATTTTGTTCCAACAGTAAATGTTGGTGATGAAGTTTCAGAAGGAAATATAATCGGAACAGTTCAAGAAACAACAGTTGTTTCACATAAGATTATGGTTCCTCCAGCTGTAAGTGGTAAAATTGTTGAAATTTTACCTGGTTATCATACAGTTGATGAAATAATTTGTAAAATAGAAACTGATGATGGAATTAAAGAATTAAATATGATTCAAAAATGGCCAGTACGTCGTGGCCGTCCATATTCAAGAAAATTGGATCCAATTAGACCACTTGTAACAGGTCAAAGAATCATTGATACATTTTTCCCAGTTGCAAAGGGGGGAGCTGCAGCAATTCCAGGACCTTTTGGTTCAGGAAAAACAGTAGTTCAACACCAACTTGCTAAATGGGCAGATGCAGAAATTGTAGTTTATGTAGGTTGTGGAGAACGTGGAAACGAAATGACAGATGTTCTTATGGAATTCCCTGAAATTTTAGACCCTAAGACTGGTCAATCACTTATGAAAAGAACAGTTCTAATAGCAAATACTTCAAATATGCCAGTTGCTGCTCGTGAAGCTTCAATCTATACAGGTATTACTATCGGAGAATACTTTAGAGACATGGGATATTCAGTTGCACTTATGGCTGACTCAACTTCTCGTTGGGCAGAAGCACTTCGTGAAATGTCCGGTCGTCTTGAAGAAATGCCTGGTGATGAAGGATATCCAGCATATCTTGCATCCAGAGTTGCAGACTTCTATGAAAGAGCTGGTTATGTAAAATGTCTAGGTGAAGATAGAGAAGGTGCTTTAACAGTAATTGGTGCAGTTTCTCCTCCTGGTGGAGATATTTCTGAACCAGTTTCACAAGCTACTCTTAGAATTGTAAAAGTATTCTGGGGACTTGACTATGCATTATCTTATAGAAGACATTTCCCTGCTATTAACTGGTTGAATTCTTATTCATTATATCAAGATAAGATGGATAAGTTTATGGATGAAAGTATTGATAGAAAATTCTCTGCACATAGAATACAATCAATGGCACTTTTACAAGAAGAATCAAATTTGCAAGAAGTTGTTCGTCTTGTAGGTAGAGATTCACTTTCAGAAACGGATCAATTAAAGCTAGAAGTTGCTAAGTCTTTAAGAGAAGACTTCTTACAACAAAATGCTTTCCACGAAGTTGATACTTATTGTTCTCTTCCAAAACAATTCAAAATGTTAAATCTTATTTTAGGTTTCTATGATGAAGCAAAAAAAGCTTTAGATGCAGGAGTATATCTTGATGAAATTTTGAAGATTGAATCTCGTGAAGGAATAACAAGAAGTAAAAATATTTCTGAAAATGAATTGGAAAAGTTTGATGAATTATTCGAAACAGTTAAAGCTGATATAGAAAAATTAATAAGCGAAGGAGGTAACTCTAATGCTTAAAGAGTATAAGACAGTAAAAGAAGTAGTAGGACCTTTGATGGTTGTTGAAGGTGTTGAAGGTGTTAAATACGAAGAATTAGTTGAAGTTAGAGTTCAAAACGGAGAAAAGAGAAGAGGGAAAGTTCTTGAAATTGATGGCGATAAGGCAATGGTTCAATTGTTTGAAGGTTCAGCAGGAATTAACTTAAGAGATACATCTTGTAGATTTTTAGGTCATCCTCTTGAACTTGGAGTTTCTGAAGATATGATAGGAAGAATTTTCGACGGCCTTGGTAATCCTATCGATAAGGGGCCAAAAATTATTCCTGAAATGAAGATTGATATTAACGGATCTCCAATCAATCCTGTATCAAGAGATTATCCTTCAGAATTTATTCAAACAGGTATTTCTACAATAGATGGACTTAATACATTAGTTAGAGGACAAAAATTACCTATATTCTCAGGTTCAGGTCTTCCACATAACAATGTAGCTGCGCAAATTGCCAGACAAGCAAAAGTACTTGGTAGTGGAGAAAAATTTGCCGTAGTATTTGGAGCAATGGGAATTACTTTTGAAGAAGCTCAATTTTTCATTGACGACTTTACAAAAACTGGTGCGATAGATAGAGCAGTATTATTCATGAACCTTGCAAATGACCCTGCAATCGAAAGAATTGCAACACCTCGTATGGCTCTTACTTGTGCAGAATATTTAGCATTTGAAAAGGGAATGCATGTTTTGGTAATCTTAACTGACCTTACAAATTATGCGGAAGCACTTCGTGAAGTATCTGCAGCAAGAAAAGAAGTTCCGGGACGTCGTGGCTATCCGGGATATCTATATACTGACCTTTCAACAATTTATGAAAGAGCAGGAAGACTTAAAGGTAGACCTGGTTCAATTACACAAATTCCTATTTTAACAATGCCGGAAGATGACATCACCCATCCAATACCTGACCTTACAGGATATATAACAGAAGGACAAATTATTCTTTCAAGGGAATTATATAAACAAGGTATTCAACCTCCAATTTTTGTAATTCCTTCATTATCAAGACTTAAAGATAAAGGTATCGGTAAAGGAAAGACAAGAGAAGATCATGCAGATACAATGAACCAAATCTATGCTGGTTATGCTTCTGGTAGAGAGGCTCGTGAATTGGCAGTAATCTTGGGTGAATCAGCATTATCAGAAGCAGATAAAGCATTCGCAAAATTTGCAGATGCTTTTGATAAGAAATATGTTGACCAAGGATATGATACTAACAGAACGATAGAAGAAACTTTAAACTTAGGTTGGGAATTATTAAGTATAGTTCCAAGAACAGAACTTAAGAGAATTAGAGAGGAATATATTGATAAATATTTAGGAAAGACAGAATAAAGGGGAGATATAGATGGCAAAGCTAAATGTAAATCCTACACGTATGGCTCTTTCTAATCTCAAAGGAAGACTTGTAACTGCTAAAAGAGGTCATAAACTTCTTAAAGATAAACAAGATGAACTTATGAGAAGATTTATTGAAATGATTAGAAAAAACAAAAAACTTCGTCTTGAAGTTGAAGAAGAACTCTCAAACTCATTTAAATCTTTTCTTTTAGCGAGTGCTGTTATGAGTCCTGAATTTTTGGAACAAGCTGTGGCGTTTCCAAAAGAACAGGTATCCGTTGCCATTGAAACAAAAAATGTAATGAGTGTAAATATTCCTAAAATGAAATTTGACAGAACAGAATCAAGTGGAGCAATATTCCCTTATGGTTATGCTCAAACTTCTTCTGAACTTGACGATGCGATTTTAGAATTACATTCAGTAATGGATAAGCTATTAGAACTTGCAGAAGTTGAAAAAGCTTGTCAATTAATGGCAGATGAAATTGAAAAGACTCGTAGAAGGGTAAATGCTCTTGAGTATAGAACAATTCCTGATTTGGAAGAAACAATTAAATTCATTAGAATGAAATTAGATGAAAATGAAAGGGCTACTATTACAAGACTTATGAAAGTTAAGGATATAATAGCTAAACAAGTATAAAAAAGGCTGTTGCGAATTGCAACAGCTTTTTTAGTATCCATTTTATACAATTACTTGCAAAAGTTTTTATATAATAGTATAATAAAATAGTATAATGAATGCAATTATATAATTTATTTTTTAGGAGGGATATTATGGATGATTTAAAAAATGATGATTTTGAAACTAAGGAAAACTTAGAAGAAAAACATGAAGAAAATCCAGTTGAAGAAATTAAAGAACAAGAAACTATTAAAGAATCTGTTGAAGTAAATGACGCTGAAGAAAAAGTTGTTGAAGAAAAAATAGAAGAAGAAAAGATTGTTGAAGAAAAAACTGTTGAAACTAATGCTAATTCTAATGAAGGTGAAGAATCTCAAGTTGATGTTAAAGAAAGCTTTGACAAGTTTGTTTCTAAGAAGAATTTGTTAGAATATATAATGTGTGGTATTTCAGTAGTTTTTGTACTTGATTTACTTTATATGGTTATAAAACTTATAAGTGTAGGTAGTCTTGGTAGAGGAGGAAGCAGTACAGAAAATTATTTATCTGGAATAACAAAAGCTGCTTCTAAGTATTCAAGTTTAAGAACAGTTGCTAATCTTAGAGATTTTTCTCACTTCTTAGTTTTCTTATCAAT
The DNA here is from genome assembly GCF_963524015.1 of uncultured Parvimonas sp. Lineage (NCBI taxonomy): Bacteria > Bacillati > Bacillota > Tissierellia > Tissierellales > Peptoniphilaceae > Parvimonas > uncultured Parvimonas sp. The sequence continues at coordinate 11,455 of NZ_CAURDT010000003.1, read as the reverse complement.
TGTATTAATTCTTGTTATGATTTATAAAAGTATTGTTCTTGATAAGAAGAATGACTTCTTTAAACTTACTAAGAATTTATACTTTATAGGTGCAAATGTTGTTGTTGTAGTAGCTGGATTGCTTTTAAAGTCAGCCTTAAGACATTTATCAACAGTAATGCTATATATATCTATTCTTGTTTATTTAGCAGCAATTGCAGGATTTGGATATATAGTTTATATTCTTTATCTAAGAATGTTTAAAAGTAAAAAATAATTAATTAAAAAAATATTTTGTTTTTAGTTTATAATTCTATTATTTAAAAGAGTTTATCAGATTTATATTTGATAAACTTTTTTATTGTAAAGCATCGTGGAGTTGTGGGGTCCTTATTGATAATGTTAAAATAAACAATTTTTTCCCGATTTCCTATAAAAAATTAAAAGTTATCCCACATTTTTATAAAAGTTATCCACAAAATAAAGGTCAAAATATCCACTTATCCACAAGTTATTCAACTTATCCACAATTTTATAAAAAGTTCTTTTCTTTTTTAATTATCATTTGATGTCTCATAATAACATTTTTTAGTAATAAATCTTCCAGTTATAAAAGAATACAAATAATATTATTCAAAAATATCTTTTCACTACAATTGTAATAAAATTGATATTTTAGAATTCTATTTTTTACAATAAGAACCCCACCCTTCCACGATGCTATGCATCGGGAGGGTACCCGGAACCTTGTTGTTTCACAATAAAAAATTGTTAATAAAAAATTTTTAAAAATGTATTTACAAAATATTTTTTTTATGATAATATATAAATAAATTATATATAAAAATTTTATATATTAAAAAATTATATATTATAAATTTAAATCGAGGTGAAATATGTATTATCCAATTTCAGCATTGTTAATTGAGTGTTTAATTTTATCAATTATAGATGTTAAAGATTCTTATGGTTATGAAATTAGCCAGAGTGTTAAAAAAATTTCAGATATAAAAGAATCAACTCTTTATCCAATTTTAAAAAAATTGGAGCAAAATGAATTTTTGACAACATATGATGATGAATTTAATGGAAGAAAGAGAAAATATTATAGAATTACATCTAGTGGAAAAACTCAACTTAAATTTTTAAAGTCAGAGTGGATTGGTTACAGAGATGAAATTGACAAAATAATTATAGGAGGATTGTCTGATGAATAGAGAAGAATATCTTAGAGAGCTTTCAAAGTATTTGAAAAAATTACCAAAAAAAGATTATGATGATACTATGAATTATTTTGAAGAATATTTTGATGAAGTTGGTGTTGAAGGTGAGAAAGATTTAATTAGAGAATTAGGATCTCCAAGCGTTGCTGCAAGTGAAATTCTATCAAAGCTATTAAATGAAAATATTTCAAAGGGAGAAAGTAAGGATAAATTTTTTTACTTTGGAGAAAATAGAATTTCAAGAACTTTTTTAATTGCTATTCTCTGTATTTTTGCTGCTCCGATAGGAATTCCTCTTACAATTGCCGCAATTGCAATAACTTTTTCGTTTTTTATAGTTTGTTTATCACTAGTTTTAGCTTCTTTTTCTTTTGTTTTTGCGGGGATATTGATAACAATTAAGCTAGCTGTTGTAGGAATAATTACAATTTTTAGTTCATCTGTTTCTGGAGGAATGATTTTACTTGGTAGTGGTCTGATTGTTTTGGGGATAACCGGTTTACTATTTATTACAGGTAATGTAGTAGTTAATATTTTGATAAAATTATTTAAGAAGTCCATTTCTTTTATTTCTAGAAAAAGAGGTGAAATTTATGAATAAAAAAATGTTTAAATTTTCTATTTTAATGTTAATTTTAGAATTTGTATTTTTGTTTTCAGGAATACAATCAGGTGGGTTAGGTTATTTGGTAGATGCAGATATAGATAGTTATAATATGTATAAGAACGAAAAAATAAATAAATATACTAAAGATTTAGATAAGATTTCATTAGTAGAGGTAAATTTGTTTAATTCTAATTTTGAAATTAGAAAATCAGAAAATGGAAAAAATTATATTGAGTACTACGCTAAAAACGAAGAAGACTATACAATTAATTTAATTAATGAAAAGTTATCTATTAAAAGTATCGAAAAAGCTAGTAATTTTTCTTTTAAAATAGGTATTAATCTTAATCATATAAAAGATTATTTGGTTAATGGAAAAACGACTAATGAATCTTTTATTTTATATCTTTCTGAAAGTGAATTGGAAAAACTAAATTTTGATAATTTCAGTGGTAACTTAGATATTTCAGATGTTACAATTAAAAATATTAATATAAATCTAAAAAGTGGAAATTGTAAATTAAATAATCTTAATTCTGATAATATTGATTTGTCGAACTCAGCAGGAAATATTTATCTAGAAAATATTACTAATTCAAATTCTATAAGTTTAGATAGTAAGGCCGGAAATATTGAGGTTAATAATTCTAAATCAAATCTTTATAAAATTGAAAATAAGGCGGGAAATATTAAATTTAAAAATATTGAGGTTTCTAGTCTATTAGAGGTTGAAAACAATGCTGGAAATATAAAATGTTCCTTAGTATTTAATGAAAGAAATAACTATGATGTTGATGTAGAGTCTAATATGGGAAACTCTTATGTTGATAAGAATTTTTATAGAAATGCTACTGGTGAGAAAACTGTAAGAATAAGTCTAAGGTCAAAAGCTGGAAATGTAAGATTAGAGAGAAATTAATGAAAAATTTTTAAAATTTTAATTAAAAGCTATGCTTTTTCTTAAAAATGTGGTATCATTATTGTAGATATATATTTCATAATTTTGTGAGAAATATATTTTATCAATTTAAAATTTAAGATTTTAAAAAATTTTAAGGAGGACATACAAAATGGAAGAAAACAAAGGCTGTGGATGTGGCTGTGGTTGCGGTTGCGAAGAAGAAATGGAAGCTGAGTTATTAGTTTTTGAAAATGAAGATGGAAAAGAAGAAACTTTTGAAGTTATAGGAGTTTTTGAAGTTGAAGAAAAAGAATATATGGCTCTTCAAAGTCAAGAAGACGGAAGTATATTACTTTGCAAATATATAGAAAAAGAAGACGGAGAATATGAAGTTGAAGAAATCGAAGATGATGAAGAATTCAATAAGGTTTCTGATGCATTTGACGCTTTAGTTGAAGAAGACGACGAATAGGATTAAAGTCTATAAGGTGCCGTTATCGGCACTTTATTTTTTTGAAAGAGGTGTTTATGTTAAAAGCAGTTTGTTTAGATTTAGATGGAACTTTGTTAGATGATGACAAAAAAATATCTCCTCGTAGTTTTACTTTATTGGACAATTTAATAGGAAATGGTATTGAGGTTGTGATTGCTACAGGTAGACATTTTTATATGGCATCAGGCTTTTTACAACCTTTAAAAAGAGATATAATGGTCTGTGCAAATAATGGAGCAATGAGTAGATTTAAGGAATCTAGTAAATTAGTAAATGTTGAATATGTAAATAATTCTAAGTTTTTAGAAGTTTATAATAAGGCTCTAGATTGTGGAATGAATCCTTATGTTTATGTAGATTCTTTTGTCGATGGTTATCATCTTGCGATTAAAGATGGGCAACCTAAGAAAAGTCATTTTGAAGAAAATATTGTAGATAAAAAGATTGCCACAGATAGTATTAGGTATTTCAGCCAAGTTGATATGAAATCTTTAGAAACTGTTTTATGTATAGCTTTCTTGGATCAAAAAGAAAAGATTGATGAATTTTATGGATTATTTAAAGATGAAAATAGTTTGGTTAAAAATAGATATATGATTCCAAATGGAAAAAAAGTTTTGGAATTTCAATCTGAAAAAGCTGATAAATGGGTTGCTATAACTAATTATCTTAAGAGTAAAAATATTGAACTTTCAGATGTAGTATCTTTCGGTGATGAATTTAATGATAAATCAATGATTAAAAATTCAGGAATTGGTTTTGCAATGAAAAATGGAATTGATGAACTAAAATCTTTGACAAATAATGTTACTGAATTTACAAACAACGAGGATGGGGTATATTTCGAGTTGAAGAAATTATTTAAGGATGTTATAGGAGAAAAAAATGGCTTGTAATTTAAAGTTTAATGGAATAAATGGTGAATTTTCTTTAGATAAGTTTAAAGGAAAGAAGATAGTATTGTATTTTTATCCAAAGGATAATACTTCAGGTTGTACTTTGGAAGCTATTCAATTTAGCGAACTTAAAGATGAATTTGAAAAGTTAAATGCAGTTGTTATTGGAGTTAGTAAAGATTCTCTTGCTAGCCACAAGAAATTTATTGAAAAACATAATTTAACTGTTGAATTGGTTTCTGATGAAGATATTTCTATTCAAGAGTATTTTGATGTTTGGAAACTAAAGAAAATGTGTGGTAAGGAGTATATGGGAACTGTTAGATCTACATTTATTCTGGATGACAAGGGAAATATTTTAAAAGAATTTAGAAATGTAAAAGCTAAAGACCATGCAATAAAAGTTTTAGAAGCATTGAAGGAATTATAATGTTAGAGGAAGATTTTTACAGAACCTATTCAAAATATCTTAAAGATATTTATGGAGAAAAAGTTTATAAACTACCTGTTAAATTGAATTTGAGCTGTCCAAATAGAGATGGTAACATTTCAACAGGTGGTTGTATTTTTTGTGGAGAAGAAGGCGGTTCTTTTGAAAATTGTAATATTTCCATGTCAGTAGAAGAACAAGTTTTGAGAAATAAGTCTTATATTTCAAAAAAGTATAATGCAAAAAAATTTATTGTCTATTTTCAAAATTTTACTAATACATATCTTGGAATGGAAGATTTTAAAAAGATGATTGAAGATAGTATTGTTGATGAGGACATAATTGGGATTTCTCTGTCAACAAGACCAGACTGTATTTTAGAAGAGCAATTGTTATTTTTAAAGAATTTTCAAAAGAACAGAAATTTAGAGATAGACTTTGAATTGGGATTACAGACTGTAAATTATAGAACTTTGATAAAACTCAACAGAGGTCATACTTTGGCTGAATTTATAAATGCTGTTAATTTAATTCATAAATTTGGGTTTAGAGTTTGTACTCATATCATCGTTGGACTTCCTTGGGATGATGAATTGGATATGGTAGAGTCTGCAAAAATTTTATCTGCTCTAAAAGTTGAAGAGGTAAAATTACATTCACTCTATATTGTAAAAAATACAGTTTTAGGAGAAATGTATTCAAAAGGTGAAATAGAATTAATAAGTAAGGAAAAATTTATTGACTTAGTTATTTCTTTTTTAAGAAATTTAGATAAAAAAATAGTTTTACAAAGACTGCTTGGTCGTGTTCCTGAAGAAAACAGTTTATTTTGTAATTGGAATACGAGTTGGTGGAAAATTAGAGATGAAATTTTAGAAAAAATGGAGAAAAATAATTTTAGACAAGGAGACTTGTTTAATAATTTTGAAGGAGTTGTGAAAAAATAATGAAAAACTATGGACTTTTTGACGTTATTGGTCCTATAATGATTGGGCCTTCAAGTTCTCATACTGCAGGAGCTTGTAGGCTTGGACGAATTTCGAAAATTATTTATGCAAGAGATATAAAGAAAGTAATTTTTCATTTACATGGTAGTTTTAAAAACACATATCAAGGTCATGGAACTGATAGAGCTTTGGTAGGTGGAATACTAGGTTATGATACTGATGATGAAAGAATAAGAGATTCTTTAAATATTGCTAAAAGTAGAGGTATAGATTTTTCCTTTGTTCCTATGGACTTGTTATTTGCACATCCAAATACAGTTAAAACTGAATTTATTGATCCAAATGGAGAGAGCTTTTATGTAATAGGATCTTCTATTGGTGGTGGAGCCATTGAAATTACAAATATTAATGGGGTTGACGTTAAATTTGGGGGAGTTTATAACACAATAATCCTTAAATATAATGATAGATATGGAATGATTGCACAAGTTAGTACAATTTTAGCTGAAAATAAGATAAACATAGGTAGTTTAGTTATGAATAGAGAAGAGGGAGTTGCATCAGCAATTATGGAAATTGATGGTGGAATTGATGAAATGGCTATTTATAGAATAAGTAAGCTACCAGATATGTTGGAATGTATGATTTTAAAACCATTATAGGAGGTTATATGATTTCTTCAGGAGCACAATTATTACGATTATGTAAAGAAAAAAACAAAAAAATTAGTGAAATTGCATTAGAACATCAACTAGAAGAAATGGGTATAACAGAGGAAGAACTTTTAGAGATGCTTAGGGAAACTTATGAAGTAATGAAAGCTTCAGCATCTGATGTTATAACGAATGATAAAATCAATCCATTCAAAATAACTGGGGGAAATGCAAAGAAAATTTTAAGATATGCACAAAGTGGAAAAAGTATTTTAGGAGAGTCTATGGTTACAGCAATTGCTAGAGGTTTTTCAACTTCAGAAGTAAATGCAGGAATGGGAAAAATTGTTGCAGCACCAACTGCTGGTGGAGCAGGAATTTTACCAGGAAGTCTTTCTTGGATACAAGATAAATATAATTTTACTGATGATGAAATGTTAATGGCACTTTTAGTTTCTGGAACAATTGGGAGAATTATTGCAACAAATGCAACAATCTCTGGAGCTGAAGGTGGGTGTCAAGCTGAATGTGGTGCAGCAGCGGCAATGAGTGCAGCTGCAATAGTTGAATTGCATGGTGGAACTCCAGAACAATCTTTGACAGCTTCATCCTTTGCAATGCTTTCTGTATTGGGATTGGTTTGTGATCCAGTAGCAGGGCTTGTAGAATTTCCTTGTGCATTAAGAAATGGAACAGGAACTATTAATGCTCTTGTTGCAAGTGATATTGCACTTGCTGGGGTTGAATGTATAGTGCCTTTTGATGAGGTAGTCCAAGCAATGTATGAAGTTGGAAATGCATTACCTGAAACGTTGAGAGAGACAGCTTTAGGCGGATGTGCAGCTTGTCCATCAGCAAAAAAAATGGAATGTAAAGTATTTCCGAATAGATTAGGTTAGTAACGGGCTTTTTAAGTCCGAATTATGCAGAAATGGTGGAACTGGTAGACACGCTATCTTGAGGGGGTAGTGAGCAAAGCTTGTGAGGGTTCGAATCCCTTTTTCTGCACCAACTCCGTTAGTTTTACTAGCGGAGTTTTTTTGTGGGTAATAATTTTTAAAAGAAATAGTCTATTTTTAATATATTTAATTGTATAAATTAAGAAGTCAAAAAAATTATTGACATAAAAAATGTATTTGATACAATATACTTATAGATAAAAGCATTACATTTTAAATATAATAAAAAGGTTTTCTTATAATGCTAGACATAATAATATTTATATTATTGAGATGCTTATTTTATATAAGGAGAATATCATGGATGTACTAATGTTTATAATTAAATGGATATTAATGATACCATTTATGTGGGGGCTATTATTTATATCAATATTTTTTCATGAGATGGGTCATTTGATAATGTATCTTATATTTTATCGTGAGAATAATTGGAGAATTGAGATTGGATCAAAAGGGAAAAAATCACTTGAAATTGGAAGATTTACAATTTATCCAAAAATGCTAACTGGTCATATTTATTACAATTTTAAAAAATATAATAAACTTAATTCAATTATGGTTAGCGCTGGTGGACCTTTGGTAAACTTAATTTTAATTATTTTCATAATTATATATCTATTTAACTTTTGTACTGACAAGACTGGATTATTATATTGGTGTTTGTGCTTCTTATTTTATCATAATCTATCTCTATTTGTAACTGCGGTAATACCTATTAAAAATAAGCATTACACAAGTGATGGATGGAGAATTCTAGATGATTTAAGAGGAGATTATGAATAATATTAAAATATATAATTGGAATAATCTTAAGTAAAAAAGAGTTACTTTGAATTAAATAATTTTTAATTTTTAGCGCAAAATACAGTAATTAAAATATAATATATTCAAATTCTGATGTAAAATTAATTGCATTATGACAAAAAAATTAAACATTTGTTGAAAAAATTATGGACTTAAATTAGAAAATATGATAAAATATAGTGAAAAGATTTCTTTAAAAATATGATTTTTAAAAATATTAGAAAAATAGGAATATTAATTTTTTTTGAGGACTTTTGTATTCTAATATTAAATTTTTTTGATGTAAAAAATTAATATTTCTTATTGAAAGGAGAAATAGATAGTGAAGAAAAGGGAAATCATTAACAAATTGGTATCTATGCTTACTATATTCGCATTGCTTATGCCAATTGCATCTCAAGTTCATGCAGCTGATTCAGCTAAGGGTTTAGAAATAAATGCTAATCATACTGAATTGGATAAAGCTGTAAAAGAACTTAAGGATTTGGGAGTAAATCCTACACAGACTCCTACTGAAGAAAAGGGAACTGTGAAGACAAAAGCAGATGTGGATGCTAAAGTGGCTGAAGTTAAGGCTGATTATGCTCAACAAATACAAGAGCTAAAAAAAGCTAAAGAAGCAATCGAAAAATGCAACAAAGATACTCAAGCTTATGAGGCAGAAAAGAAGAAATATGACGAAGCCTTAGAAAGATATAACAAAGCGAAGGAACAATATGATAAGGATTTAGAGGCTTATAATAAGTCAATGGAAGAGTTGAAAAAGCATAATAAGGAAGATGGTTATTTATCTCAACCAGTATCTCAAAACTTAAAGTTTTCTTCTGAGCCTCAAGCTAAGATGAGTATTTCAGGATCAAAGGTATATTCACAAAGTGAATTTGACTCTACCGTTAGATCTTGGGGATATAAAGAAGGACATTGGGGATATGCGTATTTTGATGCATTAAATAAAGGATTTAAAGGTACATCAAATGAAATAATTTCTAGTGATGCTAGAGTGGTTTTGGAAAAGGGAAAAACTGTAACAGTAACTTATACTAATCTTCAAAAGTCTTATATGGATGGTGTAAAAATCACAAAAGCAGTATTTAAATACACTTTGAAATCAACATCACCATTACCAAATAAAGTTCCTGTTATTATCAAACAAGATCCTACTAAGACAATTTGGTACACAGATTTTTTTGGTAACACTAATATTTCTGTTAATGTTGAGTTTTTTGATGAAAATGGGAAACCTGTAGATTTAACAGGAGGGTTATTGAGTTTTGCTTCTCTTAACAAAGGACATATTCCAAAAGTGTTACCAAATTACAGAAATGCTATTGAAAGAGTGGGAAATTTCAATGGAGAATTACTAGAAATAAATGGTTCTAGTATTAAAAATCATAGTGGCTCTGCTTATTCCAATACTAGTAATGCAAATATAGAAGATGGCTCTAAGTATACAACTGGTCAATGGGATACAGCAACTTCTCCACTAAGTTGGTATGGAGCAATTGTTGGAAGGGCAAAAGGTAAGACAGTTAATTATGAAATGTCATCTAGTAACTGTGGTAATATTTGGTTTGCTCTTAACTCAAAAATAAAAGCTAAAGGTATTCCAATTAAACCAATGGAACCAACAAAACCAACACCTCCAACTGAACCAAAATGTCCAAAGGTAGAAGCTAAATACCATTATGATGTATTTTTCTATCAACCACCGGTTGAAAAGAAAGTTCTTAATCAAAGTGATGCTGATATAAATAATAAAACTGTTGCTACAAATTCTGTTGTTAAATTTGTATTAAATGTTGCAAATTTACCAGCTGGACATAAAAAGCTTGAATCACTTTCATTTAAGGATAAGCTTCCATCAGGATATGAAGTTGATTTAGATGGTACAAAACAAGCAAGTTCTAACTATGATGTAAATTATGATAAGGACACTAATGAAATTACATTTACTGCAAAAGCAGAATATTTAAATACAATTAATGCTGATTTAAATAAAGAAATAAAAATATCTGCTCCTATTATTACTGGTAAAGTAACAAAAGAAGGAACAAAATATGATAATGATTTTGATTTGACTATAAATAATGACTATACTGTTAAATCTAAACCAGTTACTGTTTATACGCCGTCTGAACCTAAAAAAGATGTTTTTAAAGGTAGTGATACTACTAGTATTGACGGTAAGATTGTAGAAGCAGGAGATGAATTGCGTTATGATATTACTTATAAGAATACTACAGGAACAAAACAAACTGTAACAATAACTGATAAAATTCCGCAATATAGTAAATTTGTTTCTGCAGATAATGATGGCGTAGAAAATGGTGGAGTAATAACATGGGTTAAGGAAGTTGAAAATGGAGCTTCTCTAACAGTTAGTTTTAAAGTAAAAGTTAATGATGATGTTAATGGTAATCCAATAGACAACATATCTCATGTTAAAGATGGATTTAATGAAACTGATACAAACAAAACTCACAATCCAACATCAACAAAACCAGTAAAAGATGTATTTGATAGTAAAGATGATAAAACAAGTATCGATGGTAATGAAGTAAAAGCAGGTCAAGAACTACTTTATAAGGTTACTTACAAAAATACTACAGGAACAAAACAAACTGTAACAATAACTGATAAGATTCCAGAACATACAACATTTGTTTCTGCAGATAATGATGGTGTAGAAAATGGTGGAACTATTAAGTGGGTTAAAGATGTTGAAAATGGTGATTCTTTAACAGTTACATTCAAGGTAAAAGTTGATGAAAATGTAAATGGTGAAAAGATTCTTAATAAAGCAAATGTGGTTGATGGACATAATGATTATGATACAAATGAAACAACAAATCCAACACCGACAAAGCCAGTAAAAAATGTTTTTGACAGTAAAGATGATAAAACAAGCATTGATGGTAAAGAAGTAAAGGCTGGTCAAGAACTACTTTACAAGGTTACTTACAAGAATACTACTGGGAAAGAACAAACAGTAACAATAACTGATAAGATTCCTGAACATACAACTTATGTAGAAAACTCAGCTGATAATAACGGAGTTTTCAAGGATGGAAAAATTACTTGGACTAAAGAAAAAGTAGCCAATGGAGATACATTCGAAGTTACATTTAGGGTAAAAGTTGCTAAAAACGTAAATGGTGAAAAAATTCTTAATAAAGCAAATGTAGTTGAAGGAAAGAATAGTTACGATACGAACGAAACAACAAACCCAACACCTACAAAACCAGTAAAAGATGTATTTGATAGTAAAGACGATAAAGCGAGTATCGATGGTAAAGAAGTAAAAGCGGGACAAGAACTACTTTACAAAGTTACTTATACAAATACAACTGGAAAAGAACAAGATGTAACAATAACTGATAAGATTCCAGAACATACAACTTATGTTAAAGACTCTGCTGATAATAACGGTGTTTTCAAGGATGGAAAAATTACTTGGACTAAAGAAAAAGTAGCTAATGGCGAAAAATTTGAAGTTACATTCAGGGTAAAAGTTGATGACAATGTAAGTGGAGAAAAGATTTTAAATAAGGCAAATGTTC